>NZ_JBQTJC010000059.1:0-2999 GCF_052387495.1 Sphingosinicella sp. | reverse complement strand
GCCGCCGGCCAGATGCCGCTCGCGTCGAACGCTTCGCTGATCCGCTTCATTTCACCCGCGAATAGCGCGGCCCGGGCGCTTGGTGGATGATCGGGGCTGCGCAAGAGCTGATCGTTCTTGCGAACTTTTCCTTGTCGCCTGCTACGCCTGTAGCGAGTAAGGTGGCGTTCAGCTTTGGAAAGCCTAGATATTCCTTGCCTTGTTAGGGAGGGCAATAATGTACGCCGGGTTCAGCCTGATGGAGCAGCATCTGGAGGCGCCCCGCGCGCCGTTGTCGCATGGCAAGGTTGTGTTGTCGCGGCTCGCGCCGGGCCGCTCGCTGGTCGGCTCCGCCGCCCCGTCGCTGAAGCTCGTGCTGGAAGGCGAGGAAATCTACCGCGTCGACGGCCGCGAGATCCGCGTGCGGCCCGGCGAGTTCCTCTATCTCGACGCCGGCACCGATTGCGTCGGCACCAACCGCACCGAGACGACCGGGCTGTGCCTGATGCTGCCGCCCGCCTGCGGCGAGCCGGACGCTTCGGAGCCTCTGACGGGACGCGCCTTCGCGCTTTCGACCGGGACGACCAGCCTGGGCCGCGCGCTGCAGGATTATGGCGCCCGCATCGCGCGCGATCCGCGCAGCGGCGCCGCGCTCGCGCCCGAGATCGTCGCCCGCGTCGGCCGCGCCCTCGCCGAGCCGCTGGCCGAGAGCCGAACCGCGATTGCGAGCCTCACCGCGGCCAAGCCCTCGACCCGGCGCGATCTCTATCAGCGGCTCGACCGCGCCCGCGCCCATCTCCACGATCATCTCGATCGCGGCGTCGCGCTGGCCGAGCTCGCGACGATCGCGCGGCTCTCGCAATTCCACCTCGCCCGCTATTTCAAGCTCGCCTTCGGCCAGGCGCCGATCGCCTATCACCGGGCGCTCAGGCTCGAGCGGGCGGCGCGCTTCCTCGCCGCGGGCGAGGGCTCGGTGGCGCAAGCGGCGGAAGCGACCGGCTATTCGGATGCGGTCGCGCTCGGCCACGCCTTCCGCAAGCATTTCGGCCAGCCGCCCCAGCAATATGCGATGGGGCTGAGGGCCTAGACGTCCGGCAGCACCTGGTCGGCTTCGCCCCAGCCCTGGAGCGCGCGGCTCGCGGCGCGTTCGAGCAGCAAATCGGCGTCCTTGACGGTGAAGCGGCCGCCGCCGTCGAAGCCGTCCAATTCGTCCCAGTTGACCGGCGCCGCCACCGGCGCGCCGGCGCGGGCGCGCGCCGAATAGGGCATGATCGCGGTCGCGCCGCGCTGGTTGCGCAAATAGTCGATGAAGATCCGTCCCTCGCGCTTCGCCTTGGAGAGGGCGGCGGTGAAGCGGCCGGGCTCGGCCTCGGCGAGCGCCATCGCGAAGCGCTGGGCGAAATCCTTGACTTGAGGCCATTCCGCCTCCGGCGTCAGCGGCACGACGACATGGACGCCCTTGCCGCCGGTCAGCATCGGGAAGGTGGTGAGGCCGATATCGGCGAGGTGGCGCCGCAAATCGTGCGCCGCCTTCTTTACCTTGGCGAAATCGAGCCCCTCGTCGGGATCGAGATCGAAGACAATCCGGTCGGGCTTCTCGACCGAGCCGACTTTCGAGCCCCAGCCGTGAAACTCGATCGTCCCCATCTGCACGCACGCGATCAGCCCGGCGATCGTATCGACATAGAGATAGTCCTGGACGTCGCCTTTCTTCTCCTCGATCGGAACGTGCAGGACGTGCGCGCCGAAGCTGCCGCTGTCATGCTTCTGGAAGAAGCATTTCTTCGCGCGCCCCTGCGGGCAGCGGACGAGGCTGACGGTGCGATGGCCGACCCAGGGCAGCATCACCGGCCCGACCGCGCGGTAATAATCGGCGAGCTGGCCCTTGGTCACCTTCGCGTCGGGGAAGATGACCCGGCCGGGATTGGTGATCTTGACGTCGTCGTCGGCCACGTCCGGCGCCTCCTCGGGCGTCTCGCGTATCACGTCCTTGGCCGGCTTGTCGCCGCGCAGGCCGAGGAAGCTGGCGTGGCGGACGACGCCGTCCGAGGTGAACTCGGCGAAGGCGATCTCGGCGACCAGCTTCGGTTTCACCCAGTGCGCGCCGCGCGACTCGGCGCGGGGCACCTCGACCGGCGGCGTCTTCACCGCGAGCTTGTCGAGCTTCACGCGCAAATCCTGCTGCGTCTGCATCGAAAAGCCGGTGCCGACCTTCCCGGCGTAGTGCAGCTTGCCCCCCTCGTTGAGGGCAAGCAGCAACGAGCGGAAGGCGCGGCCCTTCTTGTCGCTCGGCTGCCAGCCGACGATCACCAGCTCCTGTCGGTTGGTGCATTTGATCTTGAGCCAGGCCTTGGTCCGGCCGCTGCGGTAGGGCGCTTCCGCCTTCTTCGAGATGATCCCTTCCTGCCCGGCCGCGCACATCGCGTCGTAGAGCTGCTCGCCCTTGCCGACGATATGGTCGGCATAGAGAATGAAGGGCGGCGCTCCCGGCCCGAGCGCCGCGGCGAGCCGGGTTTTGCGCTCGACATTGGGCAGCTTCGTCAACTCCTCGCCGTCGATCTCGAGCGCGTCGAACAGGAACAGGGTGAGGCCGCGACCGCCCTCGCCGATCGCCTGCTGGAGGGCGGAGAAGCCGGTATTGCCTTTTTCGTCGAGCATGACGATCTCGCCGTCGAGCAGGGCGGAGCCGATGCCCAGCTCCGTCGCGGCCTCGGCGATTTCGGGGAATTTGTCGGTCCAGTCGAGTCCGGTGCGAGTGTAGATTTTCACCTCGCCGCCGCCCAGGGCGAGCAGGCAGCGATAGCCGTCATATTTCATCTCGTGGAGCCAGCCCGCTCCTGACGGAACGTGATCGACAAGCGTCGCCTTTTGCGGCTCGCGGAATTTGGGGAGCTCCTTTCCCGTTCCCCGGCGAAGGCCGGGGCCCCGGCGGCGCTTTCGCGCCCGTCCTTGTTTCGGACTGGACCCCGGCCGTGGGCCGGGGACAGGGCTCACGCCCCGGTCGCGGGACAGACACCTCC
>NZ_JBQTJC010000058.1:0-6028 GCF_052387495.1 Sphingosinicella sp. | reverse complement strand
TGGCGCCTGCCGCAGGGCTGGCAGGCCGGGCCGCTCCACTATCCGGTGCCGGACCGGCTGCTCGTCATGGGGCTGATGAACTATGTCTACGAGCGCGATTACGCGCTGCTCGTGACCTTGCGCGTGCCCGAGACGGCGGAGCCGGGCGTGTCGGTGCCGGTCGACGCGCGGCTCGATTATCTGGTCTGCACGACCGAATTGTGCGTGCCCGAGACCGCGAACGTCTCGATCGAGCTGCGCACTGGTGCGTCCGGCGCGCCCAATTCGGCCTTTGCCGGCTGGCGCCAGGCGCTGCCGCGTCCGCTGGCCGAGAGCGGACGGTTCGCGGTGAGCGGCGGACGCCTTCGCCTCGCCATTCCCTTCCCGGAGGGCGCGGCGCTCGCCGATCCCTATTTCTTCCCGGCGACGACCGATGCAGTGGCGCATTCGCAGCCGCAGAGCATCTTACGCAATGGCGCCAATCTGATCGTCGAGATGGGCGCCGGGCCGGCCGCGGGCGGGCTCGCGGCGCTCGAGGGTGTGCTCGAGGTCTCGCCCGGCATCGGCCTCGCGCTCACCGCGCGGCCGGGCGAAGTGCCGGCGGCGGGAGCGCCCGTGCCGGTGTCGGATCCGGTGCCCGGCTCCACGCCGCCGGGGGAGGGGGCGTCGATCCTGCTCGCCTAGCTCGGCGCGCTGCTCGGCGGGCTGATCCTCAATGTCATGCCCTGCGTCTTCCCGATCCTCAGCCTCAAGGCGCTGAGCCTCGCCCGCGCGGGCGAAACCGAGGCCGGGGCGCGGCGAGAGGCATTGAGCTATGCGGCGGGCGTCGTGCTGACCTGCGTCGCGCTCGGCGGGGCGCTGCTCGCCGTGCGCGCGGGCGGGGCGGCGGTGGGCTGGGCCTTCCAGCTCCAGGACCCGCGCGTGATCGTGCTGCTGCTGTTGCTGATCACCACGATCGCGCTCAACCTCGCCGGCCTGTTTCAGCTTCCCGTGCTCGCCAAAGGGGGCGGGACTCGGGGCGCCTTCGCCACCGGCGCGCTCGCCGCCTTCGTCGCGACGCCCTGCACCGGCCCGTTCCTCGGCTTCGCGCTCGGGGCGGCCCTGGTCCTGCCGACCTGGGGCGCGCTCGCGGTGTTCGCCGGCCTCGGCCTCGGCCTCGCCTTGCCCTTCCTGTTGCTCGGCTTTGTCCCCGCGCTGCGGCGGCTTCTGCCGAAGCCCGGCGCCTGGATGGAGCGCTTCCAGCGCATTCTCTCGGTGCCGATGTTCCTGACCGCTCTCGGCCTCGCCTGGATCCTCGGCCGCCAGGCCGGGGTGGACGGCATGGCGCTCGGCCTTGGTGCGGCGCTGCTGCTCGGCCTCGGCCTGTGGTGGCTCGGGCGGCGGCAAAGTGGGCGCAGCCTGTGGCCGGCGTTGGCGATGATCGTCGTCGCGGTCGCGGCGCCGCTGCCCTTCGTCCGCGTCGCCGACGCCGCGGCGGCGCTGGCGCCGAACGCGCTCGGCGCCGAGCCTTTCTCCGAGGCGCGGCTGGCGCAGCTTCGCGCCGAAGGGCCGGTGTTCGTCTATTTCACCGCCGACTGGTGCCTCACCTGCAAGGTCAACGAGCGCGCCGTGCTCGATCAGGACGAGGTGGTCGAGGCCTTCCGCGCGCGCGGCATGCGCGTGCTGGTCGGCGATTGGACCCGCGGCGACGAGGCGATCGGCCGCTTCCTCGCCCGCCACGGCCGCTCGGGCGTGCCGCTCTACCTCTATTATGCGCCCGGCCGCGAGGCCGAGATCCTGCCGCAGATCCTGACCGTCGGTCGGCTCACTCGGCTCGGGAGCTAGGTGCGCTCCCGGCCTCCCACACCTTTTGCCCGCCGACATAGGTCTCCAGCACGCGCGTCTCGCGGATTTCCCGCTGGTCCTCGGTCGCGAAGATGTCGCGGTCGACCAGGATGAAATCGGCATAGCGGCCCGGCTCGAGCGTCCCGATCTGGCTTTCGGCGAAGCCCGCATAAGCGGCGCCCCGGGTGAAGGCGTCGAAGGCCTGGATCATGTTCAGCCTTTGCTCGGGGAGCCAGCCGCCCGGCGGCTGTCCTTGCGCGTCCTCCCGGCTGATCGCGGCGGCGAGGCCGTGGAACGGGTTCGGGCTCTCGACCGGAAAATCGGAGCCGAAGGCGAGCGGGACGCCGTTCGCGATCATGCTCCGCCAGGCATAGGCGCCGCCCAGCCGCTCCAGCCCCATCCGCGCCTCGGCCATCAGCCGGTCGCTGGTCTGGTGGACCGGCTGCATCGAGGCGATCGTGCCGTGGCGGGCGAAGCGCGGCAGGTCGGCGGGATCGACGATCTGGGCATGCTCGATCCGCCAGCGCCGGTCGCCGGTATAGGTCTCGGCGAGCTCGTCGATCGCGTCGAGCAGCAGCGCGTTGGCCTGATCGCCGATCGCGTGGACCGCAACCTGGAAATTGTCCATCGCCGCCCGGCTCATCAGGTTCTTGAGCACCGTGTCGGTGACGAGCGGCAGGCCGCGCTGGCCCGGCGCGTCGCGATAGGGCTGCTTGAGCCAGGCGCCGCGCGAGCCCAGGGCGCCGTCGAGATAGAGCTTCACGCCCACCATGCGCAGGCGTCCCTCGTAGAGCCACGGGGTCGGCTGGGTCCCGGCCACAGCGAGGAGGTTCTCGATTCCCGAGGCGTAGGAGAGGATGCGAACGTTGAGCCGCCCCGCGTCGCCGGCGCGGCGCATCACCGCCCAATCCTCGGCGCTCGTTCCCATGTCGGCGACCGCGGTGAGGCCGTTGGAGAGCAAGATCTCCTGCGCGCGGGCGAGCGCCCGGTCGCGCTGGACCGGAAGCGGCGGCGGGATGACGCGCTCGACCAGCGGCATGGCGGCGTCGACGAAGATGCCGTTGGGATTGCGCCCGGTCCGCTCGATCCGGCCGCCGCTCGGACTTTGGGTCTGGGCGGTGATCTCCGCTTCGCGCATCGCGGCGCTGTTCGCCCAGCCGGCATGGCCATCGACTCGCTCCAGCCAGATGGGCCGGCCGGGAACGACCGCGTCGAGATCGGCGGCGGTCGGGAAGCGGCCCAGGCCCCAGCGCTCCTGATTCCAGCCCCGCCCGACGATCCAGCGCGGGGTCGGGTTGGCGGCGGCATATTCCGCGATCCGGCGCTGCGCCTCTTCGAGCGAATTGGTGTCGGACAGGTCGAGGCTGAGCGCGCTCAGCCCCAGGCCCATGACATGGCCGTGCGCGTCAATCAGGCCGGGGAGCAGGGTGCGGCCGCGCCCGTCGATCAGATAGCGGGTGCGCGGCGTCCGGGCGCCGCGCGAGGATAATTGTATCACCCGCCCCTCGTCGCCGATCCAAATCGCGTGGAAACGGACCAGCCGGCCGTCGCGCAGGGTGTAGCCGTTGACATTGTCGACGAGCTGGTCGGCGAGCGCCGGGGCGGCGAAGAGAATGGCGGCGAGCAGGATAAGCAGACGCTTCAAGGTTCGAACCTCCGGAGCAGGGAAGAGGTATCCTGCCGCCCGGCGCCCAGCGCCTGGAGGTCGGCATAATATTGGTCGACCAGGGCGGTCAGCGGCAGCCGGGCGCCATTGGCGCGCGCCTCGTCCAGCGTCAGGCCGAGATCCTTGCGCATCCAGTCGACCGCGAAACCGAAATCGAATTCGCCTTTGTCCATGGTCGGCCAGCGGTTGACCATCTGCCAGCTCATCGCCGCCCCGGCGGAGATCGCGTCGAGCACCTTGTTCGCGTCGAGCCCGGCGCGGTGGGTGAAGTGCACCGCTTCGGACAGGCCCTGCACCACGCCCGCGATGCAGATCTGGTTGACCATCTTGGTGAGCTGGCCGTGGCCGGCGGGCCCGACATGGACGATCCGCGCGGCGTAGGCTTGCATGAACGGCGTCGCCGCCGCGACCGCATCGTCCGAGCCGCCGCACATCGCCGCGAGCTTGCCGCTCTCGGCGCTCGCCTGCCCGCCCGAGACCGGCGCATCGACGAAATGGAGGCCGCGTCCTTCCGCTTCCCCGGCGAGTTGCCGCGCGAGTCGGGCCGAGACGGTGGTGTGATCGATGAACAAGGCGCCCGGCGTCATCGCCTCAAAGGCGGCGCCCGCGACCTCCTCGACGTCGCGGTCGTTGCCGACGCAGGCGATGACAGCCTCGGCTCCGTTCGCGGCCTCTTCGGCGGACCCGGCCTTCTTGCCGCCATGGGCCGCGACCCAGGCCTCGGCCTTGGCCGGGCTGCGATTGTGGACGGTCAGATCGTGGCCTCGCGCCGCGAGGTGCCGCGCCATCGGCGCGCCCATCACGCCGAGGCCGAGGAAGGCGATCCGTGCCATGGGAGGGTGCGATAGGTGATGATCGCGCGCCGCGCCAGAGGGAGAGGGGTGTCAGGACTTGGGCCGTCGCCGTCCCACGCTGAAACGGCCCACAGTTAACGCGCTCCGGACGCCCGCCGCGCCCTTCACAAGCCCCGGCGCGAGGCTCATAAAGCCGGGGTCAACCCTTCAATCCGGTGGAGTCGCTTGAGCGCACCCTTCCGCTTTCCCCGCTTCTTCGTGACCACGCCGGCGCCGTGCCCCTATCTCGCGGGCAAGACCGAGCGGAAGGTGTTCACCGAGCTGGCCGGGCCCCATGCGAGCGAATTGAACGATGCGCTCGGGCGGATCGGCTTCCGCCGCAGCCAGAACGTCGCCTACCGGCCCTCCTGCCTGGATTGCGCCGCCTGCATCTCGGTCCGCGTCATCGCCTCCGAGTTCCAGCCCAGCGCCACGCAGAAGCGCGTGCTCAAACGCAACGCCGATCTCGAAGTCACCGCCTGCAAGCCCTGGGCGACCGAGGAGCAATATGAGCTGCTCCGCCGCTATCTCCACATCCGCCATCCCGAGGGGGGCATGGTCGACATGGACGAGCATGATTTCTCCGACATGGTCGAGCAGAGCCCGGTCAAGACCTATATCGTCGAATATCGCGAGCCGTCGAAGAACGGCACGCCCGGCCGCCTCGTCGGCGCCTGCCTGACCGACCAGCAGGCCGACGGCCTGTCGATGATCTACTCCTTCTTCGAGCCCGACGACGAGCGCCGCTCCGGCCTCGGCACCTACATCATCCTCGATCATATCGTGCGGGCGGGGAATGCCGGCCTGCCCTATGTCTATCTCGGCTATTGGGTCGAGGAGGCGAAGCGAATGACCTACAAATCGCGCTTCCGCCCGCTCGAGCGGCTCGGCCCCGGCGGCTGGCGGCGCTTCGATCCGGAACAGCGCGAACTCTCGCTCGACTAGCAACCACCTTCAGGCTTAGGCTCACGCCGGTTGGCGGCGAGGGGGCGTGGCATGCGGACGGGCGCGGGGATCTGGCGGGCGCTGGAACAAGCGCGGGCGATGAACCTCGCCGCGGACGGCGAGCGCCCGGCGCGGCTCGGCGGCGACGGAATCAGCCGGCGGCGCGTGCTCGCTGCCCTTGGCGGCGGTCTTGCGGCGGCGACACTGCCGCGCTTCCCCGCTTTCGCCCAGGCGCATCCTCGGATCGTCATCGTCGGCGGCGGGCTGGCCGGTCTCTCCGCGCTCGACACTTTGGCCGCGCGCGGGATGCCGGCGATGCTCTACGAGGCACGGGCCGCCCCGGGCGGGCGGACGCGCAGCGTGCGCGGCGTGTTCGCGCCCGAATTCGCCTTCGACGAGGGCGCGCAGCTGATCAACACCGATCAGGCGGACATGCTGCGCCTCGTTCGGCGTTTCGGCCTCCGGCTGGTCGACCGGCGCGCCTTCGGGCCGTTCCACGAGATCCAGATCGGCCGCAACGGCCGCGAGGTAAGCGAGGCCGAGCTGGCCCGGGCGCTGCGCGGCATCGCGGCGCGGATCACCGCCGATTCCGATCGGCTCGATGCCGATTACGAAACGGTCGCGCGCGAAATCGACGCTTTGTCGGTGCGCGACTATCTCGATCGGCACGGGCTTCGGCCCGGCGAGGCGCGCGACGCGCTTGAGGCGGGCATCCGCACCGAATATGGCGCCGAGCCGAACGAGGCCTCGGCGCTGGAGCTGCTCTTCAACCTCCCGACCG
>NZ_JBQTJC010000057.1:0-4355 GCF_052387495.1 Sphingosinicella sp. | reverse complement strand
GCGTGTTCCTCCCCACCTCCTTAAACGCGCGGCGCCGGGGTGACGGCTGCTGTCCCGCCGGCGCCAGTGAACGAGCAAATGGGGAGAGTCGTCCACTGAGCGGCTCTTGCGAGCCGTTCCTCCGCTTACTGTCACTAATGCGAATGAATTGCAATAGGGCGCGCTGCCCTTTTTAGAATCGCACGCGCAGCGTGCCGCGCGCGCCGATCGGGGCCCCGGTGGTGATGTTGTTGTCGTTGTGGGCGGTCGGGAAATAGGTCTCGTCGAGCACGTTCTGGACGTTGACCTGCGCCTCGACGCCCTCCGCCAGGCGGAAGAAGACGGCGGCGTCGACCCGCGTGTAAGCGGGCAGCTCGACGGCATTGCTGATCGAGGCGAAGCTGCGCGACTGGTGGTGGAGGCCGAGGCCGAAGCCGAAGCGCGGCGAGAGATCGTAGCGCGACCACAGTCCGAGCTGGTGGCGCGGCACTTGGGCAATCTCTCGGCCGGCCGGTGCGGCCGAAGTGGTGCGGCGGATCTCCGCGTCCTGCAGCGCATAGCCGAAGCTCAGTTGCCAGTTCGGACGGAGCTGGCCGGAAACCTCCAGCTCGAGCCCCTGGCTGCGCTGCTCGCCGGTGACCACGATTTGGCCCGGGTTCGGGCCGGGGGCGCGGGTGTTGGTGCGGTCGAGCTGGTAGACGGCGGCGGAGAACAGCAGGCCGGCGCGTGGCTCCCATTTGGCGCCGACCTCGTAATTGTCGAAGCGCTCCGGCGCCAGGTTGGCGCCGGTGACGTCGAGCGAATTGAACTGGTCTCCGGACTGGGGGAGATAGGAGCGGCTGAAGCTCGCGTAGAGCGAGACCTGATCGACCGGATGGAAGACGAGCCCCAGTCGCGGCGACCAGAGATTGTCGGTCCGCGCGGTCGCGGCGCCGCTGATGAGATCGGCGACCTCGAGGTCGAAGCGGTCGTAGCGAAGGCCGGCCACGATCTCGAACGGCCCGATCTCGATCTGGTCTTGCAGGTAGAAAGCGAGGATGTCGGCCTCGCTCTCGGTGGAGCGCTGACCGGTGCCGGGCCTGAAGGTGATCGGCGGGATCACGATCGGATCGGCCAACCCAACCGTGGTGCGGCGCCCGCCCGAGGTCGTCGGCACGCCCGAATCGAAGAAGCCGTTGAGCCGCTGGTTGCCGGTTTCCTGCCGGCCATATTCGAAGCCGGCGAGCAGGGTGTGGTTGAGCGCTCCTGTGGTCACCTCCCAGACGAGGTCGTTCTGGCTGAACAGATTCTCGCGTTGGAAGGAATCGAAATAGGCCTCGACGTCGACGACGCGCCCGCCGCCGCCCGGCCGCACGGCGCTGGCGGCGAAGGCGTTGCGATAGAATTTGTCATAGTCCGCATAGAGCAGCCGGCTTACCAGGGTGAGCGCGGGCGTGAAGCGATGCTCGAGCGTGCCGCGCAGAATATGTCCTTCGAAGCCGAGCTCGTTATCGCCGCGCGCGCCGAAGAACGTGTCGCGAAAACCGCTCAGCGGCCGCCCGTTCTCGGAGGGAATGCCCCGGTCGACGACGCGCTCGTCGTCGACATATTCGTAGGACAGGTTGATCCCCGTATCCGGACCGGGGAGGAAGCGGAGCGTCGGGTTGGCGGCGATCAGCCGCCCGTCATATTGGTCGCGATGGTTGGCGAACTCCTCGTAGACGGCGTTGAAGCGCGCGGCGACCTGGGCGGAGAGCGGCTGGTTGAGATCGGCATCGACATGCCACGCGCCGAACGTGTCGACCGAGGCGCTGGCGCCGATTCGGCTCTCGAACAGCGGGACCTTGGTGATGCGGTTGATGACGCCGCCGCCGCCGCCGCGCCCGAAGATCATCGCGTTCGGGCCGCGCAAGACCTCGACGCGCTGGAGATTGTAGAGCGGTCGGTAATATTGGATGTCGTCGCGTAGGCCGTCGACAAAGAAGTCGGCGGTCGAGTTGTTGCCGCGGATCGTGACCTGGTCGCGATGGCCCTCGCCCTGGCCGATCATCGTCCCGGGAACCGCGCGAAGCACGTCGGCGATCGAGCGCATCGCCTGATCCTCGATCTGGCGTTCGGTGACGACGCTGACCGCCTGGGGCACGTCGACCAGGGGCGTGTCGGTACGCGTCGCCGTGCGGGTCGAATCGGCGCCGTAGCCGTCGCGCGTGCCGGTGACGACGATGACCCCGCCCGAGCTCGCGCCCTGAAGCTCCGCGTCTTCGGCCGCGACCGCGCCGGACGCCCCGTCCTCCGCGGCGAAGGCGGGGGTGGCGAGCGCGCAGCCGAGCGCGGCGAGGGAAACGGAACGGAAAGTCATCGGATGCCCCTTGTCAGCTTTTGCCCGGGCATAGTGAGGATGCGAATTACTCGCAATAGCAATCATCGCGTGCATCGCGGGCGCGGTCCGCATTCGGGCGAGCCCCGGCGACGATTTGATACAAGCTCTCTGTTGCAATCCATTCTCAATAGACCTTTAAGGTGCGGCGAAACGGCTTTGAGGGGACGTGAGTGGCTCAATCGACGGTGATGCGCCTGCGCGGCATCTGGTTTTCGGTGCACAAATGGGTCGGGCTGCTGCTCGCGGTGCTGATCATCCCGATCTCGCTGACCGGATCGGCCCTGGTCTGGCACGACTGGCTCGACGAGACGCTCAACCCGCAGCGCTACGCGGTCAAGAGCGGCGAGGCGGCGCTCCCGGCCTCGGCCTATGCCGCGGCGGCGCAGGCGGCGCTCGCCCCCGGCGAGCAGGTCGCTAGCATCCGCTATCCCGAAGGCGGCGCGGGGCCGGTGATGGTCTCGGCGATGCAGTCGCCGCGCGAGGGCGGAGGTCGACCGCTTCGCACCAATGTCTGGCTCGATCCCGCCGACGCGCGCGTGCTCGATACCGCGTCGAGCGATGCGGGCGGCGTACGCGTGCTCCATGTCCTCCACGGCAGCCTGATGGTGCCCGGCTGGGGGCGGACGATCGTCGGCTGGGTCGGCGTCTTCATGTTCGTCTCCTGCCTGACCGGCATCTGGCTGTGGTGGCCGGTGACCGGAAGCGTGCGGCGGGGCTTTCGCTGGAAAAGGCAGAATTCCACCAACGCCAATCTGCATCACCAGATGGGCTTCTGGATCATGGTCCCGCTGGCGATGCTGAGCTTCACCGGCTTCTGGATCTCCTTCCCGAGCGTGTTCAGCCAGTTCGAGGCGACCCGGCCGGCGCCAAAGGGCGGCGGGGCGCGGCGCGCGACCCCGCGGCCGCTCGCGCGGACGGCGATGATGCCGGAGGCCGCGCTCGCCGCCGCCCGGCCGCACGCGACTGGCGAGCTCGTCACGATCACCTGGCCGACCGATCAGGCGCCGGAATGGAAGATCGCCTTCGCGCGCGCGGGCGGCCCGGCCGAGGTCGAGATCGCCGACGCGAGCGGCGAGGTCACGCCGCCCCGCCCGCCGCGTCCCGAGACGACCGCGCGGACGATGCGGCGCTGGCACGACGGCACCGGGATGGGCCTGGGCTGGCAGATCGTCATCTTCGTCGGCGGCATCATTCCGGCCCTGCTCGCGATCACCGGCATCGTCATGTGGCTGCGCAGCCGCGGCTGGCGGTCGAAACTCGCGGAGAAGCGAAAGGCCGGCAAGCTCAAGCCGTAGCCGGCGGAATAAATCCTCGTCACCCCGGCCCTTCGACTACCTGCAAGCCAGGCGCTCAGGGTAAACTTCAGCCGAAGGCTGAAGGCCGGGGTCTCGTGGAGTCCGGAGTAACTTCTTGTCCCGGGATCCCGGCCTTCGCCGGGACGACGTTTTGGGGTAGGCCGCGTTCGTGACGGAACCCACCTACTTCGCGACCGGGGCGGACTTCCGCCGCTGGTTGGCGGCGCACCATGCGCGCGCCCGAACTGCTCGTCGGCTTCTGGAAGAAGGGCACGGGCAGGCCATCGATCGACTGGCCGCAAGCGCGCGACCAGGCTTTGTGCTTCGGCTGGATCGACGGGGTCAGACGGTCGCTGGGCGACGAGGCCTATACGATCCGCTTCACGCCGCGGCGCAAGGGCAGCATCTGGTCGAAGGTCAACGTCGCCCGCTACGACGCGCTGACCAAGGTGGGTCAAATGACCCCGGCGGGCGTTCGGGCCTATGAGGAGAATAAGGGCAAGACCGGCGTCTACGCCTATGAGAATCAGCTCAAGGAGCTGACCGAGACCGAGACGGCCGAGTTCAGGCACAACAAAGCCGCCTGGGCCGATTGGGAGAACCGGCCGCCGGGCTACCGCAAGGTCGTGCTCCATTGGGTGACCAGCGCGAAGCGGCCGGAGACTCGCGCGAAGCGGCTCGCGTCTCTGATCGAGGACAGTGCCGCCGGACGTAAGATCGCC
>NZ_JBQTJC010000056.1:0-9155 GCF_052387495.1 Sphingosinicella sp. | reverse complement strand
CGACAATTCGCCCAACACCGCCCAGTCGATGCGCTGGCGGATCAAGCGCGACACCAATGACGAGCTCCGCCAGAAGTTCGTCGACATTACCGTGCCGCAGGCCGACGCGCTCGGGCTGACCGTGCCGGACCCCGACCTCAGGTGGAACGAGGCGAAGGGCGGCTACGATTTTGGCGAGGTCGACTGGGACGAATTCTACGCCGTGGTGAAGGGCGAGGGCCCGGTCGCCAAAGAGCGGATGAAGGCCCGCCGCGACGCCTGGGAGCAGAACGCCTGGGTCCGCGAGGCCGCGGCGGCCTATGCGGAGAAGCACGCCCGCAAGGCGGAAGCGGCATGAGCAAGGACTGGCCGCTCTGGGAGGTGTTCGTCCGCGCCAAGGGCGGGATGGCGCATCGCCATGTCGGCAGCGTGCACGCGCCCGACTCGGAGATCGCGCTACGCCACGCCCGCGACACCTACACGCGGCGGATGGAGGGCGTCAGCCTCTGGGTCGTGCCCTCGGCGGAGATCACCGCCTCCGACCCCTCCGACGACGCGTCGATGTTCGCGCCCGCCGAGGACAAGATCTATCGGCACCCGACCTTCTACAACATCCCGGACGACGTGAAGCACATCTGATGGCGACGGTCGCGGCCGATTCGGTCCTCTTCGAAACCCTGCTGCGGCTCGGCGACGACAGCCTGATCCTCGGCCAGCGGCTCGGCGATTGGTGCGGCCATGCGCCGAGCGTCGAGGTCGATTTGAGCCTCGCCAATATGGGCCTCGATCTGATCGGCCAGGCGACGCATTTCCTGAACGCCGCGGGTGAAGGGGAAGGGAAGGGCCGCGACGGCGACGCGCTCGCTTTCCATCGCGACGTGCTCGATTTCCGCAATTGCTGGCTGGTCGAGCAGCCCAACGGCGATTTCGCCCAGACCATGGCGCGGCAATTCCTCTTCTCGACCTGGCAGGAGATGCTCTTCGGCCACCTCACGGGCTCCAGCGAGCCGCGCATCGCCGAGGTCGCCGCCAAGGCGGTGAAGGAGGTGCGCTACCATGCCGAGCTCGCCGCCGAATGGGTGATACGCCTCGGCGACGGCACCGAGGAGAGCCGGCGGCGCATGGCCGACGGACTCGACTGGAACTGGCGCTTCATCCCCGAGCTGTTCGAGATGGACGAAATCGCGGCCGAGGCCGTGCGCTCCGGCATCGGCGCCGACGTGACCCTTTTCCGCGAGGATTACGACCGCCGGGTCCGCAGCGTTCTGGCCGAAGCGACGCTGGAGCCGCCCGCCGACCAGCGCCCGATCCTCGGCGGCCGCCGCGGCCATCACAGCGAGCATCTCGGCCACATTCTCGCGGTGATGCAATTCCTGCCCCGCACCTATCCGGACGCGACATGGTGACGACCCTCTCCACCGATGCGCTGTGGCAGGTGCTCGAATCTGTGCCCGATCCCGAAATCCCAGCCGTCTCGGTCGTCGATCTCGGGATCGTCCGCGCGGTCCGGCCGGACCGGGTGGTGATTACCCCCACCTATACCGGCTGCCCGGCCACGCAGGTGATCGAGCGCGACATCCGTGCCGCGCTCGACGCGGCCGGCTTTCGCGATGTCGCGATCGAGACCACGCTCTCGCCGCCCTGGACCACCGACTGGATCACCGAAGGCGGCAAGGCGAAGCTGCACGCCTACGGCATCGCCCCGCCGAGCTCGGCCAGCGCCGCGACCTGCCCGCAATGCGGCTCGACCGACACGGAAGAGGTCAGCCGCTTCGGCTCGACCCCGTGCAAGGCGCAGTGGCGCTGCCGCGCCTGCCTCGAGCCGTTCGACCGGTTCAAGTGCCACTGATGAGCGTCTCATTTCATACCCTGACGGTCGCCGAGGTGGTGGATGAGACGAACGAGGCGCGCTCGATCCGCTTCGCCATGCCCGAGGAGCTTCGCGAGACCTTTAAATTCACGCCCGGCCAGCATTTGACGCTGAAAGCCGAGATTTCAGGCGAAGAGGTGCGGCGCAATTACTCGCTCTGCGTCGCACCGCAGGACGGGCAGGTGATGGTCACCGTGAAGCGCATCGCGGGCGGCCTCTTTTCCAACTGGGCGAATGACAACCTAAAGGCGGGTATGGCCATCGAAGTGATGCCGCCGCACGGCAGCTTCACTTGGGATTTCGCGCCCCACGCCGCGAACCACTATGTCGGCTTCGCCGGCGGCTCGGGGATCACGCCGGTCATTTCGCTGCTCAAGACCGCCCTGCTGACCGAGCCTCAAAGCCGTTTCACGCTCTTCTACGGCAATCGCGACAGCAGCTCGATCATCTTCCTGGAGGCGCTTGCCGGGCTCAAGAACCGGTTCATGGACCGGCTGCAAGTCCATCATTTCCTTGCCGAAGAGGCCGAGGAGTTCGAGCTGTTCAACGGCATGCTCGATCACGCCAAATGCGACGAGATATTGGAGACGCTGGTCGAGCCCGACGAAGTCGCCGCTTTCTTCATCTGCGGCCCCGGGCCGATGATGGACGCCGCCGAGGAGGCTTTGCTCGCCCGCGGTGTCGACAAGGACAAGATCCACCTGGAGCGCTTCACCGCCGACCGCCCCGCCGAAGCGATGGCGGCGCAGCTCCAGGAGATGTCGCGCGACGCGGCCGGCCTGTCGATGCTGGTCACCTTGGACGGTCGCAAGCGCCGGGTGCCGTTCGACGCGGCAGCCGGCAACATCCTCGATTCGGCGCGCGAGGCGGGGCTGCCGGCGCCTTTTGCCTGCAAGGCCGGGGTCTGCGCCACCTGCCGAGCCCGCGTCGTTTCGGGCGAGGTCGAGATGGCGGCGCGCTCCGGCCTGACAGACGAGGAGGTGGCGGCGGGGTACGTCCTGACCTGCCAGTCTGTGCCCAAAGGCGAAGGCGTCGAGCTCGACTACGACGCCTGAACGCCGTTCAGCATCACGTCGACCGCCATCTCCGCCAGCTCGTCGGCGTCGAGCGCCCCCCGGGGCCGGAACCAGGTGTGGGTCCAGTTGATCATCCCGAAGAAGAGCATGGCGAGCGGCAGCGCCGGCCGGTCCGGCCGCAGCTCACGCACGAGCCTTTCCACCGTGGCGATGATCCGGCGCTGCTTGGCGACCACCTCGGTCCGCCGCGCCGGCGGCAGATTGTCGAGTTCGTTCAGCAGCACCTTGTGGCTGTCCTCGGCGCCGACATAGAGCCGCATGAAGGCGAGGGTAAGCGCCCGCAATTTCACCTTGGCCGAGCCGCTCTGAGTCGCCCGCTCGGCTGCCTCGACCAGCGCGTCGAGATGCGTCGCCATGGTCGCGTAGAGGATGTCGTCCTTGGACGGGAAGTAATGGTAGATCAGCGACTTGGAGGTCCTGCACGCCTTGGCGAGGTCGGCTACTGAGGCGCCCTGGAAGCCGCGCCGGGCGAAGAGATGCGCGGCGGCCGCGAGGATCGTCTCGCGGCGCTTGTCGTAATCGGGAGATTGCGGCCGCGCCATCGCCTCACCTTAGGCAGGCGGGCTGGCGGCGGCTAGCGGCGGCTGTAGCTGCTGCCGCCCCGGCTTCCCGCCGTCTCGTCATAGGCGATCACGGCGCGGGTCACGTTCTGCATCAACTGCATCCGCTCCGGGACCGGCGCGCTGGTCCGGCCGATCATCACCGCCACCGCATAATGGCGGCCCTCGGGCGAGGTCAGGATGCCGATGTCGTTATAGCCCGCCTGGGTCGCGCCGAGCACCTGGCCGGTGCCGGTCTTGTGCGCGATCCGCCAGCCCGGCGCGAGGCCGCCGGTCAGCCGCTGCCGTCCGGTGCGGGTCTGCGACATGATCGCAAGCAGCCGCTCGGTGGAAGAACGCGACAGAAGCTCGCCGCGACGCAGCCGACTCAAGCCCTCGACGATGCCCTCCGGCGTCGCGCCGTCGATCGGGTCCTCGATATAGCTTTCGAACGCGGAGCGCCGCCGCGCCGCCGGCACGTCGGCGCGCGCCTGGTAGAAGGCGCGGCCGACCGAATAGCTCGGCTGCCACTGCAGTCCGGCGATCTGGCTCTGCATCAGCCGCTCGCCCGGCCCGAAGCGGACGCCTTCAAGGTTGAGCCGCGCCAGCGTCTGGCGCACTGCCCGCGGCCCGCCGGTGGCGCGCAGCACGGCGTCGTTGCAGGTGTTGTCGCTCTGGGTGATCGCGCGGAAGAGTAAATTGTCGAGCGTGGTCGTATAGCCGTTCGGCCCGACCTGCGCCGCGATCGGCTGGTGGAAGAGGGTGAGGTCCTGGCGCCGGATCGTGACCGGCTGGTCGAGGCGCAACGTTCCGGCGTCGACCGCCGCGAAGGCGGTGATTGCCACCCAGAATTTGCTAACGCTCTGCTGCGGGAAGTGCCGCTCGCCGTTCCAGCTTGTCGTCCACTCGCTGTCGACCTCGCGCACCGCGATACCGACCTCGCCGGGGAAGGATCGGCCGAGCTCCTGGATTCGCGTCTCCAGGATGCTCTGCGCCCGCGCGTCCGGGGAGGGAGCAATTGCCGCGCGGCCCGGCACCTGCGCGCTGTGCGCGCTCGGGATGCCGCCCGCCAGCGTCATCGCGCCAAGCGCGAAAAATCGAATCCGCCGAGTCCTCGCCGCCCCGCTCATCGTCGCTCCCATTCTCCTGCCCAGTCGACCCATCATACGGAGCGACTCGTTTCCGCCAGCTTAATCAGCGGCTTGCGGGACGAGGCGTGGTGCAGGCGCGGCGGAACGAATCCGGAATCGATCAGAATGATAGCCGGGCGGTGATCCTGAAGTCGCGCCCGGCCAGCGGCGCGAAGTCCTTGAGGAAGCTCGCGTGCCGGCGCGCGGTGACGTCGAAGATGTTGTTCGCCGACAGCGTGATGCTGCTGTCATTGTCGTCGCCGAAGGGATGGAGGGCGAGCGAGGCGTTGACCATCGTGTAGCCGTCGGTCGGCGTCTCGAAGGCGGCGATTCGATCCTGGCCGGCGACGCGCTCGACCTCGATCCGGCCGTCGACGAGGTCCGATTGCGCCTCCAGCCCGACGAGCAGGCGGAAGGGCGGGATGCGCGGCACCGGACCTGCGCCGTCGATCGTCGCGCGGACATAGTCGGCGACCGCGTCGGCGTTGATCCTGACCCCGCCGATCCGGGCGAGGCGGACCGAGCCTTCGAGCTCGACGCCGAAATAGCGGGCGTCGTCCTGGAGATATTGGAACACCGGGAGGTCGTCCTCGATCTGCCCGGTCGGCTGCTGGTAGATGTAATTGTCGAACCAGCTGTGGAAGACCGAGGCGGCGAGGCTGTAGCCGTCGCCGGATGCGCGCAGCGTGCCCTCCAGCCCCCAGCTGCGCTCCTTGACGAAATCCGGATTGCCGATCTCGAACGCCTGGGTGCCCGCATGCGGGCCGTTGGCGAACAATTCCTCGGCCGAGGGCGCGCGCTCGGCATGCGAAAGATTGACTCCGAAGCGCAGCCGCGGCGCGAGCGCCACGCTGCCGCCCACCGAGCCGGAGAAGGTGTCGAAGCTTCGGCTGAGCGCCGGATTGCCGATGTCCGGATCGGCCTCGGCGCGGAGCCGCGAATGCTCGTAGCGGGCGCCGCCTTCGAGCCGGACGGCGCCGAGCTCGAAGGTCTGGAGCGCGAACAGGCCGAGCTGCCGGGTCTGGTTGGCGGGGAGATATTTCTCCTCGCCCACCACGCTGTAGTCGCGGTCGAAAACTTGCACGCCGAAGCCGCCGCTCCAGCCGTTGCGGACGGACTGCACGGCCTCGAGCCGCGCCTCGACCCCTTCGGTGAAGAAGGAGGTCGCGATCTCGCCCGTATCCTCGATCTCGAAATGGCGATAGTCGGCCCAGCCGCCGCGAAAGCGGACCATGTCGATGAAGCCGTCGCCCGTGTCGATCTGGGCGCGCGCATCGACTCGGGTCTGCCTGAGGTCGAGCGTCGGTGCTTCCGCCTCCACCGCCGGATCGAGCGAATAGCGGATCGGCACGCCGTAGCGGCTGTCGTAGCGGTTGACCGAGACGCCGACATTGTTCTGCCCGTCGACCCAGGCGAGGCCGGCGGCGAAGTCCGTCGTCTCGGAGGCGGTATTGGGGATGGAGCCGCTGAGCTCGGCCAGCTCCTGGATTTCCGGGTCGGGGCTCGCCGCCGCCTGGGCGCGAAGCTCCGGCGTGAGCACGAAGCCGCCGATCTCGAGGTCGTTGGTCCGCGTGTAATTGCCGTCGAAATGGATCACGAAATTGCCGCCGAGCGGCGCGTCGATCGCCGCGTTGACGGAGCGCTCGTCGGCGGCGGAGCCGTAGGTCAGCAGCGCTTCGAGATGGAGCGGCTCTTCCGGAATCCGGCGCGGGATGCGCGAGTCGATCACGTTCACGACGCCGCCGATCGCCGACGAGCCGAACAGCAGCACGGAGGGGCCGCGCAGCACCTCGACCCGCTCGGCGGTGAGCGGGTTGATCGCCACCGCATGGTCGACGCTGCTTGCGGATACGTCGAGGCTGCCGATCCCGTCGGTGAGGATGCGCACCCGGTCGCCTTGGAAGCCGCGCAGCACGGGCCGCGAGGCGCTGGGACCGAAGGAGGTCGCGGAGACGCCCGCCTGCCGCGCGAGCGTGTCGCCGATCGTCGGACGAAGCTCGCGGATCAGCTCCTCGCCCGTCACGACCGAGGTGCCGGAGAGGATGTCGACCCGGTTGCGCAGGAAGCCGGTGACGACGATCTCCTGCTCCTCCTCGGAATGGAGATCCTGAGCCCGGTGCGGCGCGCGCGGCTGGGCTTGCGCGCCGTCGGCGGGCGGTTGGGCGAAAGCGGGAACGGGCAGCAGGACGGCGGTGCCCGCCATCAGCAGGGATCGAATCAAGGCAATATCTCCAATGGGTCGGCTCGGGCTTAGCGACGAGTGATGTTATATCAAGGCTGAACCATGCCTGTATTGCGCGCTTCGACGAAAGCGTGCCTCGCTTCGACGCAATTTGCCCCTCGCGACAATTCGTGACACTTTTTTCGGCGGCCGACAAAGTTGGACGACATGGTGCGGGCAATCGGGTCTCATCGCAAATCACCCAGAGGGATTTTCTCATGAAGACATTCAGCCTCCTCGCCGCGACCGCTTTTGTCGTAGCGGCGGGTGCCGCTCTGGCGCAGCCGCCCGCCGGCGCGCGTCCCGACCGCAATGCCGACGTCACCCGCCAGCAGGTCATCGATCGCGTCGACCAGCGCTTCGCGCGCATGGATGCGAACAATGACGGCCGCCTCACACCGGAAGAGGCGCGGGCGATGCATGAGCAGCGGCGCACCGAGATGGCCAACCGCATGTTCGAGCGGCTCGACGCGAACCGCGACGGGAGCGTCAGCCGCGTCGAGTTCGATCAGGCTCGCGCCAGCCGCGCCGAGCGTCGAGCAGAGCGGATGGCCGGCCGCGAGGGCGGCCCGCTCATGGGGATGCGGATGCACCGCCGCGGCCACAGCATGCGTGGCCCCGGCGGCCGAGGGATGCGCGGCATGCGCATGTTCGGCGAGCAGGGTTTCGTCACCCGCGAGCAGATGCGCGAGCGCGCGCTCGCCCGCTTCGACCGGCTCGATGCCGACAGCAACGGCACCCTGACCGCCGCCGAGCGCCGGCAGGGCCGCGAGCAGATGCGCGAGCGGATTCGCGAGCGCAGGGAAATGCGCCGCCCGGGCGCCTGATCTTCGCGAGGAAAACTGGGCGGGGCGGATCCGGCCGGATTCGCCCCGTTTCGCGTTCTCGCATGCGCGCCCGATGATTGATTTAGCGCAAGTCGTTTCGGATGAATTCATGCGACATGGGCCACGTCCTTGATGGACTAAGGTCCATGGGACAGGGGGGACGGATTGGCCTATTACAGGCTCTACTTGCTGGCCGAGGCGGGCGGCCGCTTCGTGGGCTTCGAGGAGATCGAGGCGGCCGACGACGTCGAGGCCGTTCGCTTCGCCGAGGACCATGTCGGCGAGCATCCGCTCGAGCTCTGGTGCGGCAAGCGCAAGGTAAAGAGCTTCCCGGCCGCGATATCGGATTAATCCACCCCCGCGCGTGCCTTCGGCAGGCGGATGCGCGCGATCAGGCCGCCGTCCCGCCGGTTCTCCAGCTCCAGTGAGCCGCCATGCGCCTGCGCCGCGGCGCGCGCGAGTGTGAGCCCCAGGCCCGAGCCGCCTGTCTCCCGGCTTCGCGACGGCTCGACGCGGTAGAACGCCTCCTGCACGCGGCTCAGCTCATCCTCGGCGATGCCGGGCCCGCAATCACTGACCTCGATCACCACCTCGCCATCGTCGCCGCGCACCGCGACTCGCGTCGCGCCGCCATAATTGACGCCATTCTCGATCAAATTGCGCATTGCCCTGCGCAGCAGCCGCGGCTGCACCCGCGCGGTCTGGCGCCCGCCCGCGACCATCTCGACATCGTGGCCGAGCGCGCGGAACTCCTCCACCACCGTGTCGGCGAGCGCGGCGATGTCGACTGCGCGGAGCGGCTCGACCGCCCGGCCCGAGCGGGCGAGGGCGAGCGTATCGTCGAGCATCGCGGTCATTTCCTCGATCGTCGCGATCATCCGCTCGCGGTCCTCGGCCGGCTCGACCGTCTCGGCGCGAATCCGGAGCGAAGCGAGCGGTGTGCGCAGGTCGTGCCCGATCGCGCCGAGCATGCGGTCCTTCTCGTCGAGCATCGCCCCGACCCGCGCGCTCATCGCGTTGAAGGCATGGATCGCCCGGGCGAGATCGGCGGGTCCGCGCGGCTCGACGTGCGGCGCTTCGCCCCGGCCCTGAAAGCGCTCCGCCGCCGCGGTGAGGTCGCGCAGCGGCCGGGCCAGGCGGGCCGCCATCCAGGTCATCGCGGCGAGGATGATCAGGTAGATGAGCAGGGTCGCGACCAGCGGCCGCAGCGCCAACCAGGGATTGGGCCGGGGCGTGACCATCCGCGCATTGAGCCAGCTTCCGTCCAGGAGCTGGACCGACAGGATCAAGGTGCGCCAGCGCTCGAGCCGCCGGTCCACTCGCTCCTGCGATTCCCGCCCCAATCTCTCGCGCAACCGCGGCGGCAGCGGCACGTCGTCGCTGATCGACGCGCGCAGGTCGCGCACCGTCACGCCGTTGGCGGCGACGCTGTCGCGCAGGCGCTCGGTCAGCGCCTCCTCGATGCTGCCCGGCGGCACCGCGCTCTCGGAGTCGAGCGAATAGCGCCCGCGCC
>NZ_JBQTJC010000055.1:0-17793 GCF_052387495.1 Sphingosinicella sp. | reverse complement strand
GTTCGAGAGTGCCCTGATCTCCCGCCATTCACGCAGCGGCGCCGGCGCGGGCTCCGGTGCGGGCGTGCGGTAGAAGGTGATTCCATCGACCACTTCCGGGTCCGGACCGTCCTTTGCGTGGCGGGCGCCGGTGAGGCAGGCCACCTCCCACTCCCGCGCCAGCTGCGCCTTGACGATGGCGCGGGTACGGAAAGTGTAGCCGCTTTGCAGCGGAAGGCTGTGGTCCAGAACATGGAGAACGCGCATGGCGACCTTATGCCACGCGTGGCTTAACGGCGCGTCAACCGCGATCCGCTAAGGGCACGGCATGATCAGGCCTCTCATCCTCGCCCTCGCCGTCGCGGCGATCGGCCCCGCCGCGCTCGCCCAGTCGGGCGGCGCCTTCACAATCGCCGAGACCGGGCAGAGCTATCGCCGCCTCGCCGACGCGGTCGCCGCGATCGGCGGCGGCCAGGGCACGATCCGCATCGCGCCGGGCCGCTACCGCGACTGCGCGGTGCAGGAAGCCGGGCGGATCGCGTTCGTCGCGCAAGAGCGCGGCACCGCGATCTTCGACGGCGGCATCTGCGAGGGCAAGGCGACGCTCGTGCTGCGCGGGCAAGCCGCCGCCGTAGACGGCCTCGTTTTCACGCACACCCAGGTCGAGGACGGCAACGGCGCCGGCATCCGCATCGAGGAGGGCGATCTCAGCGTCGCCTACAGCCAGTTCCGCGACGCCCAGGGGGGTATCCTCTCGGCGACCGACCCCGACAGCGCGATCTCGATCGATCATTCGACCTTCAGCGGCCTCGGCCGCCGTCCGGACGGCGACGGCGCCCATTCGGTCTATATCGGCCATTTCGGCAGCGTCCGCGTCACCAACTCGCGCTTCGAGCGCGGCACGGGCGGCCATTATCTCAAGGTCCGTGCGCCTCGAGTCGAGATATTGAACAACAGCTTCGACGACAGCCAGGGCCGCGAGACCAATTATTTGATCGACCTCTCCGAAGGCGCGACCGGCCGGATCGCCGGCAACGTCTTCGTCCAGGGCACGGGCAAGGAAAATTACTCCACCCTGATCGCGGTCCACGCCGAGGACGGCGAGAATCCGTCGGCGGGGCTCGTCATCGAGGACAATGAGGCGAGCGTCGCCCCCGGCTTCCGCTGGACCACCGCCTTCGTCGGCGACTGGAGCGGCGAGGAACTGGTGATCCGCAACAACCGCCTCGGCCCGCGCATCACCGAACTGGCGCGGCGTTAGGAACACGCACCAACGTCATCCCGGACGATTCGTCAGGATGACGAGACGGGAAGACGCGCGGTGAGATATTCGAGGTTGGCGATGCGGCGCATCATGCCGCTGTCGCCGATCCGGTCGACCCGGAAAAAGCGGCGCATCGCCGGATAGTCGAGATCGACGACTCGGCCCATATAATCGGGGCTCAGCAGGCCGCCATGCTCGTCGGCGACCGGGCCGGCGCGGCGGCGGAACGCGTAGCTCCTCTGCCTCAGCCAGACGGGCCTGAGCCGCGTTGACGCTTCGCCCAGCCGATGGCTGAGGCTCGGCGGGCCAGCGAAATCGTGGCCGTAGGCCGACATGTGCCTAGCCAAAACAGGGTCGATCGCGGCGAGCAGCATCGCCTCGAACCGCCCTGCATCCTTGAGCGCCAGCGGCAGCTTCACCGCCTCGGCGACCAGCCGGTGGTCGAGGAAAGGCATCAGATAGGCGCCGTGCCGCCCCTCCAGGCTGATCTCGCGCCCGAACAGCGAATGGCAGCGCACGCGCGGATAGATCTGCTCGATCACGGCGCGGTCGAGCGGACCGGGCTCGCCACTCCGGCCCAGCATCGCCAGGATCTTGCCTTCGAGCGCGTCGAGAAAGGCCCGCTCGTCGAACGCTTCGGTTGCGTCGTCCTTGGCGTAGCGGGCGAAGAAGGTCCGGGCGACGGCGGCGGCGGTGAAGCGGCGGTTAGGGAGGAAGAAGAAGTTGCGGAAGACCTCGCCGCAGCCGCCCGAGACGGAAAGCGCGCCGCCGGCATGGCGGGCGTCACGCGCCGCGGCGTTGGCGCCGTTCTCGAACAGCTCTCCGTAATTGGGGAGGCCGTCATACTGGTGAAAGTTGCGCTCGACCTGTTCCGGGAACTCGTCCGGCGTCAGCTCACGCGCGCCTTCCTTGTCGAGCCATTCGACCTCGAAGCCCTCGGCGGCGCCGATCGTCCGCGCGATGCGCACGTCGGCGCTGTTCGCATCGCCATAGACATAGACGGTCGGCCGACAGCCCTCGGCGCGCAAGGCGGCGAGGACGAGGCGCGAATCGAGCCCGCCCGAGAGCGGGCAGAAGACCTTGTCGCCGAAGAAGCGTACATGATCGCCCACCACCGCGAGCAGCCGGTCGCGATGGGCGGCGAGCCTCTCCTCGAGCGGAAGTTGCGCCGCCGCGTCCGGGAGCGGCTTGCCGATGTCGTGGACGACCGTGCCGTCCTCGACCAGCTCGACCGCCTCATAGGGGCTTTGCGTCCGCAGCTCGCTGAATACCGTCCCGGTGCCGATCGGCACGACGTTGAACGCGAATTCATAGACGCCCTGCGGGTCGAAGCTGAGGCGGGGAACCGCCTGCGCCGCGGCGAGCAGCGAGGTGGAAAAGAGCGTCCGGCCCTCGTCGTGGAAGAGCTGGAAGGCGGCGAAATAGTCGGTGAGCAGGAAGCTCCGGCCGCCCCGGTGGATCAGGGCGACGAACTGGCCGGCGATCCGGCTCCAGTCCGGCGAGGGCAGCGCAGTGTCGCGCAGCATCGCCGCCAGCGCCGGCCGGCCCATCAGCCCGTCATAGGTCAGCGTCCCGGCCACCGCGATGAAGTCGGCGCCGTCGCGGTGCAAACTGTCCGGTCCGCCGAGGATGTGTGGCGCGTGGAAGCCGCGCCAGCCGGGCAGCTCGAAATCGGAGAGGCCGGAAAAGCCGCTCAGGCCGAATTGCGCGCGCGCGGCGTCAAACGCGGCATCCGCGCGCCCGCGATCGCTCGCCCGAACGAGAAAGAGGCCGGCCATCGCGTCCCCTTAGCGCGCCTCTCTTAAGAATTTGGGGAAAGCCGCCCCGCCGCGGGACGCCGGCAAGAGCCTTAACGACGCTTCAACCGAAGCTGGGCTATCTGCGGCCGTTCGCGCGGGAAGGCAGTGCCTGAATGATCGACCATTTCGCCCTCGGCCTCACCCACGGCCTGATGCTGCTCGCCGCCTGGCGGCTGCTCTTCCGGCCGGATCTGGAGGACGACGACGCGGCACCGGACGCGCCGCGCGGCTGGGCGCGCAGGGACGGGGGACCCGATGCGTGACCTCGCCCTGATCGGCTTTCTGCTCGCGCTGCTCACGCTCGCGCTCAAGCGGCCGTTCCTGTTCAGCCTCGCCTATATCTATGTCGATACGGTCTCGCCGCAGCGCCTGTCTTATTACCTGCTCAACTCGATCCCGCTGTCGATGATCGTCGCCATGCTGGCGCTGGCCGGCTGGGCGATCGCCGACCGGAAGGACGGCTTCAAGTTCACCGCGCGCCAGGGCCTGATGCTGCTGCTGCTTGCTTACGCTTTGGGCACAACCACCTATGCCGACGTGCCCGACGCCGCCTGGGAGAAATGGGACTGGGTGTGGAAATCGCTGGCCTTCGCGATCTTCCTTCCCTTCACCTTGCGTACCAAGCTGCGGATCGAGGCGGCTCTGCTCTTCCTCACCCTCTCGGCGGGGGCGATCGTCATCGTCGGCGGGCTCAAGACGGTGATGGCCGGCGGCGGCTACGGCGTGCTCAACCTGATGGTCGACAACAATAGCGGCCTCTACGAGAGCAGCACGATCTCGACGCTCGCCATCGGCCTGATCCCGATCATCCTCTGGTTCACGCGCCACGGCACGATCTTCCCCGCGACAGCGGCTGCGGCGCCCCCTGCGGCAGCGGCGAACGGCTTCGCCCGCCCGCACCCGGCCTTCAGCATGCCGCTGATGGTCAAGCTGTTCTGCTACGCCTTGGTCTTCGCCTGCCTGCTGATGCCGATCGGCACCGAGGCGCGCACCGGCCTCGTCTGCATCGCCGTGCTCGGCCTGCTCGTGCTGCGCGACATGAAGATGAAGACCCGGCTGCTGTTCATGGGCGCGGCCGGGGCGCTCGCGCTCGCCGCCATCCCGTTCCTCCCCTCTTCCTTCACCCAGCGCATGGAGACGATCCAGGGCTTCGAGGCCGATCAGTCAGCCAATACCCGCTTGGCCGTCTGGGGCTGGACCTGGGCCTATGTGCAGAGCAATCCGCTCGGCGGCGGCTTCGGCGCCTATCGGCAGAACCGCATTCAGGTCCGCACCGTGGACGAGCGGACCGCCGGCGACGTGCAGGTCGTCTCGACTCAGATGGAGGCGGACGAGGGCCGCGCCTATCACAGCTCCTATTTCGAGATGCTCGGCGAGCAGGGCTTCCCGGGCCTCATTCTCTATCTGCTGATCCACGGCATTGGGCTGGTTCGGATGGAGATTCTCCGCCGCCGCTATCGGCGCACCGAAGGCGAGGAGGCGTGGATCGCGCCGCTCGCCACCGCGCTCCAGCATTTCCAGCTCATCTATCTGGTCGGCGGCATCTTCGTCGGCATCGCCTATGTGCCCTTCGCCTGGCTGATGTTCGCGGTCCAGATCGGCCTCGACGTCCATTGCGGCCGCAAGCGCGCGGCCGAGAGCCGGCAGAACAAGGTAACGGCTTTTCAAGGCGTTCCGGCTACAGGCTGACCCTGGGCCTCTAGCTTAACTGCCAGAGCGGACCGCAGATTACGGTCAGATGCAGGTGAGAGCCCTGCGGGGCCCACCAGCCTTGGCGAAGGCGGGCCGGCGCCACGCGATCGCCCCGGAACGAAACGGCGCCGCCACGGCTTTAGCCGGTTCATGAGCGGACCACGCCTTTGCTACAGCGACGACAGCGCCCCCGGGATCAGCCGGCGGCGCAAGGGCCGCTATTGGCAATATTTCGCCGCCGACGGAAAACGAATCACCGACCGCGACGAGATCGACCGGCTGAACGCGATCGGCCTGCCGCCCGCTTATGTCGACGCCTGGTTCTGCCCGAAGCCGAACGGCCATATCCAGGCGGTCGGTTGGGACGAAAAGGGCCGCAAGCAATATCGCTACCACCCCGATTTCCGCGAGAAGCAGGAGGCGGTGAAATATGACCGGCTGCGCGATTTCGCCCGCGCCTTGCCGAAGCTGCGGCGGCGGGTGCGGGCGGACCTGCGCAAGCGCAAGCTGGGCCGCGACACCGTGATCGCGGCCGTCGTCCGCCTGCTCGACACGGGCTGCATCCGGATCGGCAACGAGGCCTATGCGCGCGACAACAAAAGCTACGGCGCGACCACCCTGCGCAACCGTCACGCCAAGGTCCACGGCCGCACGCTCAAGATGCGCTTCAAGGCGAAAAGCGGCCAGGAGCGCGAGCTTTCGATCACCGACGCGACGCTGAGCCGGATCGTCAGGCAATGCCAGGATCTGCCCGGCCAGCACCTCTTCCAGTACGTGAACGGCGACGGCGAGCCGCAGCCGGTCAGCTCGACCGACGTCAACGATTATATCAGAGACATCATGGGCGAGGCTTTCACCGCCAAGCATTTCCGCACCTGGAGCGCCAGCGTGATCGCCTTCGAGCAGGTTTGCGAATCGGATGGCGAAGGCGTCGGCCTCAAGGCTATGATCGAGCCGGTTGCCGAAATGCTCGGCAACACGCCCGCCATCGCCCGCAAATCATATATCCATCCGGCGCTGGTCGAGGCAGCGAAGGTTCGGAACGGCAAGGGCTTCGCCGGGTTGAAATGTCCGCGCGCGACGAAGTATCTGTCGAGCGCCGAACGCGGCCTCGCCGCCTTCCTGGCCAAGACCGGCCGCTGAAACAGCAGGACATCCTCTCGAGAATGAACGACAGCGCCCCCCTGAACGTGCAAGCCAACATGCTCTGGTCCGACACCCGCGAATGGCTGTCCGAAAGCAGCTTCGAAATCCTGATCGGCGCCAGCGTCGCCGCGGGGATCGTCCTCCTCCTGATGGGCGCCAAATGGATCGGCATGCGCATCTGCCGCTCCGATCCCGGGCACGACCATTGGCGCACCGTGCTCGGCCGGGTCCTCGCCCGCACCCGCTTCTGGTTCATGATCATCGCCGCCCTCCGGCTCGTCGTCGGCTACGCGGAGGCGCCGGCGTCGATCGCGATGACCGTCGGCGTCCTCTTCGTCATCGCCGCGGTCATCCAGGGCGCATTGTGGGTGCGCGAGCTCATCCTCGGCATTATCGAATTGCGCGCCGGCGGCATCGACGAGGGCAGCTCGCTCGGCAGCGCGATCGGCCTCATTCGGCTGCTCGTCTCGATAGCGATCTTCATCATTGCCGGCATCGTCGTGCTCGACAATCTGGGCGTGAACGTCACCGGCCTCGTCGCCGGCCTCGGCATCGGCGGCATCGCCATCGGCCTCGCCGCGCAGGGCATTTTCTCGGACCTGTTCGCGGCGCTCGCGATCATCTTCGACCGGCCGTTCCGGCGCGGCGACACGATCAGTTTCGGCTCGCCGCCGACCACCGGCATGGTCGAAGAGATCGGCCTCAAGACCACCCGCATCCGCTCGCTGACCGGCGAGGAGGTGGTGATGGCCAACGCCAAATTGCTCGAGCAGCAGCTCCAGAACTGGGCGCTGCTCCATCGGCGGCGGAACGTCATGCATTTCGGCGTGATCTACCAGACCGAGCCCGACGTGCTGGCGCAGATTCCGCTCGAGCTGAAGGAGATCGTCGAGGCGCAGCCGCTGGGCAGCTACGACCGCTGCCACGCCTGGCAGTTCGGCGCTTCGTCGGTCGATTTCGAATTGGTCTTCTTCACCGAGAGCCCGGACATGGCCGATTTCATGTCGGTGCGGCAGGCGATCATGCTCGGCATGATGCGCAAATTCGCCGAATTGGGCATCGAGTTCGCCTATCCGACCCAGACGACCTTCACGGCCGCCCCGGACGGCTCGATGATCATGCCCTATCCTGCCGTGCAGCCGGTCAAAAGGATCGACCTCAAGGACGACGAGAAGGATTGAGCCCCGGCGGCTGGCATGGGGGGGAGGCTGCCGCCGGGACTCCAGGGCCTAGACCCCAGCCGAAGGGAACGGGGGCTCAGGCGGCGCGGTCGAGCCGCGCGCCCTCCTCGAGCATTCGTTCCCAATTCTCGATCGAGATGGCGTCGAGATATTCGCGCTGCATCTCGGGGGTGAGGACTTCGAGGAGCAGGCAGTTCTCGACCCACAATTCGATCACGCCGAACGCGCCGCCGCGGCTGCAATATTTGCTCGTCCAGCCCTCGCGGGTGGCGATCGCACAGACCTCGGCGAGCTCCATTTCGGTCGCGATCGCCATGTGGACCGGGCTGTGGCGGCGGGGCACGCCGGCGACGCCATAGGCGCCCGCCTCGCCCGCGCCCTCGATGAGCTGGGTACCGCGCGGATAGACCTCGATCATCGTCCCGCGCGCGTCGCCCGCCAGCGCGACCCACGAGCCGTCGATCACGGCCGGGAAGGGCAGCGCTTTGCCGCCCATGATCTCGGCGAGCACACCGGCGACGCGGCGCGGATCGTCGGCGTCGATGGAAAGATGGAACAGCATTGGAATGAACCCCTTCTTGTCTGTCGGGGAAGCGGTGCCGGAGCGGGCTGAAGGTCGCGACGGCTTTCCGACGACGCCGACGGCTGATGCGACCGGATTGCCGTTCCAGCGACGAAACGGAGCCAAAGCGCGACGAAGCCGCCTAGCTTCGCACCTGCACGAGCACGAGCGAGACTTTGTAGGGACGCCGATACCAGCGCCAGCGGTCGAGCCGCGCGCGAAAGCTCTTCGGCCGGGCGAAGGCGACGAGCCCGGCCAGAACCGTCCGCGCGGCCTCGCCGACCACCGTCCCGCCGCTGGCGCGAATCCGGTCGGCATAGCTGCCCCCGCTCACCTCCTCGGCGATAAGCGGCGTGCTGCGGGCGAACAGGGCGGCGAGCGCCTCGGGCGTCGGGCGGTAGCCGGTGTCGATCGGGTCGGCATGGTAGGGATAGCTCGACGGCACCGTCGCGAGGATCAGCCCGCCGGGCGCGACGATTTCCTCGCAGGCCGCGGCGAGCGCCGCCGGATCGCGGACATGCTCGAGCAGGTTGGCGCAGAGGACACAGCGGAATCCGCGCACCCTCAGCGCCTTCGCGACCTCGCGCTCACGCACGTCGCCGGCGACATCGACGCCGTCGGCGGCCTTGAGGTCGCTGTGGACGATCTCGACCCCCGCCGCCTCCAAGGGACGAATCAGCTCGCGGGCGATGTGCGGCTGGTCGACCTCGCGGAAGTGCCGTGTGGACGAGCCGAGATTGAGAAGAGGCGAGATCGCCCCCTGCGCCAGCAGGATCTCGCGGATTCGGATGGCCTCTTCCGCGAGCAGCCTAGAAGCCCACGTCGTCGAGGCTGAGCAGGGTCGCGTTGCCGCCTGAGCTGGTCGTGTCGGTGCTCGTCACGCGCTCGGCGCAGAAGCGGAGCAGATAATGCGGGCCGCCGGCTTTCGGCCCGGTGCCGCTCAGCCCCTCGCCGCCGAAGGGCTGCGAGCCGACGATGGCGCCGATCATCGAGCGGTTGACGTAGAGATTGCCCGCCTCACCCAGCTCCTCGACCGTCTCCGCCGCGCGGGCGATGCGGCTGTGCAGGCCCATGGTGAGCCCGTAGCCGCTGGAATTGACCCGCCGCACCGTCTCGGCGAGCCGGCCGGAGGGCCAGGTGGCGACGTGGAGGAGGGGGCCGAACCATTCGCGGTCGACCGCTTCGATGCTGTCGGCGCGGATCAGGGTCGGCGGGACGAACAGCCCTTCCTCCGGCGCGGGGATCGTGTGCACCCAGTCGGCAGCGCAGCTCTCGCGATAGTCCATCAGCTTGGCGAAAGCACCGCGATCGATCACCGGGCCGACGTCGGTCGCCGGATCGGCCGGGTCGCCGACGATGAGCGTATCCATCGCCCCTTTGAGCATCTCCAGCGTGCGCTCGGCGATCTCCTCCTGGAGGCAGAGCAGGCGCAATGCCGAGCAGCGTTGGCCGGCCGAGCGAAAGGCGCTGGTCACGACGTCCTGCACGACCTGCTCGGGGAGCGCGGTCGAATCGACGATCATCGCGTTGATCCCGCCGGTCTCGGCGATCAGCGGCACCAGAGGCCTGTTCTCGTCGGCGAGCAGATCGCGGGCGATGCGCCTCGCGGTCGCGGTCGAGCCGGTGAAGGCGACACCGTCGACCCCCGGATTGCGGACCAAGGCCGCCCCGGTCTCCGGCCCGCCGGTGACCAACACCAAAGCCTCGCGCGGGACGCCGGCGGCATAAGCGAGCTCGACCGCGCGACGGGCGATGCGCGGCGTCTGCGGCGCCGGCTTGGCGATCACCGCATTGCCAGCGGCGAGCGCGGCGGCGACCTGACCCAAAAAGATGGCGAGCGGGAAATTCCACGGCGCGATGCAGAGCCAGACGCCGCGGCCCTCCATCCTCAGCACATTGCGCTCGCCGGTCGGCCCGGACAGCTCGACCGGCTGCAGCCGGGCGACCGCCTGCGCGCCGTAATAGCGGCAGAAATCGACCGCCTCGCGCACCTCGGCGAGCGCGTCGGGGATGGTCTTCTTCGCCTCCTGCACGGCGACCCGCATCAGCTCGAGCCGGTTCTCCTCGAGCAAGTCGGCGAGCCGGGCGAGGATCGCGGCGCGCGCCTCGACCGGCGTGCGCGACCAGTCTTCGAAGCCGCCCCGCGCCCGCGCTACCGCGGCAAGCGCGCTGGCCCGTTCATCGGCGGAGAGCGCGTCGAGCGGCGCCTCGGCGCGCAGGTCCCAGCTCACCCGGCCGGCCTCGTCGGCGGGGGCGGTGGCGAGCGCCTCGGCCATGTCGCTGCGGCTAGCGAGGCCGAGATCGCCCGACGGGCCCGGCCCCATCCGCGCCGGCGGCAGCGGCTCGGCCACCGCCGCCGCGGTTCCCGCCAGATCGTCGCGGTCGTTGAAATCGATGCCGGCGCTGTTCTTGCGCTCGGGCATGAACAAATCCTCGGGCAGCGGGATGCTCGGATGGCGGGTGCCGCCGACCGCCGCGATCTTCGCGACCGGATCGGCCAGCAGATCCGCGTCGCTCAGGCTTTCGTCGGCGAGCTGGTGGACGAAGGAGGAATTGGCGCCGTTCTCCAGCAATCGCCGGACGAGATAGGCGAGCAGGTCGCGATGCCCCCCGACGGGCGCGTAGATGCGGGTGTTGTAGCCCGCCTCGCGGACGAGGTCCTCGTACAGCCCCTCGCCCATGCCGTGCAGCCGCTGGAACTCGAAATCGCGGCTCTCGCCCGCCCATTCGAGCAGGGTCGCCACGGTCAGCGCATTGTGCGTGGCGAAGGCCGGATAGATATTTGAAGCTTGAAGCATGTCCCTGGCGCAGGCGAGATAGGAGACGTCGGTCGCCGCCTTGCGGGTGAACAGCGGGTAATCGACCAGCCCCTGCTCCTGCGTGCGCTTGATCTCCGTGTCCCAATAAGCGCCCTTGACGAGCCGGACCGGGATTTGCCGCTTCGTCTTCGCCGCCAGCGCCTCGATCCAGGCGACGGTCGGCCGGCAGCGCTTGCCATAGGCCTGCACCGCCATGCCGAGCCCGTCCCAGCCCTTGAGCGCGGGCAGGCCCGCGACGGCCTCGAAAATATCGAGGCTCATCTCCAGCCGCTCGGTTTCCTCGGCGTCGATCGTGAAGGGGATGTCGAAGCCGGCGGCGAGCAGGGCGAGCGCCTCGACCTGCTCAGTCAGCGAGGCGACGCAGCGATCATATTGCGCGACCTCGTAGCGCGGGTGGAGCGCCGATAATTTTACCGAGATCGAATGCCCCTTGTCGGCGACCTTGCCAACCGCGCGGATCGCATCTTCATAAGCGTCGAAATAGCGCCGCGCGTCTTCGAAGGTCCGCGCCGCCTCACCGAGCATGTCGAAGCTCGCCATGAAGCCGCGATTCTCTCGCTTGCCCATCCGCTCGATCGCCTCGCCGATATCGCGGCCCATGACGAAAATCTCGCCCATCATCCGCATCGCCGCGCCGACGCCCTGGCGGACGAAGGGCTCGCCCGCGCGCGCGATCAGCTTCTTGAGGATCGTGGCGTTCTCGCTGTCGCTGGTCAGCGCGCGGCCGATGACGAGCCCCCAGGTCGCGGTGTTGACCAAGGCCGAATTGGCCTTGCCCTTGTGCTTGCGCCAGTCGCCCTCGCCGAGCTTGTCCGCGATCAGGCTGTCGGCGGTGTCGGGATCGGGGACGCGCAGAAAGGCCTCCGCGAGGCTGAGCAGCGCGATCCCCTCCTGCGTGTTGAGCCGATATTGCTGGAGGAACTGGTTGACCCAGCCCTTGCTCTGCGTCTCGCGCAGCTCGCCGAGCATCGCGAGCGCGCGCGTTTCGACCCGGCCGCGCGAATCGGCGTCGAGCGTGGCGCGCCTGAGCAGCGGCGCCAGCACCTCCGGCTCGGGCGCCCGTAGCAATTTCCTGATCTCAGCGCGCGCCGATGCCGTAGCGTCAGCCATCCAGTCTTCCTCTTGAGGCTTGTGTCTCGTGTCGCCGCCGCCCTAGACCGAAGCCATGCCCATCGCCAGTGTCGAAGAGATCGCCGCAAAGGTCGGCCAGGAGGTCGGGGTTTCCGACTGGATTTTAGTCGATCAGGCGCGGATCGACGCCTTCGCCGAGGACACCGAGGATCGCCAGTTCATCCATGTCGATCCGGAAGGCGCGGCGCGGACTCCGTTCGGCGGCACCATCGCCCACGGCTTCCTCACCCTATCGCTGCTCAGCCGGATGGCGGCCGACGCGATGCTCCGGCCCGAGAACATCAAAATGGGCGTCAATTACGGCTTCGAGAAGGTCCGCTTCCTCGCCCCCGTGCGCGCCGGCAAGAAGGTGCGCGGCCGCTTCGTGCTGGCCAGCTTCGAGGAGAAGCGCCCCGGCCAGTATCAGTTCACCCACCAAGTCACGGTCGAGATCGAAGGCGAGGACAAGCCCGCATTGATCGCCGACTGGATCGGCATGATCTTCGTATGAGCAACGCAGGGACAGTTACTTTCACGCGCGACGGCGCGTCGTCTCACCCCGCGGCGCTTGAAAGTAACTGTCCCCTCTTCTGAAAGGACCATCATGGCCAACCGCGAAGCCGTTATCGTCTCCACCGCCCGCACGCCGATCGGCAAGGCCTATAAGGGCGCGTTCAACGCCACCCCCTCCCCCACTCTCGCCGCCCACGCGATCCGCGCCGCGGTCGAGCGGGCCGGGGTCGATCCCGCCGAGATCGACGATGTCATCATGGGTGCCGCGCTCCAGCAGGGCGTGCAGGCGACGATCGGCCGCACCGCCGCTTTGCGCGCCGGCCTCCCCGTCACCGTCGCGGGCATGTCGATCGACCGCCAGTGCGCCTCCGGCCTGATGGCGATCGCAACCGCGGCCAAGCAGGTGATCGTCGACCGGATGGACGTGGTCGTGGCCGGCGGGGTCGAATCGATCTCGATGGTGCAGACGCCGGAGATGCGGCTCGGCGGCGACCCCGAGCTCGTCGCGATGCACAAGGACGTCTACATGCCGATGATCGGCACCGCCGAGGTGGTGGCGAAGCGCTACGAGATCGGCCGCGCCGCCATGGACGAATATGCGCTCCAGTCGCAGCAGCGCACCGCCGCCGCCCAGGCCGCCGGCAAGTTCGACGACGAGATCATCGCCTGCGATGCGGCGATGATCGTCAAGGACAAGGCGACGGGCGAGACCTCCAAGCAGGTGGTCACCATCACAAAGGACGAGGGCAATAGGGCGGATACCACGCTGGAGGGACTCGCCTCGCTGCAGCCCGTGATGGGACCGGACGCCAACATCACCGCCGGCAACGCTTCGCAGCTTTCGGACGGCGCCTCGGTCTCGGTCGTCATGGAGGCGAGCCTCGCCGCCGAGCGCGGCCTCGCCCCGCTCGGCCGCTATCTCGGCATGGCCGTCGCCGGCACCGAGCCCGACGAGATGGGCATCGGCCCGGTCTTCGCAGTGCCCAAGCTGCTCGACCGGTTCGGCCTCAGCGTCGGCGACATTGGCCTGTGGGAATTGAACGAGGCGTTCGCGGTCCAGGTCATCTACTGCCGCGACCGGCTCGGCATCGACAACGACAAGCTCAACGTCAACGGCGGCGCGATCTCGATCGGCCACCCCTACGGCATGTCGGGCGCGCGCCTCACCGGCCACGCTTTGATCGAGGGCAAGCGCCGCGGCGCCAAATATGTCGTCGTCACCATGTGCGTCGGCGGCGGCATGGGCGCGGCGGGGCTGTTCGAGGTGCTGTGACTCCGCGCCGGACCTCTCTCCTCGAGCGGCTCCGGATCGACACCCATGCCGTCTGGCTGGCGGCGCGCGATCCGCGCACGCCCTGGCATGCCCGCGCGCTCGGCCTGCTCGTCGCCGCTTACGCGTTGTCGCCGATCGACCTGATCCCGGACTTCATCCCCGTCTTCGGTCTGCTCGACGACGCGGTGCTGATCCCGGCGGGCATCTGGCTGTTCCTGAAGCTGCTGCCGCCCCGCCTGTTCGAGGAGCATCGCACCGCCGCGCGCGCCGCCGCCCAACGGCCGCGCAGCCGCGCCGGCATCCTGGTCGTCCTCGTCGCCTGGATCATACTTGCGCTTCTTGCATTGTCGCTTTTGCGCTGGGCCTATGCCTAGCGGCGCCAACGTCGCGCAATAGCCACCCACGGGCGTTCCCGGAGACGCAAGCTGAGCCTGCCCCTTCCCAGCCCCTGCGACGGCGCCGACGGCACGACCAGGGCCGGCGGCGAAGCGAAGCATCCGCGCCTGATCCTCACCGTCTGCATCCTCGCCTCGAGCCTGGCCTTCATCGACGGCTCCGTGCTGAACGTCGCGCTGCCGGCGATCGGACGCAGCTACGACGCCGCCACCGCCGAGGTGCAGTGGGTGGTCAATGCCTTCACTTTGCCGCTGACCGCCTTGCTGCTGCTCGGCGGCGCGGCGGGCGACCTCTACGGGCGCCGGCGGCTGATGCTGTGGGGTATCGCCCTCTTCGCCGCCGCCTCTTTGCTCTGCGCCACCGCGCCCAGCCTCGAAATCTTCCTCACCGCGCGCGCGTTGCAGGGCCTGGGCGGGGCGATGCTGATGCCGAACAGCCTCGCCATCCTGAGCGCCGCGTTCGCCGGCGAGGCGCGCGGCCGCGCGGTCGGCACCTGGGCGGCGGTGGGCGCGATGGCGGGCGCGGCGGCGCCGTTGCTCGGCGGCTGGATCGTCGACAATGCGAGCTGGCCGCTCATCTTCCTCATCAACCTGCCCATCGCAGCCGGAGCGATCCTGCTCGGCTGGCGCTATGTTCCGGAAAGCAGAAACGAGGGACGCCCGTCGCCCGACTGGGTCGGCGCGCTGCTCGGCACGGCGAGCCTCGGCGCGCTGACCTGGGCGCTGACGGCCTGGTCGGCGGCCGGCGCGCTGGACACCGCCACGCTCGTCTCGCTCGGCGCGGGAATTATCCTCGCCTTAGCCTTCCTCATGGCCGAGCGGCGCCGGGGCGAGAGCGCGATGGTGCCGCTCGCCATGTTCGGCTCGCGCCCGTTCGTCGGGCTGACGATCTTCACCTTCCTGCTCTACGGCGCGCTCGGCGGCCTGATGCTGGTCTTGCCCTACATGCTGATCGAGGCGGGCGGCTATCCCGCCGCCACCGCGGGCGCGGCCTTGCTGCCGCTGCCCATCGTGATCGCCATCGGATCGCCGCTGATGGGCAAGCTCGCCGCTCGGATCGGCCCGCGCTGGCCGCTGACGCTAGGGCCCCTGCTCGTCGCGGGCGGCTTCGCGCTGGCGCTCAGGATCGGGGCGGAGACCAGCTACTGGACGAGCGTGTTTCCCGCCATCTTCGCCGTTTCGGCGGGGATGGCGATCGCGGTCGCGCCGCTGACCACGGCCGTGCTGAGCGCGGTCGAGCAGAGCCATGTCGGCACTGCCTCGGGCCTCAACAGCGCCGTCGCGCGCGGCGGCGGGCTGATCGCGGTCGCCTTGCTCGGCGCGGTCCTGTCGCAGCAGGGCGCGGCGCTGATCGCGGGCTTCCACGGCGCGGCGCTGGCCGGAGTCGCGCTGGCCCTGGTCTCCTCGCTCACCGCCTTCGCGACGCTGGGATCGTTCAAACCTTCGCCCGGAACGGCGTGAAGTCCGTCCTCTCATCATAGACGTCGACGCCCTCGCGCCGCTTGAGCCAGCCGACCACGGCATAAGTGACCGGGGTCAGCAGCGCCTCCCAGCCGACCTTGAGCGCCCATTGCGTGGCGAGAACGACGAGCAAAGTATCCGTCTCCCAGACGCCGTAGAATGCCAGCGGGTAGAAGATCAGGCTGTCGACACCCTGCCCAACCACCGTCGAGCCGATCGTGCGGCTCCAGAGATGCCGGCCGCGCGTCCACAGCTTCATCCGCGCCAGCACATAGGAATTGACGAACTCGCCCGCCCAGAAAGCGGCGATCGAGGCCATAACGATGCGCGGCACCTGCCCGAACACCGCCTCATAGGCCGCCTGGCCGGTCCAGTCCGCCGCCGGCGGCAGCGCCACCACGACCCAGGCCATGAACGCCATGAACAGGAGCGCGCCGAACCCCGCCCAGATGCAGCGCCGGGCGCGGGCATAGCCATAAACCTCAGTGAGGATGTCGCCGATCACGTAGGAGATTGGGAAGAAGAGGATGCCCGCGCCGAACGGCCAGAGGCCGATCCCCGGCAGGTCGATCACCGCGACCTTGCCGGCGCCGAGCACGTTCGAAAGCAGGAGAATGGTGACGAACGCCGCCATCACCAGGTCGAAATATTTGAGCGGCCGCCCCGCCAGCGCGCCCGCTTCGACCGCCCTGATCCTCTCCCCGCTCATCGCCCCCGGATAGCGGGGTTCCCGCCTTTGACAAAGCTTGCCGAGAAGCGGGACCGGAACGCGCCCGGTCCCGCCGCCCGAGGGAACTCTAGCTCTTCGGCAGGATCGACGAGAAGGCGCCCGGAATGTTGTTGGCGATCAGACGATTGTCGCCGAAGCTCTGGATGGGGGCGCCGAGCGCCGAGACGAGACCGTTGGTATTGGCCTGGATCGTCGTGTTGCCGACCGCGACCTGCGTTGTGCCGCCGCTGGAGCTGATCCCGGTGCCGTTATTGTAGACGATCGAATCGACCAGCGAGACGGTGATTCCGGTCGTGCCGGCCGGCGACAGCACCGACAAGCCGACAGTGCTTCCGGCAAGCCGGGAGCGCGAGATCGCGATATTGGTGCTGGGACCGGTGTTTCCGGTCGTGTTGGCGCTCACCCCGAAGCCGCTGTTGTTCGAGATGTCCGATTGGTCGATCGTCACCCGCGAACCCCCGCCGGCCCCGGTCGGCTGGACCAGCACGCCGCCGCCGGTCGCGCCGGCGCCGTTCTCGGTGATCGTCACATTGTCCAGGAACAGCTCGGAAAAGGCGCTCGGCTGGAAGGAGATGCCGGTCCCGTTCGCGCCGCGGAAATCGCTGATCGTCGTGTTGCGCACGTGGAGCGCAGCGCCGGAGATAAAGCGGATGCCGTTGAGACCGGTGCCGACGCCCTCGATGTCGAGCCCGCTCAGCACGACCACGCCGCCGGCCCCCGCGTTGACGACGATCGCGTTGGTGCCGGAGACGAGCACGCCGCCCTCGACATTGTCGCAGATGATCGAGATCGACTTGGTGATCGTGACCCCGCCGAACCCGCCCGAATCGAGGCAGTTGATCTCGCCGCCCGCGGCGGTCTTGGAGATGGCACCCGCGAAGGTCTTGCACGGCGCGGTGCGGCTGCACGGATTGGCGTCGTCGCCGACTCCCGAAACCCAGGTGCGCGTGGCCTGCGCATGCGCCACGCCGGCCGCCGCCCCGGTAACCAGGCAGGCGAACAGGACGCGTGTAAAGAATCGAGTCATTTCTTGCCCCTCCTCATCGCTTACTTGCTCGAAACGACATTACGCCTGTTTCGCCTGCTAATAAACAGCGGAGATTTATGTGAACCGCGAAAAGTAAACTGGCCTGGCGCGCGCGAGGGACGACGTTTGCGGGCCTGTCGCGGACGCGGTTTCGATCTTCACCAAAGCGCGCTAAGCCGTCGCCACGCGCGCCCGTAGCTCAGTTGGACAGAGCACGAGCCTTCTAAGCTTGGGGTCGCAGGTTCGAATCCTGCCGGGCGCGCCACTGCTCGGCAGGATTCGAACCTGCCGGGTCATTCGTTTGCCGGCCTCCGCCGACGGCTGGTTCGAATCCCGCCCGCCGCGCCCTGATTGTAGGAGCTGATCTGCTCGAGATTGGGGCCGAACTCGGCCCGGGCGGTCATGGTGGTCGCGCCGTGGCGGAACGCGCCCGTCCCTTGCGCGACCGTGCGGTCGGCGATCGAGGCGACGTAGGAGAGGTCGGCGGTGCCGTTATTGCCGACATGGCCCATCTGGCGCCCGTCGAACCGGTACCACAGCTCGTGGGGATCGCCGCCGGACTGGCCGTCCACCTCGTGGCGCTTCACGATCTGGCCGTGCTGGTCGTAGCCGAAGCTCTCGGTGAGGAGGCCGCCGGGCCCGGGAATCGCTACACGTGCGCCGCCCGTGCGGGCGGCGGAAGTATACCAAGTCTACCGGGATCGCGGGAGAAAGGCGTGTGTTTTCAGTAGAGCGAGGATTAGCGCGGAAGGTGACAAAAGTTCAGCATCCAAGGCGAAAAAATCTCCCCTTCCCGTCAGGGCGGATGCGGAGGTGCGGACGAGGCTGACAGGATCAAAGAG
>NZ_JBQTJC010000054.1:0-8753 GCF_052387495.1 Sphingosinicella sp. | reverse complement strand
AGCACCGGCCCCTCCGTGGTCAGCACCGCCTCGCGTTGCGGCGCGTTGAGGCCGGCGAGGTAAGGGGGCTCGGGGGCGGTGGCGGGCAGAACGGTCACGAGCGAACAGGTAGAGAACGGAGACGCTTCACTCAACGCCTCAGACTGCGTCGCGGATCAAAAAGATCACTGCCTTGCCGAACCGGCGCTCGGTTTCGGGAACGAGGTCCGGGGGAAAAGCGAGGCTTTCGCCTGCGGTCTCGATGCTGAGCCAGCCGCCAGGGGCGAGCCAATTGCCCTGGCCGATGCGGTCGAGCGCCGCCTGGGCGAGGCCGGTGGCGTAGGGCGGGTCCAGCAGGATCAGGTCGCAGGGTTGGGCGGGTGGCAAGGCGTGCTCGACAGGTTGGGCGCGGATTTCGGCGCGGTCGATGGCGCCGAGCCTGTCGATATTGCGCTTGAGCGCGTCGAGCGCGGCGCGGTCCTTCTCGTAGAAAGTGCAGTGCGCGGCGCCGCGCGAGAGCGCTTCGAGGCCGAGCGCGCCGGTGCCGGCGAAGAGGTCGGCGACCCGCAGGTCCTCGAAGCTGCCGAGGCGGCTGGCGAGCATCGAGAACAGGCCTTCGCGGGCGCGGTCGCCGGTCGGCCGGGTGGCCTGGCCGGTGGGCGCGGCGAGGGGGCGGCCGCGCCAGGCGCCGGCGATGATCCTCATTTATTCCTCCCCGGCCTTTGCCGGGGAGGGGGACCGGCCGAAGGACGGTGGAGGGGCTTCTTGCGGCCTTGTGAAAGGACCCCTCCACCATGCTTCGCATGGTCCCCCTCCCCGAGAAATCTCTGGGAGGAATTTGAGCCCAGGCTCTTCCTAAACGCCACGAGATCGTGCTGGCGCACCTCGTCGACCGCGCCGGCGGGGAGGTCGGCGAGGGGGAAGGGGCCGTAGGCGGTGCGGATCAGGCGGGAGACCTTGAGGCCGAGATGCTCGAGGACCCGGCGGACCTCGCGGTTCTTGCCTTCGCGCAGGCGCATCTCGACCCAGCCGTTGCGCCCCGTGCGCCGCTCCAGATTGGCGTTGATCGCGCCATAGCGGATGCCCTCGATCTCGATGCCGTGGATGAGCTCCTCCAACCGGGCCTGGCTGATCTCGCCGAAGACGCGGGCGCGGTAGCTGCGCTCGACGCCGGTGGTGGGGAGCTCGAGCTGGCGCTTCAATTCGCCGTCGGTGGTGAGGAGGAGCAGCCCTTCGGTGTTCATGTCGAGCCGGCCGACGGGCATGACGCGCGGGAGGCCTTTCGGCAGGCGGTCGTAAATAGTCGCCCGGCCCTTGGGGTCGCGCTCGGTGGTGAGCAGGCCGGCCGGCTTGTGATAGCGAAACAGGCGCGCGGGGGCCGGCGCCTTGACCGGCTTGCCGTCGACGGTGACGCCGTGGAGCGAGGTCAGCAGCGTTGCCGGCGTTTCGAGCGTCTTGCCGTCGAGAGCGATCCGGCCCTCGGCGATCATCCGCTCGATCTCGCGGCGCGAGGCGATCCCGGCGCGGGCGAGGAGCTTGGCGATTCGCTGCAGTTCGCGGGCGGTCAAGGCTGGGTTCTCCGCTGAAGGGAAGGGATTTTTCGCCGGATCGCTTGCGCAGGCGGCACCCGCTTACGATTTCCTCGTTACGCATTCGACAGGAATGCGAGGGAGGTCCGCCACTATATGCTCTTCGGCAAGCGCGAAAGGCTGATCCGCCGCATCCTGATCGTCGAGGACGAGCCGCTCGTCGCCTTCGACAACGAGCATATGCTCAAGGACGACGGCTATGAGGTGGTCGGCACGGTCGACAATCTCGCCGACGCCGCCGAGGCGATCGGGCGGGAGCGGATCGACCTCGTCCTCACCGACATCAGCCTGGCGGGCGAGGGGGACGGGATCGACGTCGCCCGCGCCGCCGGGGCGAAAGGCGTGCCGGTGCTGTTCGTTACCGGCCATTGCACCGAGCAGGCGCGGCCGCTCGGCCTCGGCTGCCTGTCCAAGCCCTATTCGGAAAAAGTGCTGAAGAACGCGCTCGACGCGCTCGACCGGCACCTGCAGGGGAAGACGCCGAAGCGTCTGCCGAGCCAACTCACCCTGTTCGTAGAGGCGCGGGCTTAGCCGAGCGCCCGCTCGACCTGGTCGTGGAATTTGCGGATGCCGGTTTCGAGCGTGCCGAGCGTGATCTCCTCGATCGAGCCGGAGGCGAGGCCGTTCTGGCCCAAGGCGGCGGCGCGATAATCCTCGCCGCCGAACACGCCCTCGTCCAGCAGGTGCCAGCTCTTCTCCCAATGGTCGATCTCGTCGGGCGTTTGCGGCGCCTGCGGGATCAGCATGAAATCCTCGACCAGGGTGCGGCCCTCGTCCTGCGGCATCAGCACCATCAGGTTCACATAGTCCGGGCTCATGATCATCACTGTCGCCGGGAAGAGCTGATAGGCGAAGGTGATCACGGCGCGCAGCTCGGGCCAGTGCGCGTGATCGATCTCGGCGAGATATTCGTTGCGGCCGACGGCCGAGCGCTGGTGGATGCCGATCGAATCGGCGACGCTGATCCCGTCGGTGAAGAAGCGGGCGATGGTCTGCGCGTGCAGCCGCTGGACGTGATAGCCCTCCAGGAAGGCGTCCATGATCAGCTTCCAGTTCGAGGCGACGTCGTGGACGCGGCGGCGGAAGAGATGATGGCCCGATAGCCCGAACGCGTCGAAATCGGGCGCGAGCATCCTAGCGTCGGCGAAGTCCGACTCCTCGCGGGCGAACCAGATCAGCCCGCCCGCTTCGATATTGGGCAGCTCCTTCAGATGATGATCGGCCTTGTCGAGGCCGGGGAAGCTGTCCGGCCGCGGCAGCGCGGCGAGCGCGCCGTCCGCGGTGTAGGTCCAGGCATGATAGGGGCAGACGATGCGGGGGCATTTGGCGACCTCGCCGCCCTCGACCAGGCGGGTGCCGCGATGGCGGCAGACATTCCAGAAGACGTGAGCGACGCCCTGCTTGTCGCGCGTCAGCAGCAGCGGGATGCCGAAGCCGTCATGCGCGACCGCCATATTGTTCTCGGGCAGCAGCGCTGAGGGGGCGATCACCATCGGTAGCCGGTCGAACAATTTCGCCTTTTCGGCGGCAAAGCGAGCGGGGTCGGTATAGACCGAGGCGGGCACGGTCGTGACGCTCTTGCCCTCTGTCGGCACGCCCGAGGCGAGCAGGCGGGCGAGCGCGAGCTGGCCCTCGGTCGGCCGCTGGCGGATCGGCATGTCCATGAGCGGAATAGTGCGCTTTACGCGAACGTAAGGCAAGCATCGCGGCGCGATCAACACGCTGGCAATGATGCGGCAAGCCGCTAGGTTCGCGGCCGGGCGCGCAGGAGACTAGGACCGATGGCCACGACCGCAGCGAAGAAACCCGGCTGGCGCACGCTATTTCGATCGCTGCGCAATCCCAAGTCGGGCTTCATGGCGCTGTTCGGCTTCGCTTCAGGCCTGCCGTTCGCGCTCTTCCTCGGCACGCTCTACGCCTGGTTCACCGAGGCCGAGGTGGATCTCGAGACGATGGGCGTGTTCTCGCTGATCGGGCTCGCTTATTCGTTCCAGTTCCTGTGGTCGCCGCTGGTCGACAAGGTCGACATCCCGTTCCTGCGCCGGCTCGGGAAGCGCAAGCAATGGATCGCGCCTGCGCAGCTTCTGCTCGGCATCATCCTCGTCACGATGAGCCTGCTCGATCCGAGGAGCTCGCTCGGCATGTTCAGCCTGCTCGCCGGCATCGGCGCCTTCACCAGCGCCACGCAGGACATCGCGATCAACGCCTGGCGCATCGACATCGCCGACGAGGAGGCGACGATCGACATTCTCTCGACCGTCTACCAGATGGGCTTTCGCCTCTCCTCGCTCGTCGGCGGCGCGCTCGGCCTGATCATCGCGGCGCGGATAGGGTGGCCGCAGACCTATGTGATGCTGGGGCTGATCCTGCTGGCGATCGGCGTGGCGGGCCTGTTCGCCCCCGATCCGGACAAGACCGGCGCGGTCATCGCCTCGGGCGAGGAGATCGACGAGCTCTACCAAACCGGCGAATTGCTGCCGAGCGTGCGCAAATGGGGCCTGATGGCCGTCGGGCTGCTGTGGGCCTGGGCGATCGGAACTGTCCTCGTCTTCATGGTCCGCTCGATGACCGCGCTGCCCGAGAATCGCCCCAACCCGACCGAGTTCACAGCTACCTACGGCCCGCTGATCGTCCTCGCCACGATCGTCCTGCCCGCCTTCGTCGCCGGCTGGCTGGCGAAGCTCCGGCGCGAGGGGCGGCACGTGATCACGGAGGAGGGCGGACCGGGCGGGCGTGCCAGCCAGGTGACCGATCATTTCTACCGCGCGCTGGTGCTGCCGCTGGTCGAATTCGTCGGCCGCATGGGCTGGTCGCTGGTGCTGATCCTGGCGCTGGTGCTGACCTACCGCATCTGCGATTCGATCTGGGGCACCTTCGCCTATCCCTTCTATCTCGGCGAGCTGCAGTACACCAACGACGAGGTCGCGTTCGCCTCCAAGTTCTTCGGGATCGGCGCGATCATCCTCGGGCTGGCGCTGGGCGGCTGGATGATCGTCGTGCTCGGGCGGATGCTGACCCTGACGCTCGGCGCGGCGCTCTCGGCGGCGACCAATCTGCTCTACGCCGATCTCGCGGTGGGCGGGGCAACCATGTCGGCGGTCAGCAACGCGATCGGCTTTACTTGGGCGGTCGAGCAGTTCGGCGGCAGCGAGCGGCTCGCCCGGCTGATGATCACCATCGGCGGCGAGAACCTCGCTATCGGCATCGCGGGCGCAGCCTATATCGCGTGGCTCTCCTCGATCGTCGCCAAGGGCTACAGCGCGGTGCAATATGCCTTGCTCGCCTCGCTGACCCTGCTGGTCGGCACGCTCGGCCGCGGCGCGCTCGGCCAGATGATCGAGGAGCGCGGCTATTATTTCGTGTTCGTCTTCACCGCTTTGATCGGCGTGGTCGCGGTGGTGCTGTGCATCCTCGAATGGATCCGCGAGGCGCGCGCAGGGCGGGCATCAGGCGTCGTAGCGCCCGAGCGTCCCGAGACGGTGCCGGCGGAGTAAAACTCAGCTCGGCGCCTCGCCATTCGCCGAGAGCACCTCGCCGGCGAGGTATAGCGAGCCGAGGATCAGCACGATCGGGGGATGGGCCGGATCGGCGTGGCGGGCGATCCAGCCGAGCGCGTCCTCGACCCCGTTCGCGGTCATCGCGATCAGGCCGGCGTCGCGCGCGGTCGCGGCCAGCGACGCGGGCGGATGATGCTCATGCTCGGCGACCGGAATTGCGTGGAGCGTGATGCGGCGGTCGCGGAAGGGGCGCAGCACGCCGGCCGCGTCCTTGTTGGCGAGCAGGCCGAATATGATGTGAAACGGGCGGTCGGCCGGGACGTGGCCGCGGAAGAAATCGGCGACGGCGCGGGCGGCGTTGGGATTATGCGCGCCGTCGAGCCAGAGCTCGGCCTGGACGGGCAGGATATCGCGCAACGGTCCGGGCGCGAGCAGCTGCAGCCGCGCGGGCCATTCGGCCCAGCCCATCGCCGCGCGGAAGGCGGATTCGCGCACATCGAGCACCGACTGGTGCCGCAGCATCGCCACCGCGAGCGCGGCGTTCATCGCCTGGTGCGCGCCGGGCAGGCGGGGCAGTGGGAGGCGGAGCGTGCCCGCGTCATCCCGATAGGCCAGCCTGCCGTCCTCGATCTCGGCGTCCCAGCGCGCGCCCCGTGGGCTCCAATCGGCGCCGGCTGCGGCGGCGGCCTCGCCGACCCGTTCGGCGATCGCCTCCGGATAATGTTGGGTGACGAGCGGCACGTCCGGCTTGGCGATGCCCGCTTTCTCGATGGCGATCTGCTCCAGCCGGTCGCCGAGAAAGGTCGGATGGTCGAGGCCGAGCTGGGCGATGCCGCAGACGAGGGGAGATGGGATGACATTGGTCGCGTCGAGCCGCCCGCCCAGCCCGACCTCCACGATGCAGGCGTCGGCGGGCATGCGGGCGAAGGCGAGGAAGGCAGCGGCGGTGGTCGCCTCGAAGAAGCTGATTTTCATGGCTTCGGCGGCGTCCAGTGTCTCGCCGAGGAAGGCGGCGAGCGCCTCGTCCTCGATCAGCCGGCCGGCGATGCGGATGCGCTCGTTGAAGCGGACGAGGTGGGGGCTCGTATAAACATGGGCGCAGAGGCCCGCAGCCTCGATCGCGGCGCGGAGGAAAGCGCAGGTCGAGCCCTTGCCGTTGGTGCCGGCGACATGGAGGACCGGCGGCAGCGCGCGCTCGGGGTTGCCGAGCCGGTCGAGCAGGGCGGAGATGCGCTCCAGCCCGAGAATGTCGCGGCCGGGCGACAGCGCCTCCAGCCGGTCGAGCTGGGCCTGGACGGCGGGGTGATCGGAGACCGCGCGGTCCAAACTTATCTTCCCCTGCCTTTGCAGGGGAGGGGGACCAGCCGAAGGCTGGTGGAGGGGCCTCTTAGACCGCGGCTTGCCCCTCCACCGCACTCCGTGCGGTCCCCCTCCCCACGAAATCGTGGGGAGGATCTGGTTGTCATGCCGCCTCTCGCCGCGGGCTCAGATAGTCGAGCAGCAGCGCCAGCCTTCCGCGCAGCTCCCTGCGATGGACGACCATGTCAACCATGCCGTGGTCCTTGAGATATTCCGCGCGCTGGAAGCCTTCGGGGAGCTTCTCGCGGATCGTCGATTCGATTACGCGCTGGCCGGCGAAGCCGATCAGGGCGCCGGGCTCGGCGATCTGGACGTCGCCGAGCATCGCATAGGAGGCGGTGACTCCGCCCGTAGTCGGATCGGCGAGGATCACGATGTAAGGCAGGCCCGCTTCCTTCAGCCGGGCGATGGCGACGGTCGCCTTGGGCATCTGCATCAGGCTCAATATGCCTTCCTGCATGCGCGCGCCGCCGGCAGCGGTGACGATGACATAGGGGCATTTATCCGCGATCGCTGCCTCGGCGCCGGCGACGAAGGCGGCGCCGACCGCGAGGCCCATCGAGCCGCCCATAAAGGCGAAATCCTGCACGCCCATGACGAGCCGGTGCCCTTCGACTGTGCCGCTCGCGTTGATCAGGGCGTCTGGCTCGCCGGTCGCGGCGCGGGCCGCCTTGATCCGGTCGCTGTAGCGCTTGGAATCGCGGAACTTGAGCGGATCCTCGCGGACCTGGGGCGGTGGCAGCACGGTGTAGCCGGGATCGAGCAGCATCTCGAAGCGCCGGGCCGGACCGATCCGGCCGTGATGCTCGCAGCGCGGGCAGACGAAGAGATTTTCCTCATATTCCTTGAGGAAGACCATCGCCTCGCATTCGGGGCATTTGTGCCAGAGATTCTCCGCCGTCTCCCGCTTGGGCAGGAACGGGATCTTGCTGCGGACGCGGTTGAGCCAGCTCATCTTTCTTGCTCCTCAGGCCGGGCGGATTAGGCCCACGGCGATGCCAAGTCTACAGCGTCGCCTCGATCGCGCGGGCGGCTTCGTCGGGGTCGGCGGCCTGGGTGATCGGACGGCCGATGACGAGGATCGAGGCGCCGCTGTCGAGCGCCTCGCGGGGCGTGACCACTCGCTTCTGGTCGCCCGCGCCGCCGTCGGCCGGACGGACGCCCGGGACGACGAAGAAGCCCTCCGGCCAGAGTTCCTTCGCCGCAGCGACCTCCCGGCCCGAGCAGACCACGCCGTCCAGTCCCGCCTCGCGGGAGAGGGCGGTGAGCCGCGCGACCTGGCCGTGGCTGTCGGAGGCGATGCCGGTCGCGGCGAGGTCGTCGTCGTCGAGGCTGGTAAGGACGCTGACGCCCACTACTTTCGTGCCCCTGGGCGCGGCCGCCTTGGCGTCCTCCATCATCGCCAGGCCGCCGGCGGCGTGGACGGTGAGGATGGCGGGTCCCAGGGGACTCAGCGCCTGCACCGCCTTGGCTACCGTGTTGGGAATGTCGTGGAGCTTGAGATCAAGGAAGATGGGGAGATCAAACGCGCCCATCGCGCGCACCCCGTCCGGGCCGTTGGCCGAATAGAATTCGAGGCCCAGCTTCAGCCCGCCGACATGGTTGCGGATCCTTGCGGCGAGGCTTTTCGCGCGCTCCAGATCGGTGGTGTCGAGCGCTACGAAGATCGGACCCTTCATGCGTTCGACCGGGCCTCACCCTGTGGCGGCGGCGGCGCGTTGCGCGGCAAGGGCGCGTTGGCGACATGCGCCTGATTCTGAGTCTCCAGCCGGCGCTTCAGCGACCAGATCCGTGTGCGGTAGAGGAGGAAGGTCGGCAGGAAGCCCAGGACGAACGCGCCGATCACCAGCACGGGCAGCTTCACGTCCGCTTCGAGCCCGCCCCACAAGGTGAGCGTCACCGGCTGCCAGTTGGTGCGGGCGAAGAGCACGATCACCACCGCGACAATCACCCAGAACAGGGTTTTGAGGAACTGCATGGCCTTTGCCTCTCTCCGAAATCTTCGCCTTAGTCCAGTGCGCTACCCAACCTCGCGCTCGAGCTGCTCGAACAGGGGGGCGATGGTCTTCAACCGGTCCTTCTCCTCGGCGAGGATGGCGCGGAACGCCTCCTTCTTGAGCGCGGTCACCGATTCAGGGGTGAGCTGCGCCTCGTCTGGGAGGGCGGAGATGGTGATGTCGATCAGCCGGTCGGCGCCGTGCAGGCGGCCCCAGAGATAGTCGTTCTCGCGATAGGCGCGGCTGAAGAAGGCGCCGAAGCTGTTGAACTGGATGCCTTTCAGAGTCGCCTCGGTGCCGCCTTTGCGGATCGCTACCGCGTCCTCGGGCGA
>NZ_JBQTJC010000053.1:0-10661 GCF_052387495.1 Sphingosinicella sp. | reverse complement strand
CCACGGCGGCCTGGCTCATGGCGCGACCCTATAGCGGCGACGGGCCGGAAAAAGAACGGGCCGCCCCGAAGGGCGGCCCAGTTCAGGCTTGAAGCCTGCTAGGGAGGAAAGCGTGCCCGCAAAAACTGGCACGACCTCCTCTTAGCAGCCTCATGGTAAACAGCGCGTTAACGCTATGAATTCACACCTGGTCGGCGTCGAGGTCGTCGAGCTTGACCGGGAAGACGCGCGAGCAGAATTCGCAATCGACGCTGATGAAGCCCTCGTCGTCGGCCATCTCGCGCCGCTCCTCCGGCGCGAAACGCGCCAGCACGCCGCGGACATGCTCGTAGGTGCAGCGGCAGCCCTTCTCCAGCGCCACCGTCGCGAGCAGGCGCACCTCCTCTTCCTCGTGGAACAGCCGCCAGAGCAGGGTCTCGAGCCCGAGCTCGCGGTCGGTGAGCTCGTTCGCCCGGATCGTCTCGGCGAGCGCGCGGACATGGTCCCATTCGGGATGGTCGAGGCGGGTGTGGAGCCGGTCGCGCCCCTCCTCGCCCTCGGGCAGATGCTGGAGCAGGATGCCGCCGGCGACGTGGCCGGTATCGTCGACCGCGAGCCGGACCAGGCTCGGAATCTGCTCCGATTGGCTGAAATAATGCTGCGCCGCCTCGGCGAGGCTGCCGCCCTCGAGCGGGACGATGCCCTGGTAGCGCTCGATCTTGTCGTCGCCCGGCACAATCTGGTCGAAGGTGATCGCGAGATAGGCCTTGCCGAACAGGGCCTCGAGCGAGGGCACCGCCGCCTCGGCCGCCAGCCGCTCCGGATCGAATCGAACATAGCCCCGGAGCTCGCCGCCGCGATAGTCGCAGACGAGCAGGTCGACGATCCCCGCCTCGGTCTGCGCCTGCAGGGTGAGCTGGCCGCCCGCTTCCTTGAGCGTCGCGCCCAACAAAGCCGTCAGCGTCAGCGCTTCCGAGAGGATCCGCGCGATCGGCGCCGGATAATCGTGCGCCGAGAGGATGTCGTCGAGCACCGGCCCGAGCCGCACCAGCCGCCCGCGCGCATCCCGCGCCGGCAGCGCGAAGCCCAAAGCCGCGTCGAGCTTCGCGGCGGAAGATACGGAAGCGGAGGTCATCGGGACCATTTGGGCCGAGCGGCGGGTGGGTTCAATATCCGCCACAGCCGCGATAGGCTGCCGAGCTATGGCCCCTTCACCCTCCGCGCCGCCCGGACGTCGAAAGCCGCTGTTGCCCGGCGACGCCGCGCCCTGGTTCCACGCCGTCGCGCTTGACGGGCTGGCGAACTACGCCTTCGACACCGTCGCCGGGCGGCACGTGCTGATGCTTTTCTTCGGCTCCATTCGGATCGAGGCCGTCCGCGACGCGGTGGCGCTGGTTGAACGCCACCGGGCCTTGTTCGACGACGAAAGCGCCTGTTTCTTCGGGATAACGATCGATCCGGAAGATACCGCGCGGGGACAGATCGCGCAAAGCCTGCCCGGCATCCGCTATTTCCTCGATTATGACGGCGCCGTCAGCACGCTCTACGGCGCGCGCGACGGCGAAAATTACCGGCCGCACTGGCTGCTGCTCGATCCTTCGCTGCGCGCGATCGGCGCCTGGCGGCTCGACGAGGGCGAGCGCGCCATCGCCAGGCTCGAAGCAAGCCTTCCGGAAGCCGCCGAAGACCTCTGGGCACCGGTGCTGCGCGTGCCGCGCGTGCTCGAGCCCGACATGTGCACCGAGCTGATCCGCCGCTACGAGGCCGACGGCGGCGAAGAATCGGGCTTCATGCGCGACGTCGACGGCAAGACGCGGCTGCTCGTCGATCCGAGGCACAAGCAAAGGCGCGATTGGTACATCGACGACCCGGAGTTGCGCAGCCAGATCGTCGCCCGCCTGAACCGGCGTCTCAACATTCCCGTCCAGCGTGCCTTCCAGTTCACGCCGACCCGAGTCGAGCGCCATCTCGTTGCCTGCTACGAGGCGGGGGCGGGCCACTTTCGGCCGCATCGCGATAATACGACCAAGGGCACGGCGCACCGCAAGTTCGCGGTGACGATCAATCTCAATGCCGGCGATTATGAGGGCGGCGACCTGCGCTTTCCGGAATTCGGAAGCCGCACCTATCGCGCTCCGACTGGCGGCGCGATCGTCTTCTCCTGCTCCCTCCTCCACGAGGCGACGCCGGTGACCCGGGGCAAGCGCTACGCCTTCCTCCCCTTCCTCTACGACGAGGAAGGCGCCCGCCTGCGCGAGGCGAACAACCCCCATCTCGGCGAAGGCGTCGGCGCCTATCGGATGGGCGAAGCCAAGGGCTGAGCACTCGCCGCGGCCTTGGCGAGCCGCCCGTCCAAATTCCCGACGATACCCGCGCTCACCCCGCTTGCGCGAAAGTCCTTGCCGAATATCGATAAGGTTATTATCGTTTATCGATAAGCCAATGGAGACATGGCGATGAGCCGATCCTATTCCGCCGCGCTGCCGATCGCTTGTGCCCTGCTGCGCCTGCTCGTTGTCCTCAACTGGCTGCTCGGCGCCGCGATCCTCGTTCTGCTGGTCGTAATGCCGCACCGGGAATGGATCATCAGCGCGCTCCACCTCTCGCCGTCGCCGGACACCGAGCGGCTGATCTGGGGGCTGCGCGCCGTCGCGATGCTCGGGCTCGTCACGATCCCGATCAATCACCTGATCCTGACGCGCCTGCTGGCGATGATCGAGACGGTGCGCGTCGGCGACCCGTTCGTCGCCGCCAACGCGAAGCGTCTGCAGGCGATCGCCTGGGCGCTGCTCGCGCTGCAGCTGCTCGGGGGCGCCATCTGGCTGATCGGGAGGACGATCTCGACGCCGGCGCATCCGGTCGATCTCGATACCAGCTTCTCGGTCAACGGCTGGCTCGCGGTGCTGCTCACCTTCATGCTGGCGCGGGTGTTCGCGGAAGGCACGCGAATGCGCGACGACCTCGAAGGGACGGTGTGACATGGCGATCGCCGTCAAGCTCGACGACCTGCTCCACGAACGCCGGATGACCCTGACCGAGCTCGCCGATCGGATCGGGATCACCCTTGCCAACCTCTCGATCCTCAAGACCGGCAAGGCGCGCGCGATCCGCTTCTCGACGCTCGAATTGATCTGCGCCGCGCTGGCCTGTCAGCCCGGCGACATCCTCGAATATCTGCCCGACGCCGTGGCGGACGAACGGGAGGCGGCATGAACATCCTGATGGCCATCCACATCGGTGCCGGGCTGCTGGCCCTGCCCGCCGGCACGATCGCGGTTGCGGTGCGCAAGGGCGGCCGGCTGCACGCCCGGGCGGGGACCGCCTTCTTCGGCTCGATGGTCGTCCTCGGCATCACCGCGGCGATCCTCGGGCCGTTCCGGGAACCCGAGCCGCTATCGCCGGTCGCGCCGCTCTTCGTCCTCTATTTCGTGACGACCTCCTGGGTCGCCGCGCGCCGGCGCGACGGGAGCACTGGCAGGTTCGAGATACTGGCCTGCGCGGCCGCGCTCGGCACTTCCGCCGTCATGTACTGGGGCGTCGTCATGGACGGCGCGACGACACCGGCGGGCCCCGGCGTTATCTATGTTCTCGCTAGCGTGTGCCTGCTCGCCGGGCTACTCGATCTGAACGCGATCCTGCGCAGCCCGCTGACGCCCGCCCGGCGCATCGCACGGCACCTCTGGCGAATGTGCTTCGCCTTCTTCATCGCGACCGGATCCTTCTTCATCGGTCAGCAGGACATATTGCCCGCGGCCTGGCGCGGCTCGCCGGCGTTGCTCCTCCTCGGCTTCGCGCCGTTCGCGGTAATGGCCTTCTGGCTCGCCCGCGTACGGCTCGGAAAGCGGCTGCGCGCCTCCCTCCAGGCGCTTCCGGAAAGGAAATTGGCATGAGCGAAGTTTCGCCCCTGCGGCTGTGGGTGATGCGCGCCATGTACCTGATTATGGCGGTCGGGATTGGGCTCACGGTCTGGCCGCTGATCCTCAGCCACAGCCTGGAGCTGCCACGCATGACCGGCGTCGCCTGGGCGCTGCTCGGGACGATCGGGCTGCTGGCGTTGCTCGGGCTGCGCTATCCGCTGCGGATGCTTCCACTGCTGCTGGTCGAGCTGACCTGGAAGGTGATCTGGCTTGCCGCCTTCGCGCTCCCACGCTGGCTCGACGGCACGCTCGACGAGGGGATGCGGACGACGATCTTCGAGACCTCCCTCGGCGCCGTCCTGCTCCTCGTGATCCCCTGGCGCTATGTCTGGGCGAATTACGTGGTCAGGCCGAGCGACCCCTGGACGTTCCGCCGTCCAGTGAGCGAAGTAGCGGCGAACCATGCAGCCGCCTGAGCCGATCTCCGCGCCCGCCGCTGCTACCGCCTACGAGGTCCCGTTGTGGCGTCTCTATGTCATCCGCCTCGGCGCCCTCGCCGGCGTGATCTCGCTTGGATCGGACGTTCTGCCCGCCCTGATCTGGCCCGATCCGGTGGGCCGTGGGATGATTACGTCGATCTTGGGCGGCCTCTGCTTAATGGCGCTGATCGCCATTCGCTACCCGCTCAAGATGGTCCCGATTCTGCTCTTCGAATTCGTCTGGAAGCTGATCTGGCTGCTCCGCTTCGGGCTGCCGCAATGGTCGGCCGGAACAGGATCGCCGCGATTGGGCGAGGACTTGATCTCGATCGGACTCTTTCCGCTCGTGTTCGGACTCGTCATCCCGTGGGGCTATGTCTGGCGCCATTATGTGAAGGCGCCGGCGGAGCGCTGGCGCTGAGCGGAGCCGCGTCGCCCTGCCCGGTTGCCGACGCTCCGCCCCGCCGCCATAGGCCGTCCCCATGGACATCGCGCTCATCGCGATCGTGGCGGCGCTGGCTTCGGCGCTGACCCTCTATTCGGGCTTCGGCCTCGGCACGCTCCTGCTCCCCGCCTTCGCCCTGTTCTTCCCGGCGCCCGTGGCGGTCGCGGCGACGGGGATCGTCCACCTCCTCAACAGCCTGTTCAAGGGCGCCCTGCTCTGGACGCGCGCCGACTGGGCGGTGGTGCTGAGGTTCGGGCTCCCGGCGGTGCCCGCGGCCGTCGCCGGCGCCTGGCTGCTCGCCTGGCTCGGGGAGACGCCGCGGCTGTTCGAATGGAGCGCGTTCGGGCGGAGCTTCGGGCCGACCGGCGCCGGGCTCGCCATCGGCCTCCTCATGATCCTGTTCGCCACGCTCGAGCTCCAGCGCTGGTTCCAGAAGCTCGAGGCGCCGTCGAGGCTGATGCCCCTGGGCGGCGCGCTGACCGGGTTCTTCGGTGGGCTGACAGGGCAGCAGGGCGCGCTGCGCTCGATCTTCCTGCTCCGCGCGGGGCTTTCAGCCCCGGTCTTCGTCGCCACCGGGGCGATGATCGCCGTCCTCGTCGATCTGTCGCGGCTGGCGACCTACGCCGCCTCCTTCACCGCGGCCGGGCTGAACCCCGCCGGGCGGGAGGGCCTGCTCGTCGTCGTCGGCACGCTCACCGCCTTCGCCGGCGCCTTCTTCGCCACCCGCCACCTCGAGAAAGTCACCATAGCTACCGTCCGCTACAGCGTCGCCGCCCTGATGTTCGTCATCGGCGCGGCGCTGGCGACCGGCATGCTGGGCTGATAGCCCCCTCCGCGCCATCAAGCCGCCTGCGGCACCTCGTAGCTGCGCGCGGCCTCGCTGAGCTTCTCGACGAACTCGGCGATATGCGCCTCCTCGATTACCAGCGGCGGCAGCACGCGCAGGACATTGTCGCCCGCCGCGACGGTCAGCAGGCCATGCTCGCGCAGGTGCGTCACGAAGGCGCGGCTGTCGCTCTTCATCTTGATGCCGAGGATCAGCCCCATGCCCCGCACGCTCTCGAAGAGATGGTCGTGATTGGGGATCATCTGCTCGAGCGCGCCCCTGAGCCGCTCGCCCATCCGGGTGACGTGGGCGAGGAATTCGTCATTGGCGACGACGTCGAGCACCGCCTGGCCGGCGGCGCAGGCGAGCGGCCCGCCGCCATAGGTCGAGCCGTGGGTACCGATCACCATCCCCGCCGCCGCCTTCTCGGTGGCGAGGCAGGCGCCCATCGGGAAGCCGCCGCCGATCCCCTTCGCCGCGGCCATCACGTCGGGGACGATCCCGTAATGCTCGTGCGCGAACATCTTGCCGGTCCGCGCGAAGCCGCACTGGACCTCGTCGAGGACGAGCATCAAATCGTGCTCGTCGCAGAGCTGGCGCAATCCCTTCATGAAGCCGTCGCTGGCCGGGCGGATGCCGCCCTCGCCCTGGATCGGCTCGACCAGGAAGCCCGCCGTGTGAGGCCCCATCGCCGCCTTCGCCGCCTCGAGATCGTCGAACTCGACGACATGGAAGCCGGGAAGCAAAGGCGCGAAGCCGTCGCGGAGCTTCTCCTGGTTGGTCGCGCTGATCGTGCCCAAGGTGCGGCCGTGAAAGGCGTTGGCGAAGGTGATCAGCTCGTGCTTCTCGGGCCGGCCGTGGTGATGGTGGTAGCGGCGCGCGGTCTTGATCGCGCACTCGACCGCCTCGGCCCCCGAATTGGTCAAAAACACGGTGTCGGCGAAGGTGAGATCGCAGAGCCGCTGCGCATAAGCCTCGCCCTGTGGGCTGCCGTAGAGGTTGGAGACGTGCATCAAAGTCGCCGCCTGCTCCTGGATCGCCCTGGTCAGCACCGGATGGCCGTGTCCGAGCAGATTGACCGCGATGCCGCTCGCGAAATCGAGGTATTTCTCGCCGCCTTCGCCGTGGAGATAGACCCCCTCGCCGCGCACCGGCCGCACCGGCGAGCGCGGATAAACGGGCATGAGCGGGGTGATGGCCATGATGTCCTCTTGCGTCGGCGGGCAACGGGAAAAAGGCGACCCCGCCTGAGGCCGCCTTTCATTCCCCGCTATAGGGATTTGGGGGGCGCCGCGTCAACGCGACCCGGCGCCCCGATTTTGCCGCTTTAGAAGGCGCGGCGGTCGCGGTCGCGGCGCTCCAGGCGGATGCGCTGCTCGAGCCGGTTGACCCGGAAGCGCAGCTGCGCGAACTCGCGGCCGCTGATTCCGCCGCGGGCGGCGAAGTGGAGCCGCTGGCGGATCTGCATCGCCTCGCGGCGCAGGCTCACCGCCTCGCGCGGCGAGATGATCCGGCGCTGCTGCGAACGGGTGATCCGGTTCTGCGCCTGGTTGAGGTCGCGGACCAGATTGGCTACGGCGCGGCGGTCGGGGCCGCGGTGATCATAGCCGCGGTCGCCGCCGCGGCGATCATCGCGCTGGTCCCAACGGCGATCGTCGCGCTGGTCCCAACGGCGATCGTCGCGCTGGTCATAGCGGCTATCGCCGCCACGATACTGAGCCGCAGCCGGAACAGCGGCGATCGTGGCGGTCGCGATGGCGACAGAGATAAGCAACTTACGCATGTGACTACTCCTTGCTGCACAATTGCAGAGGCCCTTCTACGAGCCCGGCAATGCCCCCGCGCTGAACGCACTCGACAGAATCCGTTCATAATTGTCGCAAGTTGTATGAACAAACGCCGAAATGAGCGCCGGGCGCGTCCGCCCGCGGAACCTTCAGGCGCGGAGCTTCCACCCGCTCTTGAGCAGGGCATAGCAAAGCCCCCCGAGCGCGAGGTTGATTCCGAGCAGCAGCAGGGCGCCGAACAGGATCGGCGAATCCGCCTCGCCGACGAAGCCGTAGCGGAAGCCCGAAATGACGTAGAAGAAGGGGTTGGCGTGGCTGATCGCCTGGAAGGTCGGCGACAGCGCATCGATCGAGTAGAAGGTGCCCGAGAGCAGGGCCAGCGGCGCCACCACGAAATTGGTCACCGCCGCGGCATGATCGAACTTCTCCGCCCAGACCGAGGTGACGAGGCCGAGGAAGCCGAGCATCATCGCCCCCATCAGGCCGAACCAGGCGAGCGCCCAGACATGGCTCGGCAGGACATGGACGCCCGGCCAGAGCAGCATCGCCAGCCAGACCGCGAAGCCGACCAGGATGGCGCGGGTCACCGAGGCGCCGACCAGTCCCATGATCAGCTCGCCGACCGAGAGCGGCGGCATTAGATAGTCGACGATCGTCCCCTGGATCTTGCCGACGAGCAGTGAGAAGCTGGCATTGGCGAAGCTGTTCTGGATCATCGCCATCACGATCAGGCCGGGGGCCAGGAAATCGGCGAAGGGCACCGCCGCCCCGCCCAGCGCCACCGTCCGCCCGTCCCGCCCCAGCGCCACCGTGAAAATGACGAGGAACAGCATCGTCGTCACCGCCGGCGCCCACACCGTCTGCAGCTGGACCTTGAAGAAACGCCTCACCTCCTTCACATAGAGGGTCGCAAGGCCGCCCCAATTGACGTTCCGGATGATCGGGACGCCGGGGTCGGTTTGAACCCAATTCGAAGGCTGGCCGTTCATGAGCGCCGTCGCTAGTCGCTGACGCTGTGGGCCGCAAGCCGTGAAGCCTGAAGGAAGAGTGATGTCCCTGTCCTGGACCGACGAGAGGATCGACCGCCTGAAATCGCTCTGGAAGCAGGGCATGACCGCGAGCCAGATCGCCGACGAGCTCGGCGGCGTCTCGCGCAACGCGGTAATCGGCAAGGCCCACCGCTTGGGCCTCCAGGCGCGGCCCTCGCCGGTCAAGGCGAACGAGCCCGCCCCGGCGCCCAAGCCGAAGCCCAAGGCGGAGAAGCCCAAGCCCACCGTCGCCGCCGCCCCGGCGCCCGCCCCCGCTCCTAAGGCAGAGGCGCCCAAGCCCGAACCCAAGCCGGCCGAGCCCGCCCCCGCCGCCGCCGAGCCCGCGCCTGCCGCGGAGGCCGCCGAGGCGCCCGCCGCGCCCGCGCCGCCGCAGCCGGTCGTTCGCTCGATCGGCCCGGGCGGCTTCGTCCGTCAGGGCCCGGGCGACCAGCAGGCGCCGATCCCGCCGGCGCCGCCGCGCCGCCTCGTCCCGGCCAAGCCGAGCCCGGAGATCGCCGACAAGACCGGCCTGCTCGATTTGAACGAGCGGATCTGCAAATGGCCGATCGGCCACCCGGGCGAGCCGGACTTCCACTTCTGCGGCGCCCCGGCCAATCCCGGCTTTCCCTATTGCGTCGCGCATTGCGGCGTCGCCTATCAGGCCCAGCTCCCCCGCCGCGACCGCAAGCCCCCGCCCCCTTTGCCCTTCGGGGGCCCCCGCGTTCGTTAGAGCCGCCTGATCCGCGGCTCCGCCTTCGGCTTGCCGAGCATCAGCTCGGTGAGCGCCCAGACCATCGCGTCGGCCCGGTCGGGCGAGCGCCCCGGCCCCGCCCAGCCGCCGCCCCGCGTCATCGCGCAAAGCTCGTCCTCGAGCTCGGGGAAGCAGCCCGCGAGCCGCGCAATGCCGCTTTCGAACAGCATCGCCACCGGCTCGGCCCGGTCGCCCTTGCCGTAGCGGGCGTGGACCGGCCGCACCGGCAGCGCCGGATCGGCGGTCTTGAGCACGCTCGTCACCATGTCGCCGCCCTGATTCTTCTCGACGATCACGCAATCCGCGCCCCAGAAGCCCGCCGCCTCCACCACCTTCGCCGCCCACCCCTCCGGCGACAGCCCGCGCTCGCTATGATCGCCCAGCACATAACCCACGCCGTCGCTCCCCAGCCCGCACGCCACGATTCCGCACGCATCCCCTTGCGCCGAAGCCGGCGGGTCCACCCCGATCACGATCCGCTTCAATTCGATCCTCCCCTGCATTTGCAGGATCATCGGGTCGGATCGTCTCCAAGACGATCCTTGGTCATGCGGGGCATGGCCAACCCGATGATGGGGACCACCCGAAATGAACAGGTCGCGATGTCCCCCGGACATCGCTGGACAGTGCGGGGCACTGTCCACCTGTCCATGGTGGAGGGGCCCCTCCACCGGCTGCGCCGGTCCCCCTCCCCGCGAAATCGCGGGGAGGAATGAAGGGGACCGCCCCCGCGCCAGCAAATCATGGCTCCACAGCGCCCCTTCCGCCTCCAGGATGATCTCCCCGTCCAGCTCCTCGCGTCCTTTCCTCGTCCCCCGATATTCCCCCTCCATCCGCGCCAGATAGGCGTCCGGCAGGTTGAGATTGTCCGCCGTCCGCCCCCGCGTCTTCGCGACGTCGCCCGCCGCCGCCAGCCGGCGGACCAAGGGCACCGATTTGGGCGTCGTCGTCACCAGCGCCTTCGGGCTCTCCCCCAGCCTGAGGCCGAGCTGCAGATTGTCCCAGGTCGCGTCCGGGTGGCGCCATTTGGCGATCTCGTCGCACCAGGCGAAATGGTGCTGCGGCCCGCGCAATTTGTCCGGGCAGCAGCCCGAATAAGCGAACGCCTCCGCGCCCGAGGGGAAGCGCAGGATCGCGTCGGTCCGCGCGTAACGCACCGTCTCGCCGGTCCGCGCCGTCGCGAGCAGCCCGCTCTCGCCCTCGATCATCACCTGGCGCACGTCCTCGATCGTCGCGCCGACCAAAGCGATCCGAGCGTCGCCGAACTTCCGCGCCAGTGCCCACACCCATTCCGCCCCCGCGCGCGTCTTGCCGAAGCCGCGCCCGGTCACCATCAGCCAGACCGCGCAGCCCCCCGCCCCGCTGAGGAACTGCGGGGGCGGCATTTGCCCCCGATGCGCCCAGCCCGGCCAGAAATGGTTCAGGCAGCGCTGCATCGGCGCGCTCAACCGCTCCACGAACCGCACCCGCTCCGCCACCGGCTCGATCTCCGCCACCACCCCCAGCAGC
>NZ_JBQTJC010000052.1:0-4627 GCF_052387495.1 Sphingosinicella sp. | reverse complement strand
CGGGAATGATGTTCAGCCGCCCATGCTGCTCGGGCCGCTCAATGCACAGCGTGGCGCGCTGCTCAATCGCCGAAGAAGAACAGCAGACCAGAAACGCAGCAGCAAATGACGAGAGAAGAAGCGGGCGCATGTCCGATGCTCTCACGCCTACCCAAAGTCCGCAACGGGTCAAAAGCACAGGCTGCCTCTCCTGAGCCTTGCCGAAGCTGCTCGAGAGGCGGCACCGCAGGCACAGGAAATGTAGCTCAGGCGTGTGATCGGCAGCCATCGGGTGTGGAAAACGCCCGTTTCGGGTGTTGTGGAAAACCCCGCCTCCCATTTGCGCAACGCCGCGGCGCGCGGCGCCTGACCCGCGGAAAGCCGCGCTCTTCACCCTTTATTTGTCAATTTCTCCGACACTGTTCGGCATGTCGGACGGCCTTACACTTTCCGCGGCAGCCGGGCGCGCGCGCCCGTGATCCGGCTGTTCAAGCATTATCTCTCTTATGCGGTGCTGCTGCTGGGGACGATCGACTTCGTCATCCTGCTGCTCGCGGCCGAGGCCGGCTGGCTGCTGCGGCTCTGGCAGGTCGGGGTCGACGCCGGCGACAGCGGCTCCTTCAACCTGCGCATGGTAGCCGGCGCATGCGCGCGTTTGTCAAACGGTTTCAGGCGGATGCTTGTCGCTGCATCCAGCGAAGCAGGGCTTCCAACGCCCTGCGCCTCGGGTGCTCGCCGCGATAGACAAAGTAGAAGCCGTAGCCGGGCAGAACGATATCGCTGACTTGCAGCAGGCGGCCATCGTGCAGTTCCCGTGCAACGAGCACGTCACTACACAGCCCAAGACCCTGTCCGGCCAATACCGCGTCGATCCCGTGGTGCTCTTCATGGAATCTCAGTTGCGGTGGCCGGACGGTGCCGCTGATCCGGTGGCCTGCCGCGCGGGCCGCAGTTTCCCAGTTACGCCAAGTGGGCGCATCGACGTCGGTCAGGGGCCAGCCGACTTCGACACGTGGCAGATCGAGGATTGTCTGAGGCTCGATCATGTCGATGCCTCCCTGCAACATCGACGGCGCCATAACGACGTGGAAGGTATCGCGAAGTAGCTCCACCGCGACTCCGTCTGTCGGGGGACGACGTGCATAACGGATCGCAACGTCAACTTCGCCCGTGCGCAGGTCGAGGACCGCATCGGTTCCGACGAGGTCGAGCATCGATCCCGGCGCTTCCTCCCGCCAGCTTCCCAGCCGCGGCAGCAGCCAGCGTGCCGCAAAGGCGCTGGTCGCCGTCACCCGAAGATGGCCGATCGGGTTGCCGGGAATAAGGCGGGCAAGCTCGTCCGCGATGGACACAAAAGCATCCCGGACGACCGGCAGAAGCTGTGCGCCCGCGGTGGTGAGGTGCAGGGGCCGCGGCTGGCGGTGAAAAAGGGGCTGGCCGCAATGACGTTCCAGCAGCCGTATCTGGTGGCTGACCGCGGTGGGCGTGACGGACAGTTCCGCGGCCGCCTTCCCGAAGCTCAGGAGGCGCGCCGCGGCTTCGAAGGCCTGGAGCTGTCGCAAGGGCGGAAGGCTGTGCATTCGTCGATTTCTAGATGAATTGTGCTCATCTTGCCCCGAATTTTTTGCTGTTGCCCCGCATCTCGTCGAAGCCGACCATTCCAGCTTTCGTGAGGGAGATGACCATGCAGGACGGACAATCGGCATCAACCGCCGCGACCATGATCGAACGGTTCGAACGGATCCGACCTCTTCTGACAGAGCAGTCCTGCCGCTTCGACGCGGATCGGAGAGTATCGGACGAGGCCTTTGATGCCTTGAGCAAAGCGGGGTTCTTCCGACTTCTCCTTCCAGCTCAACTGGGCGGATGCGGGCTCTCCCCTCTCGACTTCATGACCGTGGTGGAGCACGCTGCGGCGTTCGACGGGACCATCGGCTGGCTCGTCGGAAATGGGGGCGGCATGTCGCGTGCCGGCGGCTACCTGCCGCTGGACGCCGCGAAGGAGGTATTCGGCAAGCAGTCCGCCTTCGTCGCCTCCAGTACCGCAGCGATCGGCAAGGCGGTCCCAGCCGAGGGTCGATACCGCATCACCGGCCGCTGGACCTTTGGCAGCGGCGCGCCCCACGCCACGACCTTTGCCCCGCTGTGCGAGGTCGACGACGGCAGTGGGCGGATCGTCCTTGCGTTCCTGCCCCGCGAGGCGGTCAATCTGATCGACAATTGGCACGTCTCAGGGATGAAAGGCACAGGAAGCTGGGACTTCGAGGCCCACGACGCGTCCCTGCCAGCCGAATTCGTTTGCGACTTTCAGCCAATTCCTACCCACGCTGGTGTTGTCTATCGCCTTCCGGGAATTTCCGCATTTGTCTGGACAGTCGCCACAGTGCCGCTCGGTATCGCGAAAGGCGCAATTGACGCGCTCGTCTCGTCAAGCTCCGGTCACCGGCGCCAGGGCATGACCGTCCCTCTCGCAGAACGCGAACTGGCTCAGGCAGAGATCGGACGCTGCCTCGCGCGATGCCGGGCGGCCGACGCCTACATGCGGTCAGCCATGTCGGCCTTATGCGCGACCGTGGAAGGCGAGGGCTCTGATCTCGTGGCGGCCCGGATTGATTACCGACTTGCCTGTTCTCACGCCGCTGAAGTCGCCGTGGGCGTCGTCCTACGGGTGAACGATCTGATCGGAGCCCGCGCCCTTGCCGAGGCCCAGCCGTTCGAGAGGCGCGAACGCGACGTTCGCGCAGCCGCCAAGCACATCGCCATGAGCGCTGAGCAGTTTGTGATCGGTGGTCGCTACGCGCTCGGCGGCGATATCAGCGGCGCAGCATTCTAATTATCATGGCGCGCCTATCCTCGCGTGCGCCCCTGTTTCTCGATCAGGTATAGCCTTTGCCTCCGTTCTACTCGCCTGTCTGCCTTCGTCGGGCGCGTTCCCCCAATCCGCACCGTTCGAGCTGGTCTGCGATCTAACCGAGCGCACTTCGATTCGATCGAGCTTCGGCCGGCCATCGGACAACGTGAGCCATCGCCCTCAACGCTACCGGGTCGATCCGCAGGCGCGCGCAGTCACCGCATCCGAACGCGGCAGCTGTAAGGCTCACCGCCCACCGATTAGACCGTCGAGGACCATCCGGGCTGCCTCCCAGTGCCCGTGCGGCCACGAGACGCAGCCGATTAGCGCACCCTTAACCCGGAGGGCTTACGGGTGCCCAGGAACTGAAATGAGCGACCTCGAACACTCAGCCATGCCTGCCGACCGGCAAAGGCGCGCTCCGCGCAAGAACGTATTCATCCTCGTTCAGCTCTTCGGCGATTTCGGGGATACGACCGCGAAGCTGCGCGACCTGTCGAACCGCGGCGCACGGCTGGATTGCCCGATCGCACTGAACGTCGGCGAGACGCTCACGCTGACCCGGGGCGGAATTTCCTTGCCTGCCCGCGTCCGCTGGATGCGGGGGAAGAGCGTCGGGCTGGAGTTCCTCGAAGCCACTCCACCCGAAGCGCTGATTGCGGCGGCTTCCGGTGCGGCGCCGGCCACCGTCGAGGCCGTGCCCGAAGCGTTCCGCCCCGAACCGATGCGCGCCCTCAGCCGAGCGGAAGAACGAAGGCTCGCGCAGATATGGGCTCCAGGCTGAGCCCCCCAGGAGCTGCTGCCCTCGCTGGTCAGCCGATGGACCCGCAAAGCACGGGAAGGCCGGAACGATTGAGGGTTTAGGCGGACGATCGGCGTCGCGACCGGACAGACCCGGGCGCGACCCCGATCGGTATTAGGCCCGGAGCGGTCCTAGCCCCGGCAGGAATCCCGATAGTCGCGGTTTAGGGCCGCGTTCGATCCGGCACGGTCGGAGGCGATGTCGCCCCACGTCCGGCCGCCGAGAAGATGGACATAGAAGGCCCGCGCCTGCCCGAAGCAGGCGTTGGAGCTGGCATTGTCGCTCACCACCGGAGCCGCCCAGGCTGCGCTCGAAATCGCCACCAGGCCGATAACGGCTAGCTTTTTCATCATCTCTCTCCTTGAGTTAGCGCGAGTCGCGCGAGGGCAGTTAACCATAAGCTTGAACCGGCATACAGTAGTTTACCGGTATCTCGTCCCGATTTGACACGCTCTTTGCCGCGAGTCCGCGAGCCTAGATTGGGATCATTGTGCGCTCGCCGCCACGAGCTAGACTGGTGATGGGCGCGTAGCTCAATTAGAGCGGGCCGCAGATTACGGCAGGATGCAGGTGAAACCCCGGCCGCGCCCACCATCCCCTTCGCGTGAAGATTGGGGTCCGCTTTCGGCCCGCTTCAGTTAATCGCTAAGCGACTGGGATGGGCGCAAACCGGACATCGGCCGAACGTCCGCAATGGGTCGAAAAGCCTCCGCTGCCTCTCGTGAGCCTTGCCGAAGCTGCTCCAGAAGCGGCACCGCAGGCACAGAAAATGTAGCTCAGACACTTGGGCGGCGGCCATCGGGTGTGGAAAACGCCCGTTTCGGGTGTTGTGGAAAACCCCGCCTCCCATTTGCGCAACACGGTGAGCGGTCGGTGGCCCGCCATGACGCTGGATTAGCTCAGGACACCCACCGCTCATCCTGAGCAGGGACCGAGCCTGTCGAGGGCCCGTGTCGAAGGGTCTTCACCCTTTCTTTGTCAATTTCTCCGACACT
>NZ_JBQTJC010000051.1:0-21721 GCF_052387495.1 Sphingosinicella sp. | reverse complement strand
AGTTCCTGGCGGAGCTCGGCATTTTGCGAGCCAGCGCGGAAATAGTCGCCGATCGCGCCGCCGATGCCGGTGAAGAAGCCGACCACGCTCCGCCCGCCCGAGCTGACCGGGGCGGTGACGTCGAGCGCGGCGCCGCGGATCGCCGCATAGCCGCGCGGATCGATGATCGAGATGGTAAGCATGAGAAGCGCGACCAGGATGCCGGCGATCGCCACGACATAGCCGAGGAACAGGCCGTATTGCGCCCGGCGGGAAAATCCGAGACGCCGTTTGGCGGGCGGCGCCATGCGACCCCCGAGCCCGCCTCAGGCGGTCTGCAGCACGCCGCGGAAGACTTCCTCCTCCATCGCGCGGCCGGTGCCAAGCGCGACGCAGGTCAGGGGGTCGTCGGCCACGGTGACGGGCAGGCCGGTTTCGTCGCGCAGCACTTCGTCGAGGCCCTTGAGCAGAGCGCCGCCGCCGGTCAGCACGATGCCTTGGTCGACGATGTCGGCGGCGAGCTCCGGCGCGGTGTTCTCGAGCGCGATCCGCACCCCCTCGACGATTGTGCCGACCGGCTCGGAGAGCGCCTCGGCGATCTGGCGCTGGTTGATCATGATCTCCTTGGGCACGCCGTTGACGAGGTCGCGGCCCTTGATGTGGACGGTCTCGCCGTCGGCGCCGCCCGCCGGGGGCTTAGCGATGCCGACCTGCTTCTTGATCCGCTCCGCCGTCGCCTCGCCGATCAGGAGATTGTGATTGCGGCGGACGTAGGAGCTGATCGCCTCGTCCATCTTGTCGCCGCCGACCCGGACGCTGGTCGTGTAGGCGAGGCCGCGCAGGCTGAGCACGGCGACCTCGGTGGTGCCGCCGCCGATATCGACGACCATCGAGCCGATCGGCTCGGTGACCGGCATGTCGGCGCCGATCGCCGCGGCCATCGGCTCCTCGATCAGATAAACCTGGCGGGCGCCGGCGTTGGAGGCGGCGTCGCGAATCGCGCGGCGCTCGACGCTGGTCGAGCCGGAGGGGACGCAGATCACGATTTCCGGCCAGCGCGGGAAGCGGCGCCGGCCGTGCACCTTCTGGATGAAATGCTTGATCATCTGCTCGGCGACGTCGATGTCCGCGATCACGCCGTCCCTGAGCGGGCGGATCGCCTCGATCGCGTCGGGGGTCTTGCCCATCATCAATTTGGCATCGTCGCCGACCGCCTTGACGCGCTTGACGCCGTTGATCGTCTCGATCGCGACCACCGATGGCTCGTTCAGGACGACGCCGCGGCCGCGGACGTAGACCACGGTATTGGCGGTGCCGAGATCGATCGCCATGTCGTGCGAGGGAAAGCGGAAGAAATTGAACAGGGACATAATCGCCTTGAACTCGTTTGGGGTGTGGGGCGGAAGCCGAGGGATTCCTGGCCCTTCCCCAGGGCATGTCTATAGGATGGTCCCGCGCGTCCGGTCCACCAAAGATATGGCGGCCCGGGCTCGCGGCTTGCCGCCGCTTCGTATAGAGCCTGAAGCATGTCAATAAGGCGCCTGCCCGAGCATCTCGTCAACCGGATCGCCGCCGGTGAAGTGGTGGAAAGACCGGCCAGCGCGTTGAAGGAGCTGATCGAGAACGCGATCGACGCGGGCGCGACGCGGATCGCGGTGAGCCTCGCCGGTGGCGGCACGGCTCGGATCGAGGTCGCCGACGACGGCAGCGGCATGGCGGCGGACGAGATCGCGCTGGCGCTGGAACGGCACGCGACCTCCAAATTGCCGACCGATTCGATCGACGAGGTCGCGACCCTGGGCTTTCGCGGCGAGGCGCTGCCCTCGATCGCCAGCGTTGCGCGGGTGACTATCGAGAGCCGGGTGCGTGGGCGGGACGGCTGGTCGCGGACGATCGACAATGGCGCGCTGGCTCAGGACGGGCCGGCGGCGCTGCCGCCCGGGACGCGGGTCACGGTCGAGGAGTTGTTCGGCAAGGTCCCGGCGCGGCGCAAGTTCCTGCGCTCGGAGCGCAGCGAATATGCCGCCTGCCTCGACGTCGTGAAGCGCCTCGCCATGGCACGGCCGGAGATCGGCTTCAGCCTCGAGCATGACGGGCGTCGGACCCTTTCGGTGGGGCCGGGCGAGGAGCGACCGGCGCGGGTCGCGGCGCTGACCACGAGCGAGCTGGCCGAGAACAGCCTCGCCATCGAATATGCGCGCGGGGACGCCCGGCTGGGCGGCGTCGCCGGCCTGCCGACCTTCAACCGCGGCGTCGCCGACCACCAATATCTGTTCGTCAACGGCCGCCCGGTGAAGGACCGGCTGCTGATCGGTGCGGTCCGCGCCGCCTATCAGGATCTGCTCGCCCGCGACCGCCATCCGGTGCTCGCTCTGTTCATCGAGCTGCCCGGCGGCGAGGTCGACGTCAACGTCCACCCGGCCAAGACCGAGGTCCGCTTCCGCGATCCGGGCAATATCCGCGGCCTGATCGTCGGCGGCCTCCGCCACGCCCTCGACGCGGCTGGCCATCGCAGCGCCCAAAGGCCGAGCGTCTCGGCGCTGGGGAATTGGACGGCGGAACCGGTGCGGTCGCCCAGCTTTCCGCCGCCGACGCCGGGCCAGGACGCGGTCTGGGACCGGCACCGCGACTATGCGCCCGAAGCGCGCGCCGAGGCCGCCGTCGAGACGGTACCCCGGGGGCAATCCTTCCCGCTGGGCGTTGCCCGGGGGCAGGTCGCCGCGACCTATATCGTCGCGGAGGCCGAGGACGGGCTGGTCCTCGTCGACCAGCATGCCGCGCACGAGCGGCTGGTGCTCGAGCGGATGCGCCGGGCGATGGCGAATGGGGGCGTCGCGCGCCAGGCGCTCCTCCTGCCGGAAGTGGTCGAACTGGACGAGCCGGCCTGCGACCGGATCGAGGCCCGGCTCGCGGAACTGGCCGAGATGGGGCTCGAGCTGGAGCGGTTCGGGCCGCGCGCGATCCTCGTGCGGGCGACCCCGGCAATGCTCGGCGCGGGCGACGTCAGGGGTCTGGTCGCCGACCTCGCCGACGAGCTCGCCGCCTTCGATTCGGCGCTGAGCCTCAAGGAGAAGATCGACCTCGTCGCCGCGACCATGGCCTGCCACGGCTCGGTCCGCGCCGGCCGTATCCTCTCGGTCGCCGAGATGAACGCCCTCCTGCGCGAGATGGAGGTCACGCCGCACAGCGGCCAGTGCAATCACGGCCGCCCGACCTGGGTAAAGCTCGCCCATGGTGACATCGAGAAACTGTTCGGGCGGAAATAGCGGCTACCAGCTCCATCGCCCTCGGCGCCGCGGCCCATCCACATCCTCGACGATCCAGCTGTGATTCTCCTCGATCCGCGAACGGACCGGGCGGCCCTGGCGGTCGCGGGCCGGGGCGAAGCGGAAGCGGCGCTCGATCAGGCGGCAGGTGGTTTCGTCGAGGAGACGGCTGCCGCTGGAGCGGGTCACCCGGCAATCACTGACGCGCCCGTCCACCTCGACCGCGTAGAGGACGGAGACGGTGCCGCCGATCCCCGCTTCGCCCACCCCGGCCGGGTAATCGGAATTGCTCAGGGAGCCGCTGAGGTGGCGCGGCGGGCGTCCGCCTCCGCCTCCGCCGCCTCCCCCTGCGCCGCGGCCGCCGCGTCCGGAGCCGGAGCCGAAGCCGCCGCTGCCCGTGCCGGGGCCGGCGATGTCGGCATTGCCGGTCGACGGGTCGGCGCCGGGCCCGGCAACGGGACTCGTGACGGCCGGCGAGACCGGGGGCAGGACGATCACGGGCTCGGGCGCGACGATTTCGGTGGCGCGCGAGCGCAGATTGGGCGGCGAGGCGGCGCCTTCCTCGCGCGGCGCGGCGGCCGGGCGCGGGTCGTCGCTCGTCTGCGATTGGGGCGGCGGTTCGGGCTGCGGCATTTCCGGCGGCAAGGTCAGGAGCTCGACGCGCTGCAGCCGGTCCGGCAGCGGCGGCGGGGCGCCCACGCGGAGCCCCGCGACCAGCGCGTAGAGGAGTAGGGCATGGACGAGCGCCGCGGGCAGCGCGGCGCCCAGCCGGTCACGGTGTGATCGCGCAGCATAGCTCACGCGTCGGACATTTAGACCATTTTGCCTTTTATCACAATGGGATGAGATCACGGCGAGATACGGCCGCAGCTAGAAGCGCGCCTCGATCACATGCCCGATCAGGGCGTCCCCGGCGCGCAGCGGCGTCGCGGCGGCGGTTGCCGCGCCATGCCGGCGGAGGCGCGCGGCGAGGTCCCCCGCCTGCTCGGCGCTGAGCGCGGCGGCGACGAGGGCCGCAAGGCGGCCGCGATGGGCCTCGTTCTCGGTCTTCACGCGATCGGCGACGGCGATCAGCTCCTCGAGGGAAAGCGCGCCGCGCCGGTTGAACGCGTCGAGCAGGATAGCGCCGGCATTGCGCAGGTTCGCCGGATCGGACGCGGTGGGAATGCGTTCGCCGACCCGGCGGAGAGCTCCCTCGAAGGCGGCAAGCCGCACGCGGGCGATCGCCCGGTCGTCCGGTGAGCCGGGCGAGGTCCGTTCCGCTGTCGCGGTCGCGACGAAGCAGGCGCGCGCCGCATCGGAGAGCTGGGCCTCTTCGAGGAGGAAATCGGTCTCCGCGATGGCGCGGCGCGACACCTCGGCGACCTTGCCCTCGGCGGCATGGACGACGAGGCGAACGCGGCCCTCCGGCGCGACGACACGCGCCAGCTCGGCCGCGGCGCGGGGCAGATCGGTATATTCAATGCCATATTGGCTGACGACCGCGCCGAAGCTGCGATCGGCGAAGGGCAAAGCGACGGCATCGATGCCCGGGCGGAAGTCGATCGCGGCAAGCGCCTGGCGGTGGCGGGTGACATAGCGCCGCGGATCGATCGCGGCGCGGTCGACGGCGGCGACGGCGAAGCCGCGGTCAAGATTCCGGGAGGTTTCGGCGGCGATGATCGCGATTGCTCCGTTGCCGGTGCACAGATCGAGGATCGCGGTGCCAGCCGGCAGGCTTTCGAAAAAGTCCTGCCAGCCGGCTGCCACCGCCTCGTCGTAATTGCGCGCGCCCGCCTCGTCGAAGCAGGAAGCGATGCGGTCGAACTGCCAGTAGCGGTCCCAGATCGAGGTGTCGCTCATCGCCCGTCATCCCCATTCGCGAGCGAGAGGAGACGGGCACGGACCGCCTCGATCGGGTGGGCGCTGGCGGCTTCGCGCGAGGCCCTGAGGCGGGGATAGCCGGCCTCGGCGTCGGCGATCAGCTCGCGGGTGAAATGGCCGGCGCGGACCTCGCGCAGGATGCGGCGCATCTCGGTGCGGGTGTCGGCGGTGACGATCCGGCTGCCGCCCTTGAGCGCGCCGAACTCGGCGGTGTTGGAGATCGCCTCGCGCATGCCGGCGATGCCCCGCTCGTAGATGAGATCGGCGAGCAGCTTCACCTCGGTCAGGCATTCGAAATAAGCGATTTCTGGTGAGAAGCCGGCCTCGACGAGCGTCTCGAAGCCGGCATGGATCAGCTCGGGGATCGCGCCCCAGAGCACCGCCTGCTCGTTGAACAGGTCCGCTTCGCTCTCCTCGGCGAAGCTGGTGGGGAGAATGCCGACCCGACCGCTGCCGATCGCCGCGGCGTAAGATAAGGCGAGCGCTTCGCCGCCGCCGCTCGCATCCTGGTGGACGGCGAAGAGCGAGATCAGGCCCGAACCGCGCTCGAAATCGGCGCGGAGCGCGGTGCCGGGCCCCTTGGGGGCGACGAGGAAGATGTCGAGATCGGGGCGGGGCGCGACCAGGCCGAAGCGGATCGAAAGACCGTGGGCGAAGCTCAGTGCCGCGCCCTCGCGAAGGTTGGGCGCGAGTTCCTCGGCGTAGATGCGGCCATGATCCTCGTCGGCGGCGAGGAGGACGGCGAGATCGGCGCCCGCCGCCGCCGCCTCTTTTGCCGTCATGACGTCAAAGCCGTCGGCCTTCGCTCTTTCGCGCGAACCGGATTCCGGGGGGAGCGCGATGGTCACGCTCACGCCGCTGTCGCGGAGGTTGAGCGCCTGGGCGCGGCCCTGATTGCCGTAGCCGACGATCGCGACCCGCTTGCCGCGGATCAGGGCAATGTCGCAGTCGCTGTCGCGATAGACCTTCATCGGGCGAGCAGCGCTAGGGCATCGGGGAGCGCATCGCAATCGAGCGGCGCCTCGAAGCGCGGCCAGCCGGCGGGCGGCTGGCGGCGGAACCAGGTATATTGGCGCTTGGCATATTGCCGAGTGGCGGCCTGGCCGGCGGCGAGCGCGTCCGCCCGGCTCAAATCGCCGGCGAGGAAGGCGGCGATCTCACGCACCCCGATCGCCCGCATCACCGGCGCCAGCAGCGGCAATCTTCGCTCCAGAAGTGAGCGAACCTCCTCAATCCCTTCCGCCGACATCATTTCTTCAAACCGATCGTCGCAGCGGGCGTAAAGCCAGGCACGCGGCGGCAGGAGGATGAGGGGGGCAAGTGCGATCGCCTCGCCAATCCCGCCCACCTTCTCCGCCTGCCAGGATTTGAGTGTGCGTCCCGTCGAGCGGACGACCTCGAGGGCGCGGGCGGTGCGGGTGGTGTCGGCCGGGCGAATCCGGGCTGCCGCTTCCGGGTCTTCGCGCGCCAGCGCCGCATGCGCTTCGGCGACGGGAAGCGCGCGGACCGCCCTGCGCACGGCGGGATCGATCTCCGGCACGGGCGCGATGCCGTCGAGGAGCGCACGCAGATAGAGGCCGGTGCCGCCGGCGAGGATCGGCAGGCGGCCCGTCTCGTGGGCCGCCGCGATCTCCGCTTTGGCGTCCGCCGCCCAGTCCGCCGCGGAGCAGGCGTCGGCACCATCGCGATAGCCGTAGAGGCGGTGTGGCGCCCGCGCCTCGTCCTCGGGCGTCGGCCGGGCCGAGACGATGCAAAGGTCGCGATAGACTTGGGCGCTGTCGGCGTTGATCACGATGCCGTCGGCGCGCTCCGCCAGCGCCAAAGCGAGCGTCGACTTGCCGCTCGCCGTAGGTCCCGCGATAAGCGCGAGCGGCGGCTTTTACGGGGACCCCATGTTCATCGCGACCCTGATAGCAGCGGATCGGCTGGCGCGCGGAGACATTTCCGCCGCGCGCGATGCGCTCGGGCGCGCGGCGGAGGCGGAATGGGTCGAGGAGGGCAGCGCCTGCGATCTCCTTCTCGGCGATGCTCCGGGCAACGCGCCGAACACTTTGGAGGGCCTGCTGCCCGGCGTCGACGTCGTCGTGCAGCGGCGGGAGGGGCGGCATAAGCGGCTGCTGGTCGCCGACATGGATTCGACGATGATCAGCGTCGAATGCATCGATGAGCTTGCCGATTATGCCGGGCTCAAGGCCGAGGTCGCCGCCGTGACCGAGCAGGCGATGCGGGGCGAGCTGGACTTCGAGGCGGCGCTCGACGCGCGCGTGGCGCTGCTGCGGGAGATGGACGAGGGGGTGATCGACCGCTGCCGCGACGAGCGGGTGCGGCTCACCCCGGGCGCGCGGACCCTAGTGCAAACGATGCGCGCGCACGGCGCTTATACGTTGCTCGTCTCGGGCGGTTTCACCCGCTTCGCCGAACCGGTGGCGGCGGCGATCGGCTTCGACGCCGCTGTGGCCAACGAGCTGGTGATTGCGGACGGGCGGCTGGCCGGCACGGTGGCTAAGCCGATCGTCGGCGCGGCGGCGAAGCGGCGGGCGCTGGTCGAGACGGCGGAAAGCCAGGGGATTTCCCTCGCCGAGACCATAGCGGTAGGCGATGGCGCCAACGACATTCCGCTGATCGAGGCGGCGGGGTTGGGCGTTGCTTATCACGGCAAGTCCGCGCTCACGGCGGTCGCTGACGCGCGGATCGAGGCGAACGATCTCACCGCTTTGCTCTATGCGCAGGGCTATCGGCGGGCGGACTGGGTAGCGGATTAAGCCGGGGCGCTCATGTCGGCGGCGATCGCCGCCAGCGCGAAGGCGACGGAGGCCTCGCCATAATCGAAGCCGATCGCGACGCCCTCGTCGCCGACCGCGCGGACCAGCGCCCGGATCGTGCCGGCGTCGGGATGCTGGAGGACGATCGCGCTTCCTACTTCGGGGCGGGCATTGGTCTCCAGGAAGGCGCCGCGCGCGGTGACCTCGCGGAGCGCGGCGGGCGCGGGGGCGTCGGCGATCAGCACGCACATACGCCGGCGCCGCCAGCGCGACGCCATGCCTGTCCGCCCGTCAAGATTGCGCAACGCCCCCATGACCCGCCCTCAGTCTTCCGAGACGGCTCTAACCTGTCGCGGAAAATTTTCGGTTAAGGGGCGACCGGGAAGCAGGCCTGGCGCGCGGCGGCGCAGGCTCGGTCCGCGGCGGTGCGATTCGCGAGCGGCCCGGCCTGCAGCCGGAACACCGCGCCCGCGCGCACATAATGCGGCTGCAGGCCCGGCAGTCGCCCGCTGACCGCGCTCCAGGCGCGGCGGGCATTGGCCTCGCTGCTGAACGCGCCGAGCTGGATCCGCCAGCGGCCGCCCGGCGTGGCCAGCCCGGCCGAGGGGGCGGGTGGCGCGCGACGCGGTGCCTCGGCGACCTGCGGCGCCTGGCGCGGCGGTGCAGGGCGCGCGCGCGGCGGCGCAGAGGGCGGCACCTCGGTCGTCGCGATGCGCGGCTGCGGTGGACGCGGCTGCGCGGTCACCGCACCGGTCACTACGGGTTCGGCCGAGGCGGGCGCGCGGTGGGCGAGCGCCTGGGCGAGCTCGGTGCCGCGGGCGCGGTCCGCTTCGCCGATATGCTGCTCCATCTCGCGCAACTGCTGGATCGCCGGGGGCAGGCCCTCGGCGGCGGCGCGGCTCATCATCGCGTAGGCGCGCGGGAAATCGCGCTCGACGACGTCGCCGTTGAAGAGCGCCGTGCCATAGACATATTGCGCACGCGGGTCGCCGCGCTCGGCGGCGCGCTGAAGATAGGGCATGGCATCGCGGCGTCGGCCATTCTGGAACAGAATCAGGCCGAGATTGGCGCCGGCCTGCTCGTGGCCCTGGCGGGCGGCGCGCTCATACCATTGCTCGGCGAGATTATTGTTCACCGGCACGCCGCGGCCCAGCTTGTAGGCCTGGGCAAGGTTGAATTGCGCGTCGGCGTCGCCCGCGTCGGCGAGCGGCCGCCACTGGCGGATCGCCTCCTCGTAATTGCCCGCCGCCCAGGCATCCACGCCGGCGCGCACGCTCGGCTGCGCCCAGGCCGGCACGGCCAGGCCCGCGATCGCGCCCGCCGCGGCCAGCGCCAGCAGGCGTCCCTTCGTCGTCATCTCGAACTGCCCTCCACCGGAATAGTCCCTCTCGCTCTAGCGGCGATTGCTTAAGGCGACCTTAGCATAGAAATCAGCGTCTTGCCCGCCGCCCACGGCCCGGCCCGGCCCGCGCTTCCCTGTCCCTTTGTTAACCGGATTTTAGTCTCGCTGGAGGAAACCCGCTTCGCAAGCGTGGGGAATTCGAGGGAAATTACATGCGGGTACTGGCATTGTCCTCTCAGAAGGGCGGTTCGGGCAAGACGACCTTGTCGGGCCATCTGGCGGTGCAGGCGCAGCGCGCCGGCTATGGACCCGTCTGCCTGATCGATATCGATCCGCAAGGCTCGCTCGCCGATTGGTGGAACGAGCGCGCGGACGACATGCCCGCCTTCGCGCAGACCACGGTCGCCCGCCTCGGCGCCGACCTGGAGGTGCTCCGGCAGCAGGGCTTCCGCCTCGCCGTCATCGACACCCCGCCCGCGATTACGATGGCGATACAGAGCGTTATTCAGGTCGCCGAATTGGTGGTCATCCCGACCCGCCCCAGCCCCCACGACCTCCGCGCCGTCGGCGCCACGGTCGATCTATGCGATCGGGCGGGCAAGCCGCTCATCTTCGTCGTCAACGCGGCGACGCCCAAGGCCAAGATCACATTCGAGGCTGCGATCGCGCTGTCGCAGCACGGCACCGTCGCTCCGGTCACCATCCATCAGCGCACCGATTTCGCCGCCTCGATGATCGACGGCCGCACGGTGATGGAGGTCGATCCCAACGGCAAGTCGTGCCGCGAGGTCGAGGAGCTGTGGGACTATATCGCCGACCGGCTCGAGACGAATTTCCGCCGCACCGTCTTCTCCGCTCCGGCGGGTCCGGCCGCGCACGCTTATGCGATCCGCCCGCAGCCCGGCTTCGGCCGGCGTGTGCTGGGCCAGTGAGGGAGGGCGACATGATGAACGAAGCCCGCCCCTACGCCTCGCTCTCCTCCGGCCTCCTCGCCCGCAAGGGCGCGGCCAAGCCCGCCATGCGCCCGCAGGGCTATACGGGCGGCTTCGAGGACCTGGGCTGGAACGACATGGGCCATGGCCCGGCGGAAGAGGAATTCACTTCGGAACAGCCGGAGCATGTCCCGAGCTCGATCGCCGCGCTGACGCCGCTGCCCAAGTCCGGCGAGCCCGAGGTCGTTGCCCAGCAGCGCGCCATCGCCGAGAGCTTCGACGAGGCCGAGGATGAGATCGAGGCTGTCGAAGCCGAGGCGCAGCTGGCGCCCGCGCCGCGCAGCCCGGCCGAGATCGTCAAGCTGCCCAAGCGTGCCCAGCCGGTCGCGGTGGGCAAGAAGGCGGCCTTCACCTTGCGGCTCGACGCCGAGCGCCATTTGCGGCTGCGGCTCGCCTGCGCGGTCACTGGCCGCTCGGCGCAGCAGCTGGTGGCGGGTGCGCTCGATGCGATGCTGGCAGACATTCCCGAAATCGAGGCGCTGGCGGCGCGCGTGCCCGCCAAGGGCGCCAGGAAGAATTGATCCCAGGGGGCCGAGATGAACAGGATTACGTTCAAGTTCGCCGCGTCGACGATGATCATCAGCATAACGATGGTCGCCGCGACTGCCCAGTCGCAGGCGATGCGCCAGGCCGGTATGCCGGGTCGCGCGGCCGCGGCCGGTGACCGCCAGTCGAGCGAGCTGTTCGCCCAGGCCCGTCGGGACCTGCAGCAAGGCCGCGTTTCGGAAGCGCGTGTCGCGATGGAGCAGGCGGTGGCGCTGAGCCCGCGCGACGCCGGCTACCGGTTGCTGCTCGCCGACGTCTATCTGAAGCAGGGCCGTTTCGAATCCGCGCGCGCCACTTATGGCGACGTGCTCGAGCTCGATCCGTCGAACCAGCGCGCCGGCCTGAGCTTTTCCCTGATGCAGATCGCGCTCGACCGGCCGCAGGCGGCGATCGCCCAGCTCGACACTCTCGCCGGCCGCGCCTCGGCCGCCGACGTTGGCCTGGCCATGGCTTTGGCCGGGGCGCCCGAGCGGGCGATCGAGATCCTCGAGCCCGCCGCACGCTCGCCGAGCGCGACGCCCCGTATTCGCCAGAATCTGGCGCTCGCTCATGCCCTCGCCGGCGATTGGCGCCGCGCCCGGGCGATCGCTTCGCAGGATCTTTCGCCGGCCGATGTCGGGCCGCGGCTGGAGCAATGGGCCGCCTTCGCGCGCCCCGGCGCCGCCGCCAACCAGGTCGCCGCCTTGCTCGGGGTCAGCCCTGTCGCCGATCCCGGCCAGCCGGTCGCGCTCGCGCTCTCGCGGCCGGCTCCCGCGCCGGTCCAGGTCGCCGCCGTTGAGGCCCCCGTCGTCGCCGCGCCCGAGGCGGCGGCGCCGGTTCAGGCCGCCGCGGTCGGCCCCGACACAGATTGGGGCCTGCCCGCCGCCGCGCCGATCCAGGTCGCCGCCGCGGAAGCGCCCGCTTCCTACGCCCCCGTCTCCTACACGCCCGTCTCCTACGCGCCCGCTTCCGACGTGCCGCCCGCTCCGGCGCCGACTGAGGAAGAGGTTCAGGCCGCGATCGCCGCGCGCGCGATGAACCGCCCGGCGCCGTCGGTGATGCGCACCGCCGCCGTCTCGCTGCCCGCCGCGCCGGTCTTTCGCCGCGCCGCCGCGCGTCCTGTTGCCGCCGCCGCGCCTGAGGTGCGGATGGGCGACAGCCAGTTCGTCGTTCAGCTCGGCGCCTTCTCGAACGAGGGCAATGCCGAGGCCGCCTGGGTCGAGTTCCAGCAGCGCTACGGCCTGACGCCTTATGCGCCGCTCGCCGCGACGATCGAGATGGACGGCCGCACGCTGCACCGCGTCGCGATCGCGGGCTTCGCCAGCCATGAGGATGCGCAGAGCCTCTGCGGCTCGCTCCGCGCCCGGGGCGGCGAATGCTTCGTCCGCTCCTCGGCGGGCGACGCCTCGGTCCGCTGGGCCGCCCGCTACGCCGACCGCAACACGCGCGACGCCTGAACAAGCTTCGGACCTCGTCAGGTCCCCTCTGGAGGGCGGCGGATCGGCCAAGGTCCGCCGCCCTTTCGATTCGTCAGCCGCGCCGTTCCCGGGTGAGCAGATCGAGGCAGGCCATGCGGACGGCGACGCCCAATTCGACCTGATCGAGGATCGCCGAGCGCTCGGGATCGTCCGCGACGTCGCCGTCGATCTCGACGCCGCGGTTCATCGGGCCGGGATGCATGACGACCGCCCGCGGCGCCGCCAGAGCGAGGCGAGCGCGAGTGAGGCCGTAGCGGGCGTGATAATCCTGGAGCGTGTCGGGGAAATCCTCCTCCATCCGCTCTTTCTGGATGCGCAGCACCATCACGACGTCGGCGCCGGCGAGGCCCTCGTCGAAATCCTCATAGGCCGGGATCCCGGCCGGCAGGCTCGCCGGCATCAGGCTGGGTGGCGCGACGATTCGCACCTCGGCGCCGAGCAGGGGCAGCGACCGCAAATTCGAGTTGGCGACCCGGCTGTGCTCGATGTCGCCGCAAATCGCGACCTTCAGCCCCTCGATGCGGCCGAAGCGGCGGCGGATGGTAAGGGCGTCCAGCAGCGCCTGGGTCGGGTGCTCGCCCTGGCCGTCGCCGGCGTTGATCACCGGGCAGTCCATCACCGCCGCGACATCCGCGGCCGCGCCGTTCGCCTCGTGGCGGATGATGAGCAGGTCCGGGCGCATCGCGTTCAGGGTCAGCGCGGTATCGATCAGGCTCTCGCCCTTGCGCACGCTGGAGGCGGCGGGGTGGAAGCTCGATACCTGCGCACCGAGCCTCTTGCCGGCGATCTCGAAGGAGAAGAGGGTGCGCGTCGAATTTTCGAAGAAGGAGTTGATCTGGGTGAGGCCACGCAAGCGATCGTCCGCCTTGCGCGCGCCCCGGTTGAACGCGACCCAGGCCTCGGCCTCGTCGAGAATCAGGCCGATGTCGGCGGCGGAAAGCCCCGCGATCCCGAGCAGATGGCGATGGGGGAAAAGCGCGGCGGACATTAAAGCCGCGCTCTAGCGGTCGCGGACGATGACCTCAACCGTCATCCCGGCACAGGCCGGGATCTCGGGACAAGAAGTCTCGGCGAATCTCCCTGAGATCCCGGCCTGCGCCGGGACGACGGCTACCTCCGCAGATGCTGGTTGAGGAAGGTGAGGTAGGCCTCCGAAGCGGTGACCCGGTTTTCCTTCCTCAGGAAGCCGTGGCCCTCGTCGGGGAAGAGGACATATTCGACCGGGACATTGTTGCCGCGGACGGCGGCGACCAGCTCGTCGCTCTCGACCTGGAGCACGCGCGGATCATTGGCGCCCTGCACGACCAGCATCGGCCGGCGGATGTTCGCGGCGTGGAAGAGCGGCGAGATCCGGCGGTGGCGCTCGGCGTCGGTGGCGGGATCGCCCATCTCGTCGAACAAAGCGGTGCGCTGCGCGCCCCACCAGGCCGGGATCGATTCGAGCGTGCGCACCCAGTTGGTGACGCCGAAGATGTTGACGCCGGCGTCGAACGTCTCGGGATGAAAGGCGAGCGCGGCGGCGGTCATATAGCCGCCATAGGAGCCGCCCATCACCGCGATCCGATCCGAGATCCAGTCCTGCCCCTCGAGCCAGCCGCGCGAGGCGACGACGTCGCGCAGGTCGACGTCGCCGTGGCGCCGGTCGTCCATGTGGAAGAAGGTCTTGCCGTAGCCCGACGAGCCGCGATTGTTGATCGCGTAGACGGCATAGCCGTTGTTGACGAGGTGCTGGACGAGGGCGCTGTAGCCGCGCCGGCTCTGCCCGCCCGGCCCGCCATGGACGAGGACGATCGCCGGCACCGGGTTCGCCGCGCTCGCCTCGCGCGGGCGATAGAGGATGCCGGGCACCTCGACCCCGTCATAGGAGCGGAAGCGGGCGACGCTGCCGTCGACCAGCTGGGCCTCGTCGATCGCCGGGTTGAGCGAGCGGGTCAGGCGCCGGGCCGCGCCACTCGCGAGATCGGCGACGAAAATGTCGGTGGGGCTGGTGTCCGAGGCGACGGTGAACGCGATCATCGTCTCGTCGCGGTTGAAGCGGACGCCGCCGAGATCACCTTCCGGCACGCCGGTGAGAGTCACCGGGCGATTGGTGCGCGTGTCGGTGATGGTGAGCTGGGTCGAGGCGTCGGCGTTGACCGCGTGGACCCGGTAGCGGCCCGAGGGCGAGTGCATGACGAACATCACGTCCAGTCCGCCGCGATCATCGGCGCCCTGGCGCCGCCGGCGAGGTCGTAGCGCCAGGCCTGGCCGAATTCGCTGGTCTCGTTGGTGCCGTAGATCAAGGCACTGCCGTCTGGCGTGAAGCCGTAGACGTCGTAGGCGACATTGCCCTGATGCTCGGTGATCAGCCGTGGCGCTTCGCTCGATCCGACCTGGGCGAGATAGACGTCGCTGTTCGCCGAGCTGATCGCGCGGATCAGGGCGACGTTGCGACCATCTCTCGAGATGTCGCCGATCAGGAAGCCCTCGTTCTGGAAGATCAGCTCCCGCTCGTAGCTGGTCGAATCATAGGCATAGACGTCGAACATCTGCGGATTGCGCTCGTTCGTGCTGACGAAGAAGCGGCTGCCGTCGGCGCTCCAGCCGAGGAAGCTCGCTTTGTGCCGCTCGCCCGGCGTCAGATCGCGCACCGTCCCGTCGGGCAGGCGGACGTAGACGTGGTGGAGCTCGTTGCCGCCCTGATCGGCGACGTAGAGGACGCGATCGTCGTTCGGGAAATAGCTCTGGCCGAGGATCGCGTTGTCGGTCGAGGTGGTGAGCTGGACCGGATCGCCGCCCGCGACCGGCAGGGCGTAGGCGTTGAAGACGCCGCTGCGGTCGGTGGTGACGAGCAGGTTCCGCCCGTCGCGCGAGAAGGCGATGCCGTCGGGCGAGGCCATCGCATGGCTGGTCGTCTCGAAGAACTGCCGGGCGGAATAGCGCGGCAGCTCCGCGGCGGTGGCGGGGGCGGGTTGAGGCTGGGCCGCGGCGGGCGCGGCGAGGCAGGTGGCGGCGAGCAAAAGCGTGGCGATACGAATGCGCATGAACGGGCCTCTCTCTGGTGTGTTATATCTCTATAACACCAAGTGGCGCCCAGTCTAGACAAAAAACGCCCGGGCGCGAGCCCGGGCGCAGTCGAGCCAGCTCTGAGCCTTCCACTCAGGGCGTCAGGTTGACGACGGCAATCTGACAGAGATTGACGCCGCGAATGTCGGTCGTGTCGCCGTCGTCATAGGTGGCGCGGATGTCCCACAGGCATTGCGATTCGCCGCGCGAGAAGGTGACCTCGGCGGACTCGCCGTCGGCGAGCACGTCGCGGCCGAGGATGTCCGGGCCCCAGCTGTCCTCGTCCGACGGCGAGACGTTGAGCGTGACGACGATGTGGCCGGTATTGTTGTTGACGGTGAAATTCTGCCGGGCCTCGCCCTGGACTTCGGCGTTGGGCGCGCCGCTGCCCTGGGCTGCGCCGCCGCCCGGCGCGCCGCCGCCGGTCGCCTGCTGCGGGGCCGCATTGTTCGCCGGCGCCTGCGTGTTTCCGCCGCCGACCGGTCCGGTCTGGACGTTGCAGGCCGTCAAAACGAGCGCCGACGCGCACAACGCGCCGGCCATGTATCGCATGTTCATGGTCAGATTCCCCTCCCGAATGGAGCGCGGAAGCTATCCGATTCGCGGCAAAGCGCAATCGGGCAAATGTCGGGGGGATCAGGCCATGGTCAGCGCGTCGATCGCGCCCTGCAATATGTAGGCGGCGGCCATCTTGTCGACGAGTTCCGCGCGGCGGGCGCGGCTGGCGTCGGCGTCGATCAGGGTGCGGGTCACCGCCTGGGTCGACCAGCGCTCGTCCCAGAGCAGGACGGGGAGGCCGAGTGGCGCGAGATTGCGGGCGAAGGCGCGGACCGACTGGGTGCGTGGGGACTCGCTGCCGTCGAGGTTGAGCGGCAGGCCGACGACGAGGCCCTTCACTTGCAGCGCTTCGGCCAGCGCCCGGAGCGCGGCCAGATCCTTGGCGAATTTGGTGCGCCGGATCAGTTCCGCCGCAGTCGCGATCGTCCACTGCGAATCGCACAAAGCCGTGCCGATCGTCCTCGTGCCGACGTCGAGGCCGAGCAGCCGCCCGCCCGCGGGGAGCGTGGCGCGAAAGGCGGCGGTGTCGGACGCGATCATCGGCCTTCAAACGCCGCCAGCCGGCGCTCGGCATCGGCGCGGACGTTCGCCCAGAACAAAGCGTAATCGTAGACGTGGTAATTGTTGCCGGGCAACGCATAGGGGCCCATTTCGGGAAGCGCGTCATTGTCGCCGATCAGGAGCAATCCGCGCGGGCCGCAGCGCGCCGGCACCGCGCCCCGGCGAAACTCGGCGGTGCTGAAATCCTCGTTCGGGATGAGCGTGCCGAGGTTGCGGTCCGCGCCCGCCGCGCCGCCCGCCGCCCCGGTGAGCGGGTTGGTGCAGACCATGGTCGAGCCGTTCCGGCTGGCGCCGCCCGGGCCGGCCGAGCCGTCATAGACCTCGGTCACCTGGCTCGGATCGGCTGGCTCGGAGAAGCTCTGCCAGGAGAGCAGGCAGCGCGCCTGCGTCGCCGTCCGGCAGCCGGGCAGGGGGATGGCCGGCATGTCGGCGCTCTCCGAGACCGGCCAGCCGACGACATAAGCGCCAACGATCCGCTCCGCCTCCGGCGCGCCGCGGAGGCGCTCCTGCAGCAGCCGCATCAGATGCAGGCTGCCCTGGCTGTGGGCGGCGAGGATGATCGGGCGGTCGGCGGGCGCCTGCCGCAGGAACGCCTCATAGGCAGCGAGCACGTCGCGATAAGCGAAATCGAGCGCGCGCCGGGCGTTGTCCGCGTCCGTCAGGAAGGCGCCGAAGGTCGCCTGGCGATATTTGGGCGCCCAGATCGCGCCGACCGAATTGAACGCGCTCGCCTGGCTGCGCACGAACAGGGCGGCGCGGCGCTGCGATTCCTCGTCGTCCACCGGCGCGTTCCAGGCGCTTCGCTCGAGGAAGCTGGTCGGGTGGACGAAGAAGACCGAGGCCCGGGGCGCGGCGGCCGGACGAAAGCCTTCGGGTGTCCAGAGCGAGGGATTGCCGGCGATGTCGGGCCGGGCGATCCACATATTCGCCTGCGCATAGCTCGCGCCTGCCGGATTCGCGACCTCGCGGAACTCGACGCTCGGCACCATCGCCCAGCGCATCAGCTCCTTTTCGAAGATGCGATAGGCGAAGGCGGCGGCGATGAAGAGGACGATCAGCGCCGCGACGATCTTGAGGAAGCAGCCCGCCGGGCTTCTGCGTTTGGTTGCCACGCGCGACCTAGAGCGGAAGGCGGCTTCGCTTGCAAGCCCGCGACAGGCGGTGCTAGCGGCCCAGCATGTCCGTCGACACCGATACCGTCCGCCATATCGCCAAGCTTGCCCGGATCGCGGTCAGCGACGCCGAGATCGCGGCGTTGGCGCCCGAGCTGTCCAACATCCTCGGCTGGATCGAGCAGCTGCAGGAGGTGGACGTGGAGGGCATCGCGCCGATGACCGCGGTGATCCCCAATCACCTGCGCCTGCGCGACGATGCCGTCACCGACGGCGGGATCCGCGACAAGGTCCTCGCCAACGCGCCCGCCGCCGAGCATGGCTTCTTCGCCGTCCCCAAGGTGATCGAATGACCTTCCGCGATATCGTCACCCCGGCGAAGGCCGGGGCCTCATGGAGATTGGCCGTGACCTCTCGTGCCGAGATCCCGGCCTGCGCCGGGATGACGGGAGGGCGGGTATGACGGCGCTGACCGATCTCGGGGTCGCGGCGCTTCGCGACGGGGTTCGCGACGGTGCCTTTTCGGCGCGCGAAGCGGCGGAGGCCTATGTCGCGGCGGTTGAGAAGGCGCGGGGGCTCAACGCCTTCGTGGTCGAGACGCCCGAGCATGCGCTCGCCGCCGCCGACGCCGCCGACGCGGCGCGGGCGAATGGCGCGCTGAAGCCGCTCTCCGGCGTTCCGCTCGGCATCAAGGACCTGTTCTGCACCGAGGGCGTGCAGAGCACCGCCGGCAGCCGCATCCTCGAAGGCTTCCGCCCGAACTACGAATCGACGGTCAGCGCGAAGCTGTTCGAAGCGGGCGCGGGGATGCTCGGCAAGCTCAACATGGACGAGTTCGCGATGGGCTCGTCGAACGAGACCAGCGGCTATGGCGCGGTGATTTCGCCGTGGAAGCGCAACGACGGCGGCAACGCCCCGCTGGCTCCGGGCGGCAGCTCGGGCGGCTCGGCGGCGGCGGTGGCGGCGCGGATCGCGCCCGGGGCGACCGGGACCGACACGGGCGGCTCGATCCGCCAGCCCGCCGCCTTCGTCGGCATTTCGGGGATCAAGCCGACCTACGGCCGCTGCTCGCGCTGGGGCATCGTCGCCTTCGCCTCGAGCCTCGACCAGGCCGGGCCGATGGCGCGCGACGTCCGCGATTGCGCGATCCTGCTTGAGGCGATGAGCGGCTTCGACCCGAAGGATTCGACCTCGCTCGACCTGCCCGTGCCGAAGTGGGAGGCCAACCTCAGCGCTGACATCAAGGGCAAACGCGTCGGCATCCCGAAGGAATATCGGATCGACGGCGTCCCTGAGGAAATCGGCCGGGTCTGGGATCGGGGTATCGACTGGCTCGAGGATGCCGGCGCCGAGATCGTCGAGGTCTCGCTGCCGCACACCAAATATGCGCTGCCGACCTATTACATCATCGCCCCGGCCGAGGCCTCGTCCAACCTCGCCCGCTATGACGGCGTCCGCTACGGCCTGCGCGTCCAGCCCGATCAGGGCGGCCTGCAGGACATGTACGAGGCGACCCGCGCCGCCGGCTTCGGCCCGGAGGTCAAGCGCCGGATCATGATCGGCACCTATGTGCTCTCGGCCGGCTTCTACGACGCCTATTTCAACCGCGCGCAGAAGGTCCGCGCCCTGATCGCGCGCGATTTCGAGCGGGTCTGGGAGAGCTGCGACCTGCTGCTCACGCCGACCGCGCCCTCCGCCGCCTTCGCGCTGGGCGAGAAGAGCGCCGATCCGATCGCCATGTATCTGAACGACGTCTTCGCCGTGCCCGCCAGCCTCGCCGGCCTCCCCGCCATGTCGGTCCCCGCCGGCCTCGACGGCCAGGGCCTGCCTTTGGGCCTGCAGATCGTCGGCAAGGCGCTCGACGAGCAGAACGTCCTCAACGCCGGCCTCGCCATCGAGGAGCGCGCCGGCTTCACCGCGCGGCCGGAGGCGTGGTGGTGAGCGCGCTCTCTATGGTCAACCCTGCCTGGGCTGCGCCCCCCGGAACGTGGATTCACCCCATCGACGGCTGGGGTTACGTAGAAGCGATTGATGGAAAGCTCGCCGACCAGTTCGAGGCTCGGATTGAGATGAGCGGGACGGATATCGGTGACGGCGTCCTAGGCTGGCGCGGCACCGTATCTACGCCAGGGCATAAATATGCCGGACTCCGTCTCACGATGAGCCCGCGGCACACGACGTGGACCAGGATCGTTGTCGTCCATGTCGAGGACCATGAGAAACTGGTGTTCAGTGGGATGGCGGAAACGAGCGGGCTGGAGTGCGAATGGCTGTGAGCAATTATCGCATCCAGGGCGCCACGGGCGAGTGGGAGGTTGTGATCGGCCTCGAGGTCCACGCGCAGGTGGTTTCGAAGGCCAAGCTCTTCTCGGGCGCCTCGACCGAATTCGGCGCCGAGCCGAACAGCCAGGTCAGCCTCGTCGACGCGGCGATGCCGGGGATGCTGCCCGTGCCGAACCGCGAGTGCATCCGCCAGGCGGTGCGCACCGGCATGGCCTTAAACGCCAAGATCAACGCCTGGTCGCGCTTCGACCGGAAGAACTATTTCTACGCGGACCTGCCTCAGGGCTACCAGATCAGCCAGCTCTACCACCCGCTCGTCGGCGAGGGCGAGATCGAGATATTGCTCGACGAGAAGGACGAGGGCTCGGCGCGCACGATCGGCATCGAGCGCATCCATGTCGAGCAGGATGCGGGCAAGATGCTGCACGATCAGCATCCGAGTTCGTCCTATGTCGATCTCAACCGCTCCGGCGTCGCCTTGATGGAGATCGTCTCACGGCCGGACATGAGAAGCCCAGAGGAAGCAGGAGCTTACGTCCGCAAGCTGAGATCAATTCTGCGCTACGTCGGCTCGTGCGACGGCAATATGGAGCAGGGCTCGATGCGCGCCGACGTCAATGTCAGCGTGCGCCGCCCGGGCGGGGAGCTCGGCACCCGGACCGAGACCAAGAACGTCAATTCGGTCCGCTTCATCATGGCCACGATCGAATATGAGGCGAACCGCCAGGTCGACTTGATCGAAAATGGCGGCGCGATCGTCCAGGAGACCCGGCTGTTCGATCCGGACAAGGTCGAGACGCGCTCGCTGCGCTCCAAGGAGGAGGCGCACGATTACCGCTACTTCCCCGATCCGGACCTGCTCCCGCTCGAGCTCGACGAAGCGTTTCTGGAAGATTGCCGCGCCTCGCTCCCCGAGCTGCCCGACGCCAAGCGCCGCCGCTACGAGGCCGAGCTGGGGCTTACCCCCTACAACGCCTCGGTGCTCACCGCCGAGGTCGAGACGGCGCGCTGGTTCGAGGCACTGCTCGCGGCCGGCAAGGGTGACGCCACCTTCGCCCAGCGCGCCGCGAACTGGGTGATCTCCGACCTGTTCGGCGCGCTGAACCGGCTGGGCAAAGACATCGCGGACAGCCCGGTCAGCCCCGCCCAGGCGGCGGAGCTGCTCAAGCTCACCGCCGACGGCACGCTCTCGGGGACGCTCGCCAAGCAGGTCTTCGAGATCATGCTCGAAACCGACGAGGACCCGGCCGCGATCGTCGAGGCGCGAGGCCTTAGGCAGACCAGCGACACCGGCGCGATCGAGGCGGCGATCGCCGAGGTCATGGCCGCCAACGGAGACAAGGTCGCCGAATATCGCGGCGGCAAGGACAAGCTCTTCGGCTTCTTCGTCGTCCAGGTGATGAAGGCGATGGCCGGCAAAGCCAATCCTCAGGTGGTGAACGAGCTGCTCAGGAAGGCGCTGGGCTAGACGCGAAACCTCCGTTTTCGCGCAATCTCTCCACCTTTCGGCAACTGGATCGGCCTAATCTGCCGGCATGAAACGCGTTTGCAGCTTCCTACTGATCCTTTTGGTCGCCGCTTCGGCGGCGGCGGGCGAAGCGCAGCGCCGTCCTGCCGACAGCCAGCCTGGCCGGGAGGCCCAGCCGCGCCGTCCCGGCTCGCTGGTCTATTATCCGAATTGCGATGCCGCCCGCGCGGCGGGCGCCGCGCCCATCTACCGCGGCCAGCCTGGCTACCGCCCGGCGCTCGACCGCGACAATGACGGCATCGCCTGCGAGCCCTGGCGCGGCCGGCGCTGACCGCGCTTCAATGGATTAAACCCGGGTTCGTCGCCGTTGTCTCCGCAGCAGCGGAGGAACTCACATGCGCATCTCGACGTGTCGTGCCCTCGCCGGTTTCGTCGGCCTGGCCGCGGCGGCGGGGCCGCTTCACGCCCAGCCGGCCGTGGAATATAC
>NZ_JBQTJC010000050.1:0-5258 GCF_052387495.1 Sphingosinicella sp. | reverse complement strand
AGGTCGGCGACGCGAAGAAGGGCAGTGAGGAAGCCGTCGAGACTCGCCGCTTCGAGCTGGTTCTCGCGGCGGAGGATCTCGAACGAGGAGTTATCGAGCACGTCGATCACCTCGTCGCCGCGATGGATCCGGATGACGTGCACGGTCGGCGCCCCAGCGGCGGGATTCCATGCGATCGAGAGATTGCCGAGCTGGAGAGCGGTCGGATGGAGAATCCGGATACGATAGCCGATGTGGCTGGCCTGCCCGCGCGCGTCGAGATGGATCAGCACGTCCTGGCGGCGCACGAAAAAGAGGCCGCTCGCCCCCTCCGGCACCGGCATGAGCTCGGAAGGCGCCACCCAGTCAGGTGGGGGGCCACGTTGCACCTGATCATTGGCCGCATGGACGGGCTCGGCGGCCGCGAGCATTGATGCCATGAGTATAGGAACTGCAATCCGCACTGTGCCCCCCGCTCTTTCGGGCGCAATAATGGCCGCAAACATCAGGTATGCAACCGGAATTGGACGAAACACAGAATACTCAAGACTTGAGCCGTGATGCTTCCACAGGGTGCTAGGAGCACTCACTCAACGCCGCAACGGGACTGAGGTGGAGTTTCGTTTCATCGTCGGGGCATGTCCGCTCACCTGTCATTTCAGCCCCGAAGCTGCTGGTCCGCAGTCGGTCAACAGCAGACGCCGATACCCGTCGCACCTCGGCCTTCCCTCCATATCGTCCTCCGAAGTCAGACCCCTGCCAGCGCCGCCCGATCCGGCCCCACCCACCCCAGCCGCGCCTCCTTCGAGAACAGCAGCTCGCGGCTGTAGAACCTCAGCGGCCAGTCCCGTCGTCCCTCCGGCGCCAGCAGCAGCGCGTTGACGCGCACCGTCAGCCCCTGCCCTTCGCTGCGCGCCAGCGCGCGGCGGACGGCGGCGATCGAGACCTGGGTGATCGTCTCGTGATAGCCTTCCGTATCGCTGTTCACGCCGCCGACGCTCTCATTATAGCGGCGGATGAGGTGGGGGAGGTCGCGCTCCGGGTGGATGTCGGGGCGTTCGAGGATCAGCCAGGCGGTGGTGGAGAGGTGCGCTTCGTGGGTCCATTCGGCCTTGGCGAGCGCGCAGGCGAGGAAGCCGGTGCCGATCCGCCTGATCTCGGCGTCGGTAGCGAACAAGCGCGGCTTGTGGTCGGTCGTCATGTCTCGTGTCCTTCGCATAGAAAAAGGGAGCGCGCCGGACCCCGGCACGCTCCCTTCGAAATGGGCTTATGGCTTGGGCGTCAGGCGGCGGTGATGATCGGCTCCTGCGCTTGTTGGACGGTCCCGCCAGCGCGCGGGGCGGCGTCGCGGACGCTCTGGTCGACATGGGGGGCGAACTTGGCGAAATTGTCGTTGAACAAGGTCACCAGCTTCGCCGCGGTCGCGTCATAGTCGGCCTTGTCCGCCCAGGTCTCGCGCGGGTCGAGGATGCGCTGCTCGACTCCGGGCACGCTCACCGGAACGTCGAAGCCGAAATTGGGGTCGCGGCGGAACGCGACGCCGTTCAGCGAGCCGTCAAGCGCGGCGTTGAGCAGGGCGCGGGTCGCCTTGATCGGCATGCGGCTGCCGGTGCCGTATTTGCCGCCGGTCCAGCCGGTGTTGACCAGCCAGCACGCGACCTGGCCCCTGGCGATCCGCTCCTTGAGCAAATTGCCGTAGACGCTCGGGTGGCGCGGCATGAAGGGGGCGCCGAAGCAGGTCGAGAAGGTCGCCTCGGGCTCGGTCACGCCGATCTCGGTGCCGGCGACCTTGGCGGTGTAGCCGGAGAGGAAGTGGTACATGGCCTGGTCGGGCGTGAGCCGCGCCACCGGCGGGAGCACGCCGAAGGCGTCGGCGGTGAGGAAGATCACGTTCTTCGGCACCGGGCCCATATTCTGAGGCGACGAATTGGGAATGAAGTCGATCGGATAGGCGCCGCGGGTGTTCTCGGCCTTCGAGGCGTCGTCGAGGTCGAGTTCCCGAGTGTCCGGATCGATCATGACATTCTCGAGCACCGTCCCGAATCGCTTCGTCGTCGCATAGATCTCCGGCTCCGCCTCGGGGCTCAGCCGGATCATCTTGGCATAGCAGCCGCCCTCGAAATTGAACACGGCGGTATCCGACCACCCATGCTCGTCATCGCCGATCAGGGTGCGGCTGGCGTCGGCGCTCAAGGTGGTCTTGCCGGTGCCGGAGAGGCCGAAGAAGATCGCGGTGTCGCCCTTGGGCCCGATATTGGCCGAGCAGTGCATCGGCATCACGCCCTCGGCGGGGAGGAGATAGTTGAGGATCGAGAAGACCGACTTCTTCATCTCCCCGGCATAAGCGGTGCCGCCGATCAGGATCATCCGCTCGGTCAGATTAAGCGCGATCACCGTCTCTGAGCGGGTGCCGTGGCGGGCGGGGTCGGCCTTGAAGCTCGGCAGGTCGATGATCGTGAATTCGGGCTCGAAGCCGGCCAGCTCCGCCTCGGGCGGCCGGACCAGCATGGTGCGGATGAACAGGCTGTGCCAGGCGAGCTCGTTGATCACGCGAACTCGCACCCGGTGCTCGCTCTGCGAGCCGCCGTAGAGATCCTGGACGAACAATGTGTCGCGCTCGCCCAAGGCGGCGATGAAATCGGCCTTCAGCGCGGCGAACCGGTCGGGCGTCATCGCGGCGTTGTTGTCCCACCAGATCGTGCCGTCCGTCTCGGCGTCGCGGACGATGAACTTGTCCTTGGCCGAGCGGCCGGTGTGCTTGCCGGTCTCGACCACGAGCGGACCATGCTTGGCGAGAATGCCCTCGCCGCGCGCGATCGCCTGCTCGACGAGCGGGGCCGTGCCGAGATTCCAGTGCAGCGTGGCGGGCGTGTCGATGCCCTGAAAATGCAGATCGAACGACGGGACCGAACGGGCCACCTGATTTCCCCTAATTAACCTGTGATAGCGCGCCCCGGGCGGGCGCCTCTTCCTGGCCGGGCGCATAACCGAGCGGACCCGCCGCGTCAAAGGGTGGCGCGGCGGACCGCCCTTGGCTAAAGCCCGTGCGCGGAAGGGAAAGAAGGTCCATGTCGGTAACGATCGCGCTTGTCGACGACGACCGCAACATCCTCGCCTCGCTCTCGGTGACGCTCCAGTCCGAAGGCTTCGTCACCCGCCTCTATTCGGACGGCGAGGCGGCGCTGAAGGCCCTGACCGAGAACCCGCCCGACCTCGCCGTGCTCGACATCAAGATGCCGCGGATGGACGGGATGGAGCTGCTGCGGCGGCTGCGCGAGAAATGCGACTTTCCGGTCATCTTCCTGACCTCGAAGGACGAGGAGCTGGATGAAGCGCTCGGCCTCGCCATGGGCGCGGACGACTATATCGCCAAGCCCTTCTCCCAGCGGCTGCTGATCGCGCGCATCCGCGCCTTGCTCCGGCGGAGCGAATTGCGCGCCCGCGCCGCCGAGCCTGACGCCGCGGAGGAGCCGGCCGAGCAGCTCGAGCGCGGCCGGCTCAGCATGGATCCCGCCCGGCACCGGGTGCGCTGGAATGGCAAGGACGTCGTCCTCACCGTCACCGAATTCCTGATTCTGGAGGCGCTGGCGCAGCGCCCGGGGGTGGTCAAATCGCGCAACCAGCTGATGGACGTCGCCTATCAGGACGACATCTATGTCGACGACCGCACCATCGACAGCCACGTCAAAAGGATGCGCCGCAAGTTCCGCGAGGTCGACGGCGAGTTCAAAGCGATCGAGACGCTCTACGGGGTCGGATACCGCTTTGCCGAGGAATGAAGACCGCGAGCTCGGGCTGCGCTGGTCGCGGCGGTTTTCGCTCAGGCAGCGGATCCTAGCGGTCAACATCTTCGCGATCGCGATCCTCGCCGGCAGCCTCTTCTATCTCGACAGCTTCCGCAGCCGACTTACCCAAGCGCGAGTCGTGCAGGTCGAGGCCGAGGCGGTGATGATCGCGCACATGCTCGCGGCGCTGCCGCGCGAGGCATGGCAGCCGACGCTGACCCGGCTCGGGCAGGATTCGGGCACGCGGCTTCGGGTCTATCTTCCGGACGGGACGCGCGCGGTCGACAGCTGGGCCTCGGGCCCGCAAACCTACGAGATGCGCGATCCGGCCGAGGAGCCCTGGTATCGCGGCGTCGCCCGCGCGCTCGACAACGGCTTCGACGCGATCGTCGGGGCGCGGGCGCGGCCGATTCTCGTTCCGCCGGCGAACGACGGTCTCGCCGCCTGGCCCGAGGCGAGCGCCGCGCTCGGAGCCGGGCGGCCCATTACCGAAATCCGGCGCGCGCCGGAAGGCACGCCCTATCTCAGCGCGGCGATGCGAATTTCCGCCGGCGACCAGGGCGTGCTGCTTCTTACCGTCAACGCGCGCGATATCCGCCGCATCGTCCGCGCCGAGCGTTTCACGCTGGCGCTGGTGCTGCTCGCGACGATCGCCTTCTCCATCCTGCTCTCGCGCTTCCTCGCCCGCACCATCGCCAATCCGCTGAGGCGGCTCGCCCTCGCCGCGCACCGGGTGCGGCTCGGCCGGGCTCGCGAGGTCGACGTGCCCGTGCTGCCCGCGCGGCGCGACGAGATCGGCCTGCTCGCGCGGGCGCTGCACGACATGACCCAGAGCCTGAGGCAGCGGATCGACGCCACTGAGGCCTTCGCCGCGGATGTCACCCACGAGCTCAAGAACCCCCTCGCCTCCCTGCGCTCCGCGGTCGATTCGCTCGAGCGGGTCGAGGACTCGGAACTGCGCGCGCGCCTGCTCGACGTGGTGCGGCAGGACGTCGGCCGGCTCGACCGGCTGGTGGTCGACATCGCCGAGGCCTCGCGGCTCGACGCCGAGCTTTCGCGGGCGCGGTTCGAGCCGGTCGATCTCGGTCCGCTGATCGAAGCGATGGTGCCGATGTGGGAGGAGCGCGGCGGGGACGGCGTCGCGGTCGCCTTCGCCCGCCCGCGGGTCGCCACCGCGGTCGTCGCCGGCGACGAATCGCGGCTGGCGCGGCTGATCGACAATCTGGTCGACAATGCGATCTCCTTCTCGCCGCCGGGCGGGCTGGTCGAGATCCGCGCCGCCGCGATCGGCGAGGAGGTGATGGTCAGCGTCGAGGACGAGGGGCCGGGGGTTCCGGCCGACGCTCGGGAGATGATCTTTAACCGTTTCCATTCCATGAGGCCCGAAGAGGATTTCGGCCGCCATTCGGGCCTCGGCCTCGCCATCGCGCGGGCCATCGTCGAGGGCCATGGCGGCCGGATCGAGGTCGAGAACCGCCATGATGGACGCTCCGG
>NZ_JBQTJC010000049.1:0-3642 GCF_052387495.1 Sphingosinicella sp. | reverse complement strand
GATTCGGGCACGTAGAGCGGCGTGCGCAACAGGCCAGTGATGTCGGACGGCGCCTCGCGACCAGCGACCTGGTGGAGGAACACGTCCTTGATGTGGATCATGCCGATCACCCGGTCGAGGCTGCCCTCATAGACCGGCAGGCGGCTGTGCTCCGCCTCCTTCAGCGCGACGATCAGCTCCTCGAAGCCGATCGTGCTCGGCACGGCGATGATGTCGCCGCGCGGCACGGCGACGTCGCCGGCCGTCTTCTCCCCGAAATGCAGGATGTTCTTGAGCATGAGCCGCTCGGCGTCGCTGAGGTCGCCGACGCGGGGCGCCTCGCCTTCGCGGCTTGCGAGCGCCTCCTCGATCTCGTCGCGGAGGCTCGCGCCGTTGCCCTCGCCGAACAGGAGCGTCCTCAGGCCGCCCCAGAAACTTCGCCCGTCCTGCCCGGAGCCCGGACTGTCCTCGTCCATGATCTTAGGTGTCTACCTCGCTGACATGATAGGGATCGGCGATCCCGATGGATGCGAGCGCCCGCCGCTCGGTCTCTTCCATCTCCTCTGCTTGTGCGTCGCTCGTTTCGTGGTCGTAACCTAGCAGATGCAGGGTGCCGTGCACCACCAGATGCGCGGCATGGGTCGCGACCTCGACCCCCTTCGCCTCGGCCTCGCGCGCGCAGACGCCATAAGCGAGCACGATGTCGCCGAGCAATTGCGCGCTTGCCAGCTCGGCTTCCTTCGCCATCGGGAAGGAGAGGACGTTGGTCGGCTTGTCCTTGCCGCGCCACTTCGCGTTGAGCGCGCGCACCTCCTCGTCAGAGGTGAAGGTGACCGAAATTTCGCTGTCGGCGAGATTCCCATGGCGGCTGGCCGCGATCGCGGCGTGGACGGCGCTGCGGGCGAGGGCGGGCCAGTCGGTGCGACTGTCCCAGTCGTCCGAAACATCGGTCTCGACGCCGATCACCGGTCCGGCCCTTCATAGGCCTCGACGATCCGTCCGACGAGCGGGTGGCGGACGACGTCGCCCGCGCCGAAGCGGACCATCGAGATCTTCTGAATCCCCTCCAGCTTCGAAACCGCGTCGGCGAGGCCCGAGGTGACGCCGTTCGGCAGATCGGTCTGGTTCGGGTCGCCGCAGATCACCATGCGCGAGCGCATGCCGAAGCGGGTCAGGAACATCTTCATCTGCTGCGGGGTGGTGTTCTGCGCCTCATCGAGGATGATGAAGGCGTCCGAAAGCGTGCGGCCCCGCATGAAGGCGATCGGCGCGATCTCGATCTCCCCCGACGCGATCCGCCGCTCGACCTGCTCTGTCGGCAGCATGTCGTAGAGCGCGTCGTAGAGCGGCCTCAGATAGGGATCGACCTTCTCCTTCATGTCGCCGGGGAGGAAGCCGAGCCGCTCGCCCGCCTCGACCGCGGGGCGCGAAAGGATCAGCCGGTCGACGCTGCCGCCGATCAATTGCTGCACCGCCTGGGCGACGGCGAGATAGGTCTTGCCGGTGCCCGCCGGGCCGAGCGCGAAGATCATCTCGTCGCGATCCAGTGCCTCCATATAGACGGCCTGCGTCTTGGAGCGCGGCACGATCGTCTTCTTGCGGGTGCGGATCATCACTTTGGGCGGCTCGATCACCTCCGGGGCGATGATCCCGTCCAGGGTCGGCTGGCCGGACATGGCGATGATCGCGTTGACGAGCTCGGCGTCGATGTCCTGCCCCTCGTCGAGCCGGTTGTAGAGGCCGAGCAGCACCTCGCGGGCGCGCGCCGCCGCCTCGGGCTCGCCTTCGATCTGCACCTTGGCGCCGCGCGCGGCGATATAGACGCCAAGCCGATCCTCGATTGCGACCAGGTTGCGGTCGAACTCGCCGAACAAGGGCCCGAGCAGATGCGGCTGCTCGAACTCGATCTCCAGCCGCGCGCGCGGGGCGGCGACTTCGGCCTTCTTGTTCTGGGCCATCAGGCGGCTTCTTTCACCAGGTGGGCGCCGGCGAGGCTATTCGGGCCGGCGGAGACTAATTCGACCTCGACGATATCGCCGATGCTCGCGTCGGTCTCGAGGTGGACCGATTGTAGCCAGGGCGACTTGCCGACGAGCTGGCCGGGCTTGCGGCCGGGACGTTCGAGCAGGATTTCGCAGCGACGCCCGACACTCGCCTGGTTGAAGGCGTGCTGCTGCGCATTAAGCAGCGCTTGGAGCCGCTGGAGTCGATCGTCCATAACTTCCGGCGCCACCTGTCCGTCCATCTCCGCCGCCGGCGTTCCGGGCCGCGGCGAATATTTGAACGAGAAAGCCTGCGCATAGTTCACCGCCTCGACGAGGCGCAGCGTTTCCTCGAACTCGGCGTCGGTCTCGCCGGGGAAGCCGACGATGAAATCTCCCGAGAGCGCGATGTCCGGCCGCGCGGCGCGAACGCGGTCGAGGATACGGAGATAGGACTCCGACGTATGACTGCGGTTCATCGCCTTGAGCACGCGGTCGCTGCCCGACTGCACGGGAAGGTGCAGATAGGGCATCAGCTTTTCGACCTCGGCATGGGCGCGGATCAGCCCTTCCGTCATGTCGTTGGGATGGCTGGTTGTGTAGCGGATGCGCGCGAGGCCCGGCAGCGCGTCGAGCGCCCGGATCAGATGCTCCAGCCCGCGCTCGCCGTCGGCCCAGGCATTCACGTTCTGGCCGAGCAGGGTGATCTCCTTCGCGCCCGCGTCGATCAGCGCCTTCGCTTCGTCGAGGATCGCAGCGAAGGGACGGGAGACCTCGGCGCCGCGCGTATAGGGGACGACGCAATAGGTGCAGAACTTGTCGCAGCCTTCCTGGACGGTGAGGAAGGCGCTCGGTCCCTGCTTGCGCCGCGCCGGCAGCGCGCCGAACTTGGAAAGGAGCGGCATATCGGTGTCGAACACGCGTTTCCCCGCCTTCGCCTGGCGGACCAGCTCGGGCAGGTTGTGATAGGCTTGCGGGCCGACGACGATGTCGACCCCCGGCGCTCTGCGCGCGATCTCCGCTCCCTCCGCCTGGGCGACGCAGCCGGCGACGGCGATCAGCGGCTGCGCCGCGCCGCCGCGGTTCAGCACCCGGCCGATCTCCGAATAGACCTTCTCGGCTGCTTTCTCGCGGATATGGCAGGTGTTGAGCACGACCAGGTCGGCCCCGGCGCCCTCGGAGACTGGCGTCAGCCCTTCGGCGGCGAGCAATTCGCCCATCCGCTCGCCGTCATAGACGTTCATCTGGCAGCCGGAGGATTTGACCGCGAAGGTGCGGGGAGTCCGGTTCTTCATCGCCGGCCATATAGGGGATCGCTCCCCGCTTCGGAAGCGGCGAGGACGGCGCCCACTTCCGCCTGCGCCCACGCGGCGAGCGTTTTGCGATCGCCGGCCTCATGCGGATCGATCGGCGCGAGGAAGGAGATGGTGAGCGGGATGGAGCCGCGCCGCGAGAGAACGCGCATTGCGTTCGCGCCCGAGCCTTCGTCGCCGGTCCAGGCGATCTCGCGCGCGAGCGCGCCGTAATCCAGCGCCACGGGCTGCACCGTCACCCCTTCGAGCGGCTGGAATGAACCGCACGATCTACGTCGCCCGCCAGGCGCGGCGCGAGGTCCATGCCCAGGCCGACCAGCTCCGCGCCGCGCTCGCCGAGGGGCGCGCCGTTGCCCTCTTCCCGGAAG
>NZ_JBQTJC010000048.1:0-2184 GCF_052387495.1 Sphingosinicella sp. | reverse complement strand
TCGCCGACATGGGCTTTTCGGTCGCGACCGGGCCCGAGATCGAGGACGACTGGCACAATTTCACCGCGCTCAACATCCCCGAGACCCATCCGGCGCGGGCGATGCACGACACCTTCTATTTCGACCGCGCGGACGAGCACGGCCATCCCATGCTGCTGCGCACTCACACCTCGCCGGTGCAGATCCGGACGATGCAGAGCCAGAACCCGCCGATCTACGTGATCGCGCCGGGGCGGACCTACCGTTCCGACAGCGACGCGACGCACACGCCGATGTTCCACCAGGTCGAGGGGCTGGTGATCGACAAGGGCATCACGATGGGCCACCTCAAATGGACCCTGGAGACCTTCCTCAAGGCCTATTTCGAGCGCGAGGACATCGTCCTCAGGCTGCGCCCCTCCTATTTCCCGTTCACCGAGCCTTCGGCCGAGGTGGACGTGGGCTATACGATCCAGAACGGGCGGCGCGTGCTGGGCGGGAGCGACCAGTGGATGGAATTGCTCGGCTCCGGCATGGTCCATCCCCAGGTGATCGCCGCCTGCGGGCTCGATCCCGAGGAGTGGCAGGGCTTCGCCTTCGGCTGCGGCATCGACCGGCTGGCGATGCTCAAATACGGCATGGACGACCTTCGCGCCTTCTTCGACGGCGATATACGCTGGCTCAGGCATTACGGCTTCGCCGCGCTCGACGTGCCGACGCTCTCCGGGGGCGTCGGGGCATGAAGTTCACGCGCCCTTGGAGACTGGGCCCCGGCCTGCGCCGGGGCACGAGGTGTGAATTATGAAATTCACACTCTCGTGGCTGAAGGAGCATCTGGAGACCGAGGCCGGCCTCGACGAAATCGTCGAGACGCTGACCCGGATCGGGCTCGAGGTCGAGGGCGTCGAGAATGCCGCCGACCGACTCGCCCCATTCGTCGTCGCCGAGGTGCTGACCGCGGAGCGCCACCCGCAGGCGGACAAATTGCAGGTGCTGACCGTGGACGCGGGAACCGGCGAGGCGATCCAGGTCGTCTGCGGGGCGGCCAACGCCCGCGTCGGCCTGAAGGGCGTGTTCGGCGCGCCGGGCGCCTATGTGCCGGGGAGCGACCTCACGCTGAAAGTGGCGGCGATCCGCGGCGTCGAGAGCCGGGGCATGATGTGCTCGGTCCGCGAGCTGGAGCTGGGCGACGAGCATGACGGGATCATCGAGCTCGCCGCCGACGCGCCGGTGGGCGCGAACTATGCGGCGTGGGCGGGGCTGGACGATCCGGTGATCGATGTCTCGGTGACACCCAACCGGCAGGACGCGATGGGCGTCCACGGCATCGCCCGCGATCTCGCCGCGGCGGGGCTGGGGCGACTCAAGCCGATCGACGTGCCCGACATCGCCGGCACCTATCCCTCGCCGATCGAGATTCGCATCGAGGACCCGGAGAATTGCCCGGCCTTTTACGGGCGGGTGATCAGGGGCGTGCACAACGGCCCCTCGCCCGACTGGCTGCAACGTCGGCTGAAGGCGGTCGGCCAGCGGCCGATCAGCGCGTTGGTCGATATGACCAACTACGTCACGCTCACCTACGGCCGGCCGCTGCACGTCTACGATCTCGCCAAGCTCAAGGGCGCGCTCGTCGCCCGGCGGGCGCGCGACGGCGAGGAAATGCTGGCGCTGAACGGCAAGAGCTACCGGCTCGATTCGACGATGACCGTGATCGCCGATGAGACCGGCGTGCACGATATCGGCGGGATCATGGGCGGCGAGCATTCGGGCGTGACCGAGACGACCACCGACATCGTCCTCGAATGCGCCTGGTTCCGCCCCGAGGCGATCGCGCTGACCGGGCAGAAACTGGCTTTGGTCTCCGACGCGCGCGCCCGCTTCGAGCGCGGCGCCGATCCCGCCTTCGTGGAGCCGGGCATTCAACTGGGAACGGCGCTCGCGATCGAGCTGGCCGGCGGCGAGCCTTCGCAGCTCGTCCGCGCGGGCGAGCCGCCGATCGTCGAGCGGAGCGTGGCCTACGATCCGGCGCGCTGCCTGGCGCTGGCCGGGATGGACGTGCCCGCGGACCGGCAGCAGGATATCCTCCAGCGGCTCGGCTTCACCGTGACGCGCGGCGATGTGTGGCAGGTCAAAGTGCCGTCATGGCGGCGCGACGTGGAGGGGCCCGCCGACCTCGTCGAGGAGGTGGCGCGGATCGAGGGGCTC
>NZ_JBQTJC010000047.1:0-7175 GCF_052387495.1 Sphingosinicella sp. | reverse complement strand
GCGTGCCGCAAAGCTGGGCGAGGGCGCGGCTGACCCTCGTCCTTGCCATCGTCACGGCGGCCGCCTGGCTGCTGGTCGGCGCGATGCGGCTGGACGCGCCAGCGGCGGTCTGGGGCGGCTTCATTCCGGCCCGGCTGGCGTTCGGCGATCAGGGCCTCGCGCTCGCGCCCTTCTGGCTGACGCCGCTGACCGCCGCTTTCCTCCACGCCAACTGGATCCACCTCGGCTTCAACCTGCTGATCCTGGTCTTCTGCGGGCGGCCGGTCGAGGCCACGCTCGGGCCGGTCGGCCTCGCCATCCTCTACGTGGTGGGTGCCTATGCGGCGGCGGGCGGGCAATATCTGCTTGAACCGACCGCGCCTTATCCGATGATCGGCGCGAGCGGGGCGATCTCGGCGGTGCTCGGCGCCTATGCGATCCTGTTCGGGCGCAACCGGGTCAAGGTCGCCAGCCCGCGCCTCGCCATGGCGCTCAACGCGCTCTGGCTGATGGCGGCCTGGGTCGCGCTCCAGTTCATCGTCGGGATCACATTGGGCGGCTACGGCATCGGGATCGCGATCGGCGCTCATATCGGCGGCTTCATCGTCGGAGTCGCGCTGGCGATGCCGCTGCTCCTGCTCCGCTACCGGCGGGCCTAGGCTTTCGCGTTCAGGTCCGGCTCGAGCAGCCGGTGGAGATGGACGACGACATATTTCATCTCGGCGTCGTCTACGGTGCGCTGGGCCTTGCCGCGCCAGGCGTCGAGCGCGCTGGCATAGTCGGGATAGAGGCCGACCATGTCGATCGTATCGAGGTCGAAATCGAGGCCGCGCGGATCACTGACCCGGCCGCCGAACACGAGATGGAGCTTGCTCATGCGCGCCGCCTAGCAGCCTCGCCGCCGCGCGCAAGGCGTGGCGGCGACGAAGAGCTCAATCCTTCGCGCCGACCGCTTCGCGTACCGCGGTACCGACCTCGCGCACGACCTTGCCGGTCACTGAATCGACCCGCTCGCGGCCCGCATCGAAGCCCTTTTGCACGGCCTCGCGCCCGGCCTCTACCATCCGCCGGCCAGTCGCGCCGAGCAGCTCGGTCTCGCGCTTCGTTCGCGGCAGCAGGAAGCCGAGGATGGCGCCGACGGCGAGGCCGCCGATCACCGCGCCTACGGGATAGATCGCCATCTGGTCGGTGACCTGACGAGCGGTGTCGCGGGTGCGGGTGCGCGCCGTCTCATAGGCCGTGCGGGTGCGGTCGCGGGCGGCGTCGAGCGCCTCCGCCGCGCGGTCGCGGACTGTGCCCGCGCCTTTCGTGTCCTTGTCCCGCATCTTACGCACTCCCTTTCGTCACAAACTCTCCGGCGTCACGCCGTTTCCCTTAACTCCGCGTCGGAGGGATCGATCCCCGCGTCGGCCCCGGAATCCTCGTCACCCGCGATCAGCCGGCTCACCGCGCGCTTCAACGGCGCGCGGGCGAGGAACAGGCCGAGCGCGCCGAGCGCGAGCGACACCGCCGCCGGGCGCTTCTTGACTGCCCCGAGCGCGCCCTCGGCGAGGTCGGCGCTCTTGCCCTTGACCCCGTCCCACGCCTCGCCGGCGAGGTTCTGCGGGTGGAGTCGCTGCTGGGCGGCGGCGAGCGTCGCCTCGAACCGGCGCCGCGCGCGCATGGCGGCGCGCTTGCTGTCCTCGATTTCGGACAGGCTCATCTTTCGCCCGCGCCGCACTGGATCGCCCGGCGCTCGTCCTCGTCGCCGCCGAGCGCCGCCATGCCGCCGGCGCCGGCACGGATCAGCAGCGCCGCGGGGACCGCGAGCACGGCCGCGACCACGAGCCCGGCCAGCACCGGATCCATCAGCCGCGACAGGCCGGCGACGACGCCCACGACGAGCGCGATTCCGATGAGCAGGCCGAGGTAGGCGCCGATCCCGAGCAGGATCGCGGCGGCGCGGGCGCGCCCGGCGCGGTGGGCGGCGATCGCCGTGTAGTGCTCGAGCTCGGCCTTGGCCTAGTCGCGCCCGTCCTCGACCAGGCGGCCGACGAGGTCGCCGATCGACTCTTCGTCCCTGTCCGGTCCCGCCCCGTCCAACGGCTCAGGCCTCGTCGCGCTTGCGCTTGGCGCCGCCGCCGCTCCGGCCGGAGACATCGTCGAGCCCGGTGCGGAGCACGCGGATCAGGGCGAAGCCGGCGACGGCGGCGATGCCGACCGCGACCATCGGGCTCTTGCGGACGAACTCGCGCGCGTCGTCGAAGAAATCGTCGACATTCTTGTCGCGGACCTTGCCGGCGAAGGAGCTGACCGCGTCGGCGGCGCGATGGGCGTATTCGCCATAATCCTCGCCGAGCCTTGTATCGACCGAGCGCGCCGCGTCGCCGAGCACGCCGCCGAGCTCGTCGAGCAGGTCGCTCGCCTTGCCCTTGCCGTCGTCGGCATAGCAGCGGATCCGCTCGCCGGCCTGGCCGCGCAGGGTCGTGACCTGATCGCGGACCTGGCTGACCAGCTTGTCGGTGGCGTCGCGCACGTCGCCGCCCGCCTTGGCGACGAAGCCGCCGCCGCTGCTGCTCGTGCCGTCCGCGGCGGCGCCGCTCACCACCTGGTCGGTGCCTTCGGGAAGCTCGGGATCACGACGGGGCATAGACTTTCTCCACTGGCAAAGGGCTCAACTCCACCCCTGAGAACACGCGGCCCGCGCCTTGCGTTCCGCAGGCTCGGGCGGGAAAGTTGCATGTCACTGACCCGGCCGATAAGCGGCGCCTCGACCGATATAGCGACGTCCCCTTCATTCGATAAGAGGCCGAAACGAAATGACCGCGATCGCCCGCCTTCACGCCCGTCAGATTCTCGACAGCCGCGGCAATCCGACGGTGGAAGTGGACGCCTGGCTCGACGACGGCAGCTTCGGCCGTGCCGCGGTGCCCTCCGGCGCCTCGACCGGCGCCCACGAGGCGGTCGAGAAGCGCGACGGCGACAAGAGCCGCTGGCTGGGCAAGGGCGTCGGCCAGGCGGTGGCGGCGGTGAACGGCGAAATTGCCGGAATCGTCGGCATGGATGCCGCGGACCAGGCCGCGCTCGACGCCGCGCTGATCGCGCTCGACGGCACTGAGAACAAATCTCGCCTCGGCGCCAATGCGATCCTCGGCGTCAGCCTGGCTGTCGCCAAAGCGGCCGCCGCATCGCGCGGCCTCCCGCTCTACCGCGCCGTCGGCGGAGAGGGCGCGATCACCCTGCCGGTGCCGATGATGAACATCCTGAACGGCGGCGCCCATGCCGACAATCCGATCGATTTTCAGGAATTCATGATCATGCCGGTCGGCGCGCCAAGCTTCTCCGAGGCGCTGCGCTGCGGCGCCGAGATTTTCCACACGCTGAGGAAAGGCCTGCATGACGCCGGCCTGTCCACTGCGGTCGGCGACGAAGGCGGCTTCGCGCCCAATCTGGCCTCGGCGCACGAGGCACTCAACTTCATCATGAAGTCGGTCGAGCGAGCCGGATACCGGCCGGGCGAGGACGTCGTGCTGGCCCTCGACTGCGCCGCGACCGAGTTCTTCGCGGACGGCCATTATCGAATGGAAGGGGAGGACGCGACGCTGACCCCGCAGGAAATGGCCGCTTTCCTCGCCGAGCTGGCCGAGGCCTATCCGATCGCCTCGATCGAGGACGGCATGGCCGAGGACGATCTCGACGGCTGGAAGGCGCTGACCGAACGGCTCGGGGGGCGTGTCCAGCTGGTCGGCGACGATCTGTTCGTCACCAACCCGAGGCGCCTCAGGATGGGGATCGAGCAAGGCCTCGCCAATTCGATCCTGATCAAGGTCAACCAGATCGGCACGCTGACCGAGACGCTCGAAGCGGTCGAGACTGCGCATCGCGCCGGCTACACCGCAGTGATGTCGCACCGTTCGGGGGAGACCGAGGATACGACGATCGCCGACCTCGCCGTCGCCACCAATTGCGGGCAGATCAAGACCGGCAGCCTCGCCCGCACGGACCGCACCGCCAAATACAACCAGCTCCTACGGATCGAGGAAGAGCTCGGCGAGGTCGCCCATTATGCGGGGCGCGGGATTTTCACCTCGACTCGCTGAGCGGGCAGCTTGCCGTATTTCTGCGGCTTCGGGCTCAAAGAGCTTGATTCGGCGCGAATTAACTGATTCTGTGACGGCGCGATGACGGCGATCCGCAATCCCCTGGCCCTGATCAAGCGCGCGGCGCTGCCCGCGCTCGGTCTGCTCATCATCGCGAACTTCGTCGGCTATGCGGTGATTGGCGACAACGGCGTCCTGTCCTGGGGTGATTATCGCCGCGCCAAGGCCGAGCGCGTCGTCCAGCTCACCCAGCTCGAGGCGGAGCGGGCGCGGCTGGCGCAGCGCGCCCGGCTGCTCGATCCCGGCAATGTCGATCCCGACCTCGCCGACGAGATGATCCGCCGCGATCTCGGCCTCGTCCGTCCCGACGAGGTGATCATCGAGATGGACGGCGCGGCCGCCGACCTCCGGCCCCGGCCCGCCGCGCGGCGCTAATCCTTCGACTGGTATCCGCCGCGCCGCCCGTTGCGCGTGGGCGCGTTTGCCGCCATAGGATCGCGAGCCATCCGCCAGAGAAGGAGAGGGCCGCTTCATGGCCAGGGCCGCATCGTCGCCACGCGCCGCACCCAAGGGCAGGAAGGCTCCGTCAAAGGCCGCGGCCAAGCCGCCCGCCACGCCCAATCGCGAGCGCCCGGCCGAGCCGAAGCGCTACCGGGCTTCGAAGGACGAGCTGCTCGATTTCTACAAGCAGATGCTGCTGATCCGCCGCTTCGAGGAGCGCGCCGGCCAGCTCTATGGTCTCGGCCTGATCGGCGGTTTCTGCCATCTCTATATCGGCCAGGAGGCGGTCGCGGTCGGCCTGCAGTCGGCGCTCGAAGTCGGCAAGGACAGCGTCATCACCGGCTATCGCGACCATGGCCACATGCTCGCCTACGGCATCGATCCCAAGGTGATCATGGCCGAATTGACCGGGCGCCAGGCGGGCATCTCGAAGGGCAAGGGCGGCTCGATGCATATGTTCTCGACCGAGCACCGCTTCTACGGCGGGCACGGCATCGTCGGGGCGCAGGTGAGCCTGGGCGCGGGCCTCGCCTTCGGCCACAAATATTCGGGCGAGGGCGGCGTCTGCCTCGCTTATTTCGGCGATGGCGCCGCCAATCAGGGCCAGGTTTACGAGGCCTTCAACATGGCCGCGCTCTGGTCGCTGCCGATCATCTTCGTGATCGAGAATAACCAATATGCGATGGGCACTTCGGTGCAGCGTTCCAGCGCCGAGGACCAATTCTACCGCCGCGGCGAGTCTTTCCGCATCCCCGGCCTGCAGATCGACGGCATGGACGTGCTCGCCGTGCGCGGCGCGGCCGAGACCGCGCTGGCCTGGGTGCGCGGCGGCAAGGGGCCGATCCTGCTCGAATTGAAGACCTACCGCTATCGCGGCCACTCCATGTCCGACCCCGCCAAATACCGCTCGCGCGACGAGGTCCAGTCGGTGCGCGAGCAGTCCGACCCGATCGAGGCGGTCAAGCGCGAGCTGGAGAGGGCCGGGGTGAAGGAGGACGCTCTGAAGGCGATCGACAAGGAGATCAAGGACATCGTCGTCGAAGCCGCCGACTTCGCCGAGCAGGCGCCCGAGCCCGAGCCGGCCGAGCTCTATACCGACGTTCTGGTGGGTAGCGACTGATGGCGATCGAATTGAAGATGCCCGCGCTCTCGCCGACGATGGAGGAGGGGACGCTCGCCAAGTGGCTGGTGAAGGAGGGCGACACGGTCGCTTCCGGCGATATCCTGGCGGAGATCGAGACCGACAAGGCGACGATGGAGTTCGAGGCCGTCGACGAGGGCGTGATTTCGAAGATCCTCGTTCCCGAGGGCACCGACGAGGTGAAGGTCGGCACCGTCATCGCACTCATCGGCGGTGAGAGCGAGGAGGCCGAAGCCGCTCCCGCCGAAGCTCTCGCCAAAGAGAAGAAGCAGGCGGAATCCGAGGCTCCGGCGCCGGCCGAGGCCGCGAGCGGCACCGCGCAGCTGGTGAAGCCGGCGCCGCGCGCTGCCGTCGCCGATCCGGACGTGCCCGAAGGCACCGAGATGGTGAAGACCACGGTGCGCGAGGCGTTGCGCGACGCCATGGCGGAAGAGATGCGCGCCGACGAGCGGGTCTTCGTGATGGGCGAAGAGGTCGCCGAATATCAGGGCGCGTACAAGGTGACGCAGGGCCTGCTCGACGAGTTCGGCCCGCGCCGCGTGATCGACACGCCGATCACCGAATATGGCTTCGCGGGCGTCGGCACCGGCGCGGCGATGGGCGGCTTGAGGCCAGTCATCGAGTTCATGACTTTCAACTTCGCCATGCAAGCGATTGATCACATTATCAATTCGGCGGCGAAAACCAATTATATGTCCGGCGGTCAGATGCGCTGCCCGATCGTCTTTCGCGGGCCGAACGGCGCCGCCTCGCGGGTCGCCGCGCAGCACAGCCAGAATTATGGGCCGTGGTACGCCTCAGTCCCCGGCCTGATCGTCATCTCTCCCTATACGGCGGCGGACGCGAAAGGTCTGCTCAAAGCTGCGATCCGGTCTGAAGACCCGGTCGTATTCCTCGAGAACGAATTGCTTTATGGCCAGAGCTTCGAGGTTCCGAAGCTCGACGATCACATCCTCCCGATCGGCAAGGCCCGGATCGCGCGCGAGGGGAGCGACGTCACCCTCGTCTCCTATTCGATCGGCGTCGGCGTCGCCCTCGACGCGGCCGAGACCTTGGCCGGCGAGGGCATCGAGGCCGAGGTGATCGATCTGCGCACCTTGCGCCCGCTCGATACCGACACGATCATCCAGTCGGTGCAGAAGACCGGGCGGCTGGTCACGGTCGAAGAAGGCTGGCCGCAATGCGGCATCGGCGCTGAGATCGCCGCGCGCGCGATGGAGCGCGCCTTCGATTATCTCGACGCGCCGGTGATGCGCGTAAACGGCAAGGACGTCCCGATGCCCTATGCCGCCAATCTCGAAAAACTGGCGCTGCCGTCGGTCGCCGAGATCGTCGATGCGGCGAAAGCTGTTTGCTACCGGTAACGATGGCATGAGCACGAACTACGACGCAGTGCAGATTCCGCCCGGCGCCGGCCAAAGGGGTGGCGTCGAGGTGTTGCGCGCAGGTGTCGTCGATGGCGGCCTGCACGTGAC
>NZ_JBQTJC010000046.1:0-10347 GCF_052387495.1 Sphingosinicella sp. | reverse complement strand
GCGCCGATGCGCGCGGCGGCGTCGCGGCCGAGCGGCGCGACGCCTGGGGCCTGGCGGGCGGGTTCAGCCTGTCGCTTGCGCCCGGCCTCGCGCTAGGATTCGGGGTCGATCATGGCCGGCTCGACCTTGCCGTGCCGGGCGCCAGCGAGAGCGCCGATGTCGAGCTGACCCAGGTCGCCGCCTCGGCGCGCTTCGGCTCGGGCCCGTTCGGCCTCGCACTCGCCGCTGTGCACGGCTTCGGTTCGGTCGACAGCGTCCGCAATCTTCTGGGGCTGGCCGCCGGCTCCTATGACGTGAACCTGTGGGGCGCCGCCGCCGAGGCGAGCTACCGGTTCGAGGCGGGTGCGTGGCGGATCGTTCCCCGGCTGGCGCTCGATCATGTCCGGATCGAGAGCGACGCTTTCGTCGAGAACGGCGCGCTCGGCCTGTCCGCGCCGTCGAGCGACCGCGACCGCACCCGCGCCTCGGCCGGTCTGGAGATCGGCCGCGGCTTCGCCATCGACGCCGGGAGCCGGATCGATGTCGCGGCCTGGGGCCGCTACGTCGCGGTGCTGGGCGGCGAGGAACGGACGCTGCCGGTCGCCTTCAACCTCGCGCCCGGCGCGCCGCTCGTCATGCGCGGCCTTCCCGAGCGGGATTCCCTCGCGCTGGGCGCGCAGCTCGGCATCCAGCTGACCCCGCGGCTCGCTTTCTACGGCGCCTATGACGGCCGCTTCGCTTCCGGCTACGACGCCCATGCCGCGACGGCGGGCTTGCGGATCGCCTGGTGAGAGTCGGGCATCCGTTCTCTCTTCTCTGCCAACCTGCAAGGGCTGCTGCAATCCAGGTGGTCCGCAATCGGTCGATGCCGTTCTCTAGGTGTTTAGTCCCGCGCAGTGGTGATAGGATCGATCGTCACCGAGGCGGGAGGAGCTATGGGACAGGTTCTACACGCGAGCGCCCACACGACGGCGCGGTCCCCCGGATCAAGCCGGGGCAGGCTAGCGATACAGCGGAGTGAAGAGAGCGTAAGGACGCTGGCTCGCCGCCATCGCCGGCTCCCTTTTTGGGCGATCGATGCCAGGAAGCCTCTGCCACCGCATCGAAAGCGGAAAAAAGGCGGCTTTGGATTGACTATGCAACCTCAACAGTCGTGCCCTGTTCTTCAAGCCGGGCGCCGTCGCGCCACACAATGCCAGCAGGGCAGCTGTCGTCACGATAGGCCTGACCAGCCCTTATTGCGTCGTTGATCGCCTCCTCGCGCGTGTTGCGCCACGTACCGACTATCGCCGGCGTTCGGTATCGAAATTGCATCCCCTATCCCTTTCAAATCGACAACAATAAATGCGTCGGCGCGAAAAGGTTCCGAAGGCTGCTGCCAAAGCAGATCAGGGGCTGTTCGCCGATATGAGCGTCGGCCGAGCTCGCTGGCGCAGGCGCACCTGAACGCCGATGCGCGACGGGCTCCCGCGCCCAATGGCTGGCGATGGCGCAGGTCTCCATGCCGATCAGGCACGGTGGGCTTCGTGAAGGGCGGAACCTTCGCCCGGGCCAGCCGGCGCCGCACCGCCTCGCAGCGCGCGTCAACCCCGTGCCCCTGGAGCACCGGCCTGGCGATCGATGCCGATTAGCGCAGCTAGCTCCATCGCTTCCTTCCCTCCACACATGCCGGTAAAACTGCCGGCTCTGTGGAGCCTCCACGACATCGATTGCGGACCTTGGGTGAAACCGGCTTCTGCCCGAACCGGGTCCTTTGTCGACGGCAAGGGCTGGCGCCGAACTCGGCATCCGGTGGCGCCGCTCGCTGGTGCAATGCACACCATGGATGCTGGATTTTCTTCTTACTCGTGATATCTAGGAAGGCGCGCTCGATTGCCCGCTATGGAGGAAGCCGCCCTGCGAAGCGGTCAGCCAGCTTATCTCAACCTTCGCGACCAGATTTCGCAATGGATATTGGAGGGGCGGTTCGGGAATGGCGATCGCTTGCCCTCGATCCGCAATCTCGCAGCGCAGGCCGGATTGAACCCCCTCACCGTGGTGAAAGCCTATCATCACCTGGTGGGGATCGGCGTTGTCGAAATGCGTCAGGGGGTCGGGATATTCGTCGCCGGGAGCGGGGTCGAGCGACTGCGGCAATTCGAGCGTGCCCGGTTCCTCACCGAGGAGTGGCCGGCAGTCTGCCAGCACATGAAGCGGCTTGAGCTCGACGCGCGAGATATGATCGCCAGGGCCCAGGACAGTTCTGTCAAAGCAACCTGACCGGCGGGACAGGGGCTGCTCGCCAACGGCGACGAGCATGCCGTCGAACCTTCATTGGATCTGACGTGCTCCCGTCCCTTCTCCAGTCATAACTGGAGTCCGGGGTTGTCACGGCGCCCTTGCGGGCGGGTTGCACAGCCGGCCTGACGGAATCGACGGGCGTCAGCCCGGCCACAAATGAGCAACGACGAGCAACCCGCTCTATCGGCGCTTGCCGACCACTCGCAGCGATGAGGTCACATCTGGCAGCTCGTCTTCCGCGGCGCGATCAGCCCTCTTCGAATTGTACTCCGCGAGCAGCCCCGGAATGTCGAAGGCGGGCACGGCCTGGCTGATGTGGAAGCCCTGGATCTCGGTGCAGCCCTCGGCAGACAGGATGTCCATCTGGTCAACGGTTTCGACGCCTTCGGCGGTTGTCACCATGCCAAGCTTTTCGGAGAGCTGGATCGTCGCCTGCACGATGGCGCGGCCGTCTTCCGTCTTGGCCAGGTCCCCGACAAAACCACGATCGATCTTGATCTTGGTGAAGGGAAAGCTGCGCAGGTAGTTCAAGCTCGAATATCCCGTGCCGAAATCGTCCATCGCGATGCGGATGCCCAGCGCGCGAAGGCGGCCAAGGATCGCCAGAACCCAGGCCTCGTCGTGCAGCAGGACCGATTCGGTGATTTCGAGCTCAAGCCGATCCGGGCTGAGGCCCGCGACAGACAGCGCGCTTTGCGCCATTGCCACAAGGTCGTCGCGCTTGAACTGAGCCGCGGACAGGTTCACGCTGATCCGTATTTCGCTTGGCCAGGTGGCCGCGTCGCGGCAGGCCTGTCTCAACACCCATTCTCCAATCGGCAGGATCAGGTGGGTGTCCTCGGCGATCGGGATGAAATCGGCCGGCTGGATGAGGCCGCGCGTCGGGTGACGCCAGCGGACAAGCGCTTCGAAGGACGTGATCCTTTTCGTCGCGAGGTTGAGCACGGGCTGATAGTGGAGTTCGAAATGGGCTTGCTGGATCGCGACGCGAAGATCGCGCTCCAGGTCGCGCCGCTCCCGCAGGCGCAGATCCATTCCCGCTTCGAAGAAGCGGTACGATCCCTTGCTGTCCGATTTCGCGCGATAAAGCGCGAGGTCGCTCTTCTTCAACAGGTCGTCGCCATCCCTGCCGTCGTCGGGAGCCATGGCGATGCCGACGCTCGCGCCGATCGCGATGGTATGGCCGTCGAACGCGAACGGAAGCGTCAGGCTGCCGATGACATGCTCGGCGAGAGCCGCCGCGGAATCCCTGTCGGCACCGTTCTGAATGATCGCGAACTCGTCACCGCCGAGCCGTGTGACCTGTCCGCCGTCGCCGACGATCTCGCCGAGCCGGGCCGCCGTCTGCCTCAGTATCTCATCGCCCAGCCCATGCCCAAGCGTGTCGTTGACCTCCTTGAACCGATCGAGATCGATGGTGTGCAGCGCGAAGCAATGACCGTGCTCCAAATTGGCCGTGCATACGCGTATCCCGCTCGTGAACGACGCGCGATTGGGGAGGCCGGTCAAGACGTCATGCCCGGCAAGATAGGCGATGTGATCGCTGGAGCGGCGCCGCTCGGTAATATCCTCGTGCGTCGCCACCCAACCGCCGTCGGGCAGCGGCTGGCGCTGGACGTCGATGATGCGGCCGCAGCTCATGCGGATTTCGGTGTGGCCGGCTTCCCGCGTGGCGCTCGCCACCTCGTCCAGATAGAAATCGAGCGGCCCGGTATATTTGCCGCTTTCGACCACGGAATAAGTAGATATGGGCTTACGCGCCGCCTAACCCATCGGGAGCACAGGCTGGTTTACGGATTTTCCCTTCGCGACAGAGGGCGTGTTGAAGCGCTTGCCGCCCAGAATCTCCCGAACGGTCAGAATCTGCATCCGGGGATAGAGAACGCCGTTCACGTCAAGGTCGTCGGCCATGCCCATTTCACGGTGGAAGTTCGCCATCTTTCGCGGCCCCAAGTCGTCCATGATGATCAACCCGGCCATGAGCGCCTGATCGCGGGCTAGAACGCCGCGCAAGTCGCGCAGGACGGTGGGATTGACGTTCTTTCCGCCTTTGACCTCGATCACCATGCTTTGCAGGTCGCGCTCGTCGGGAACGGCAAAGTAGAGCCGCCCGTCGATTCCGCCGTCAGCCGTCTTGCGGGACGTAACGAAGCCGTCGATCTGCTCGATTGCCCACTTCTGGAATTGATGCTTGTCCCGCTCCCAGAGGTCCTGTGCGCCCTCTAGCGTATGGGGGACGCCCTCAATGACAAAATCAACGCCCTCGCGAAGGCCAAGCCGATCTTCGAGCCTCACCTTGGCGACGCGCTTGATCGCATGAATGGCGATGTCGATGCCGATCCACTTGCGCCCGAGCGCATGGGCGGCCTCAATGGTGGTCGCGCATCCGCAAAATGGATCTAGCACAACGTCGCCGGGCTTGGTCGATGCCTCGATTATCCGCTTCATCAGCGCCAGCGGCTTCTGTGTTGGATAGCCCAAGCGCTCCTTATTCGAGCCGGCGAGGTTGGAAATGTCGCTCCAGACTGATTGCAGCGGTACGCCCCGTGAGTCCTCCAGATACATCTTCTGGCGAGCGTACCCGGTGCGGGAATAGCGCAGCTTGCCCTCGTCATGAAGCCGTTGGATCGTGTCTTTGCTGTAGCGCCAAGCCCGCGTGTGTCCCTTCCAGTCGAAAACTGGGTTGCCTTTCGCAGCGCCGCCGGGGGCGGTCAGCGGCGTGGTGGTGTATTTACGGCCGTCGCCGTCGTCATGCCGATACGTTTCGGCGACATAGGCAGGGTCAAGCGGCGTGAAGAGCTGAGTCCAGGTCCGCTTCTTGGATCGCGAATAGAAGAGGATCGTGTCATGGACGCGCCCGAAATGTCGCGATCCCTGGCCCACGTCATTGTGCGCCCCGTAGCGTTTCCAGATGATCTCGTTAACGAAGGCGTCGTGGCCGAAAATGCCGTCCATCATGACCTTGATGTAGTGCGAAGCCGTCGCGTCACAGTGCAGGTAGATCGAGCCAGTCGGCTTCAGAATAGAGCGCAGGGGCAACAGCCGCTCAGTCATGTAGGAGAGATAGGCGAGCAGGTTGGGCTGCGTGTTCCGCAGCGCGTTCATCCAGATTTTCCAGAACTCCACGACTTCATCGGCAATGCCATAATCTCGCATCAGAACGGGCATCATGCGGATGGCGCGCTGGCGCTCTTCTGAAAGCTCCCAGAGGTCGTTGAAGGCCTCGATCTGGTCGGGCAGGGGTCGCCCCGTTTCGTCTTTGTAGATCGCATTATAGTCGCGGTTGGAATTGAAGGGCGGGTCCAAATAGACGAGATCGACGTAGCCCATAGGCATGTCGCGCATGATCGTCAGACAGTCGCCATAATAGAGCTTGTTGATCCAAGGCTTCGTCATGCGAAGCATCCCCTCATGAACGTGCCGAAGGGGTCGGCGTTCTTCCGGTGATTATATTTCCAGCAGGACTCGGCGATGAAGAGGGCCATGTAGCGCTTGGAATAATGGTGGTGGGTGCCGTACCAAGCGCGCTTCAGCAACGCCCAGAAGCCTTCAATCGTGTTGGTGTGCACGAGCCCCTCAGCATACCGCTCTTTGTGCCGGATGACGGCGTGGTTCATCGTCGCGGCGAGGCGAACGTAGCCGCCGAACTCATCGGTAATAATGAGGGTGCCGTTCCGGTCCACGTTGCTGGCGATGAACTTGCTGAGGATTTTGCTGCTAACGCCGGGGCTGGACTGCCGGGCGACGACACGCCCGCCGCGCTCGACTACCCCGATCACCGGGGTTTTGCGAGTGCCACGACCAGTGAACTTGCCGGGGCCTTCGTCGTCGTCGCGGCGGTTGCCACGGCGCGGCTTGCCGCCGATGTATGTCTCGTCGGCTTCGACGATGCCCTGCAACAATTCCCCCTCTTCGGTCAGCATGGCGGCGCGGATGCGCTGTTGCATGTACCAAGCGCTCTTCTGGTTCATGTCGAGGTCGCGGGCAAGCTGGCAGCTCGAAACGCTCTTCTTCGCGTTCACGAGGATGCCGATCGCTAGGAACCACTTCTGAAGCGGAAGGCGCGTCTTCTCGAAAATGGTGCCGGAAAGGACGTTGAAGCTCGACCGACAACCGTGACAATTCCAGCGGCCAATCCGCTCACTCTCGGATTTGCGGGCTACCGTGGTGGAACCACAGAACGGGCAATACGGGCTGTCGCCCCAGCGCACCCTTTCCAGAAACTCAATGCAGGCTTCCTGATCGGGAAAGCGCGAGAAGATGGTCAGCAAGTTCATGGCATCACCCCTTGGATGCCTAGCTTCTATGATACCCCCGGAACGGTGTCAAGCCCATATCTACTAACTCCGTTCGACCATATGCCGAAGCACCTCCGCGATCGGCGTGCCAGGCACGCGTACGCTCGCGGGCAGATCGTACAGCTCGACATATTTGCGGTTGAAGGTGACGAGGCGGTTGTGCCGGTCGTACAGTGACAGCCCCTGGGCCATGTTGTCCAGCGCGGCGGCGCTGATCTCGGCCTGCCGCTTCAGATCGTCGGCCAGCTGCTCGCGCGCGGCCGCGGCCTCGACCAAGGCGTCGGCCATCCCCTTGAGCCGCTGCGCTTCCCGCATTTCGCGGCGGGCAAGGTTGCGGTCGAAGATGGCCATGACGAAGCTGATCGCGAGGATGAGGATCGCCGCCGCCGTCACCGCGACGGCAAGAGTTCCGGTGCCGACCGCCTGGGGCGGCACCTCGAAATTGGGGTCGGGATAGACGCCGACCGCGCCCATCGCGACGAAGTGGAGGCCGCAGATCCCGAGGGCCAGCAAGGTCGCGGGCCGCCAGGGAATGTCCTGCGGCCTTTTCCGGTGCTCGGCGATGGCCGCGATGCTCATCGCGGCGCCGAGCAGGACCGAGAGCAGGATGAGGCCTTCGTCCCAGACGATCCGACCGCCCAGCCGCAGGCCGGCCATGCCGGTATAATGCATTCCGGCGATGCCGGCGGCGATCAGCCCGCCGCCGAACAGCGAGCCGCGATAGCCGGGCAATGCGGCCGCCGCCCAGCCAAGCCCGGTCACGACGACGGCGATGAGGACCGACAGGATCGTCGTCGCCAGATCATATCCGACCGGAAGGCGCGGTTCGTAGGCGAGCATGGCCACGAAGTGGGTCGCCCAAATCCCGATACCTGAACCGAGAGCGGTGATGCCGCCCCATACAAACCGACGGCGGCCTCCCGCGCGGAACTGATCGAAGGTGGCGAAGGCCGTGAAGGAAGCCAGAAAGCAGATCGCTGCCGCCACCCCGACCAGGCGCAGGTCATGCTCATGAGCGATACAGGAATATACCTGCCACATTGCCGGGGAACTCCGATGGCTTGCGTGGGTCGGGTTGCGCCCCGGTTCTAGTGGCCGTCCGCTAAGGACCCGTTAAGTCGGCGCTGGAGCGGATCGCCTTGGGTCGGATTTTTCGCCAATGAGCGAAGCACCGGGAATGGCGAACATCGGGCCAGGGAATGATCGTTAGGCATTTGGCAGCGCTTGGAGGGCTACATTCTCAGTTGGAGAGAATGCCTATGCGGTGTCCAAGCACAATTCCTGATGAAGAAGGCCGTTTGGGCGCCTTGGCGGAGCACGGCTTGAGCGCGGGCGTCGCCGTGCCCAGCCTCGACCCGATCGTCGAGATTGCCGTCAAGCTGTTCGATGTCCCCGCCGCGGCGGTAAATATGATCGGCAGCGATCACGTCTTCTTCGCCGCGAGCGCCGGCGTCGGCGAGTGCGACATGGGTCGAGACGTCTCCTTCTGCGCCCATGCGATCACCCAGGATGGTGTCATGGTGGTCGCGGACGCGCTGCTCGATCCCCGCTTCCACGACAATCCGCTCGTTACCGGAGGCTTGATCCGTTTCTATGCCGGCGTGCCGCTGCGAGCGCCGAGCGGGCACCCGCTGGGCGCGCTGTGCATCGTCGACTCCGAGCCGCACGCCGGATTCGACGCGCAGGACCGCGCTCGCCTCAAGGATCTGGCCCGATTGGCGTCGGACAAGCTCGAACTCCGTCGCCTCGAAGTCGCCAACCAGGCGCGGCCGTCGGCGTTCGCGGCGATCGCGGCAACTTCGCCCAACGCCGTCATCTGCTTCGACCAGGCGCGCCTTATCACCGCCTGGAACCCGGCGGCCGTCACCATGTTCGGTTATGCGGCCGAGGAAGCAATCGCGCGCGACATCGCTCTTCTCATGCCCGGGCGCCAGCATTCCCTTGTTAAAGAGGCAATAGCGCGCGTGCTCGGCGGCGGCGCGCCGCCTGCCAAGGGAACCAGCCTGTTCACCGGTGTGCGCAAAGACGGCACACACTTTCCCGCCGAGCTGACCTGGTCGCATTGGCGCGAAGGGGAGGAGCTGCATTTCGGCGCGATCGTCCAGGATGTGACGGACCGTCTGCAACAGGAGGATGCGCTATATCGGCTGGCCAATTATGACAGCCTGACCGGGCTGCCCAATCGGAACCTTATCCACAGCAACGGTGCCGCCGCGCTCCAGGCCGAGGAAACGATCGGCATAGTCATGATCGACCTTGACGGCTTCAAAGACGTTAACGAAACCTTGGGCCACGCGGTCGGCGATGCGATTCTGCGGGAAACCGGCATGAAGCTGCAGCAAGCGGTTCCGCCGGGCGCAACCGTGGCCCGTATAGGAGGCGACGAGTTCGCGATCCTGTTGCCGGGCATCGGCGATCCGTCGGAGATATCCGCCATTTCCGGTGCGCTGGTCGCAGCGATCGCCCAGCCGAATGTCGTCGACGGGCATGAGGTGCGCGTCGCGGCAAGCTGCGGGCTCGCGATTTCGCCACAGCATGGCGAGACCGTCGTAGACCTCTTGGGCAGCGCCGGTCTCGCGCTTTTCCAGGCCAAGACTGGCGGTCGCGGCGGCTCGTTTCTTTATGTGCCGGCGCTGCGCGCCGAAGCGGTTGCGCGCCGAATGTACGATGCGGAGCTGCACCGCGCGGTCGAGCGCGGTGAATTGCGGCTCCATTATCAGCCCCAGATCCGGCTGTCGGACGGTGCGCTTGTCGGTGCCGAGGCTCTGATCCGCTGGCAGCATCCGACCCGTAATCTCCTCCAGCCCGCGGCCTTTCTTCCGGCGCTGGAGGGCGGTCCGCTTGCCGCGACGGTTGGCGCCTGGATCCTCGACGCGGCATGTGCGCAGGCGAAGATCTGGCGCCAGCATCACCCGGATTTCCGCGTCGGCGTGAACCTGTTCGCGGCCCAGTTCCGTGCCGACGACCTACCCAGGACCGTCGCCGAGACGCTGGCGCGCCATTCGCTTCCGGCTAGCGCGCTCGAACTCGAGATCACCGAAAATATCGTGCTCGATCAAGTCGAGCTGGTCTTGCCGCAACTGCGTGCGGTTGATGCGCTGGGCGTCTCGCTTGCCTTCGACGATTTTGGCACCGGCTATGCCTCGCTCAATCTGCTCAAGGATTATCCGATCAGCCACATCAAGATCGACAGGAGCTTCATCCAGACGATGCAGGACTCGGCGCACGACCGGGCCATCGTGACGTCGCTGATCCAATTGTCGCATCAGCTGGACCTGAAAGTGATCGCCGAGGGCGTCGAAACCGACGGACAGCGGGCCTTCCTGCACGCTCATCGATGCGAGGAAGGACAAGGCTATTTCTTCGGATCGCCGATGGCCGCTGAGCTGTTTGCCGAAAAGTTCGCATTGACTGAATTCGAGTCCCGCGCCCGCGCCTGATACCCAGTGACTGCGAACCAGTCCCTCGAGGACGGCCACACGTATTAACAACCTCGTTCAGCGGATCAAGTGAGCGCGGCGATGTCCCAACCACGCCTTCGCGGATGCTGCCACTCGGGACCGCCTCTGTGTCGGTGCACGAAACGCCGAGTACGTGGTCCTGAACTGCTTAGCTTGGCGCCCAAATACGGGCCAGCTTTCGTTCTTCCGACCGGCTGAGCCCCGGCATCGGCGCAACCCGAAAGACTTCCGGGGCCGCTTCGGCATGTGCGGGCGGCACTACAGACGGAGAAGCCGCCATCAGCCTCTCGGTCGAAATGGCTTCAAGGAACTCCAACCCCGCGCGCGTT
>NZ_JBQTJC010000045.1:0-8425 GCF_052387495.1 Sphingosinicella sp. | reverse complement strand
CGCCGGGGGACCAGCGGATCGTCTGCCAGGCCGAGGCGGAAACCTGCGGCTTGGCGATCAGCCGGTCGGTGCCGAAGGCCTCGGCCGCGTCGTGCAGGGCCGCTTCGTCGAGCCGCTCGGCGTAGCGCGTCGGCACGACCGGGGCGCCGCGGGCGGCGAGGCGGCCGAGATAGGTCTTGTCCGCGTTCCAGCGCAGCACCTCGGGCGGGTTCCAGAGATTGACGCCTTCCGCCTCCCAGCGATCGACCGCCGCGCGCCATTCGTCGCCGGCGCGGTGATAGCCCCAGGCGAGCAGCGGCATGACCAGATCGAAGGCGGCGAGATCGTCCGCCGCGACCCAGCTGCGTGTCTCGACGGTCATGCCGGCGCGCTCCAGCGGCGCGGCGTTTTCCGCCACGACCTCGCGCCAGCGCGTCGAAAAGCCTTCGTCCGCCGGATCCGGCGACAGGATCGCGATCCTCATGCCTCGGGCAGGAACTCCGGCACCGAGAGATAGCGTTCGCCGGTGTCGTAGTTGAAGCCGAGGATGCGCTTGCCCGGGCCGAGCTCGGCCAGCTTCTGGCGGATCGCGTCGAGCGTCGCGCCCGAGCTGATCCCGACCAGCACGCCCTCCTCGCGCGCGGCGCGCCGGGCCATCTCCTTGGCGTCGTTGGGTGCGACCTGGATGATCCCGTCGAGCCGGCTCGTGTCCATGATCGCGGGAATGAAGCCGGCGCCGATGCCCTTGATCGGGTGTGGGCCGGGATCGCCGCCGGAAAGGACCGGGGAGAGGGTCGGCTCGACCGCGAAGACCTGAAGGCTTGGCCATTCGGCTTTCAGCACCTCCGCGCAGGCGGTGATGTGGCCGCCCGTGCCGACTCCGGTGACCAGCACGTCGATGGGGGAATCGGCGAAGTCGTTCAGAATCTCGCGCGCGGTCGTGCGGCGGTGGACTTCCAGATTGGCCGGATTCTCGAATTGCTGCGGCATCCAGCTTCCCGGCGTCGAGGCGATCAGCTCCTCGGCGCGGGCGATGGCGCCCTTCATGCCTTTCTCCTTCGGGGTGAGATCGAAGCTCGCGCCGTAGGCGAGCATCAGGCGGCGGCGCTCCAGGCTCATGCTCTCAGGCATGACGAGGACGAGGCTGTAGCCCTTGACCGCGGCGACCATGGCGAGGCCGATGCCGGTATTGCCGCTGGTCGGTTCGATGATCGTGCCGCCGGGCTTGAGCTTGCCCGAGGCTTCGGCGTCCTCGATCATGGCGAGGGCGATCCGGTCCTTGATCGAGGCGCCGGGATTGACGCGCTCCTGCTTGATCCAGACCTCGGCGTCTCCGAACAGGCGGTTGATCCGCACGTGCGGGGTGTTGCCGATCGTTTCCAGGATGTTGGCGGCTTTCATGGGCTCGTTCCTTTCGCTGGCTGAGGAGAGAGGCCCGCGGCGGCGGCGGGCAATTCGGTGAGCGGCTGGTCCTTGCCGGAGCTGTCGGCGAGGACGAGGTCGTCGGGCGGGACGAAGCGGTCGGCTTTGCGGAGCGCGGGGAAGGCCCAGGCGCAGAGACCGGTCACCGCGACGGCGAGCGCGCCGCCGCCGACCACGGCGACGACGGGGCCGAACGCCGCCCCGGCGAGGCCGGCGCGGAACTCGCCGAGCTCGTTCGAGGCGGAGATGAACAGGCCCGAGACGGCGGAGACGCGGCCGCGCATCGCATCCGGCGTGTGGAGCTGGATCAGGGAGGAGCGGACGTAGACACTGATCATGTCGGCCGCGCCGAGCACGAACAGGCTGGCGAGCGACAGCCACATCCAGCGGCTCTCGCCGAAGACGATCGTCGCCACGCCGAACAAGGCGACGCACCAGAACATGGTCGCGCCGACGCGGCGCTTCAGCGGATGGCGGGCGAGGATGAAGGCGGTCAGCGCCGCGCCCACCGCGGGTGCGGCCCGGAGCGCGCCGAGGCCTTCCGAGCCGACATGGAGGATGTCGCGCGCATAGACGGGGAGCATCGCGGTCGCTCCGCCGAGCAGGACGGCGAAGAGATCGAGCGTGATCGCGCCCAGCACGATCCTGTTCTTGCGGACATAAACGAGGCCTTCAATCACTGCGCGCAAGGGCCGCGACGCGCCGGCATTGCCCTTCGGAATCGGGCGGATCAGCAGCATCGCGCCGAGCGAGACGCCGTAGAGGATCGCCGAGGCTTCGTAGGGCAGGCTGATCGAGAGCGCATAGGCGCCGCCGCCGAGCAATGGTCCGAGCACCGCGCCGGTCTGCCAGGCGATCGAGTTCAGGGCGATCGCGCTGGGGAGCAGCTCGGCGGGGACGAGATTGGGCGCGGTCGAGGCCAAGGCGGGTCCGGCGAAGGCGCGGCCGATGCCGAGGATCACGGCGACGGCAAACAAGGGGAGGAGCGACATGGCGTCGAACCAGATCAGGGCGGCGAGCCCCGCCGCGCAGAGCATTTCGGCGGCGAGGCAGAAGCGGACGATCCAGCGCCGGTCCACCCGGTCGGCGACATAGCCGGCGACGAGCACGAGCAGGAACAGGGGCAGGAACTGGGCGAGCCCGACCATGCCGAGCCAGAAGCTCGCCTCGCGGATCGTCATCGTCTCGCGGGCGATGTCGTAGACGTGGATGCCGATCACGACGACGAGCATGGTGTTGGCGATCGTGCTCGCCAGTCGCGCCAGCCAGAAGGCCCGATAATCGCGATACCGGAAAGGCGAGGCGCTCGACATCGCTCGCCAGTTAGGCCGCTGGCGCGGAGCCTTCAACGCGAAGCTTGGCGAAAGCGCCGTTCTTCCAATCCGGCGGGCGCAGGGAGAACAAACTTGTCACGCGTCGGGCCCGTCGCCGGACGGGTAAAGGTCCACGGTCTCGAACAGGGTGGTGAGCTCGGCGCGCTCCGCCTCGCCGATTTCGGGCCGCCAGATTTCGAAGAGCAGGACGATGCGGGTGCTTGTCGCCCGGTTCCACGCCTCGTGCTCGAAGCTGTCGTCGAAGATCAGGGCCTCGCCCTCGCGCCATTCTCGCGTCTCGCCGCCGACGCGTAGCGCGCAGCCCTCGGGCGCGATCAGCGGGACGTGGCAGATCAGGCGGGTGTTAAGCATGCCGTGATGCGGCGCGATGTGCGTGCCGGGCTTGAGCAGCGAATAGAGCGCCATCGGCGAGCGGCCCTTGATCACGGGAATCGGTGCCCCCTCGAGCGCCGCCATCGTCGCCGGGCAGCGCTCGGCATGACCCGCGACCGGCGCCCCGTTCTGCCAGAGATACCAGGCGCCCCAGCTCGGATCGTTGAGCAGCTGATTGTTGGGCGCCGGGCGGCCGGGCGTGGCGGCGACATAGGGATCGAATTCCCGCTCGTCGGCGATCACGGCCCGGAGCTCCTCGCGCATCGCCGGAAAGGCGCCCTCGACCGCCGGCAGCCAGTCAAACTCGCCGCGCTCGTAGAATTGGCGCTGCGGCAGGCCCGGGAAGTAGAACATGCTGGGCTGCTGCAGATAGAGCTGCGTCTTGCCGAGCAGCAGATTGAGCGCCTGGCCGACGCGGGGCGAAGCCGCGGCGGGGGAGAGGCCCGCCTCGTCGAGCTTCTCCTGGAGATGCGCTTCGTAGCGCTGCTGGGCTTCCGCGACGAACGCCTGCGCGCGGTTGAGCAAGGGATGGAGCGCCTGTGGCACCTGCGGCTGCACCGAGGCCTGGTTGAGCGCGGTGCGGAAGAAGAGACCGGCGACGCGCTCGTCGCCAAGGCGAGCCTTCAATTCGCCCATCGCCAGCAAGGCGGGAAGATCGCGCTTGTCGGCGTCGAGCTGGCGCTGCAGCGCGGCCTCCTCGCCGGCGGCGTCGCCGAGCAGGTTGCAGGCGCGGGCGACGCCGAGCCAGGGCGGGGTGCCGCCTTCCTCGGCGATCGCCTCGAAGGCGGCGCGGGCGGCGGCGGCGTCGCCGCGGCGAAGCGCGTCGATCCCCGTGCGGGTCAGCGTGTCGGCGCGGGCCTGGTCCATGCGCCTCGGGTAGAAGAGGCTCAGGCGGCTGTCGAGGCTCTGGAGCTGTCGATCACGGTCACGGGATCGCCGAGCCGCGCCTGCGCGAAGAGCAGGGCGGCGAACTCGTCGGGGACACCGATGCAGCCCCGGCTCGCCCAGCCGTAGCGGACGTTGGAGCCGTGAATCGCGACGCCGTCGTTGGTGAGGCGGAGCATCCAGGGCATGATCGCGTCGTAGAGGTTGGAGACGTGATCTTCGTCCTTCTCGATGATCGGGAAGGTGCCCAAGGGAGTCGGCTGCTCGTCGGTGCCGTAGAGAATGACCGCGCGGCCGATCTCGTGATTGCCGCGAAAGACGAACAGGGTCTGGCGGCCGAGATCGACGAGGATGCGAACCCGCCCCGGCGGCACGCCCGAATCGTCCCAGGCATAGTCGCCGTGGCGCAGCGGGCGGTCGAGATTGAGGTGGCGGATCGCCGGGCCGCCCGGGCCCGGAGGCGCCGAGCGCTGCGCCTGCACCGGCGCGGGGGTGGCGGGCGAGGCTTTCGCGGGGGCCGGCGCGCGGCTCTCGGAGGCGGCGAGGCGGGTCACCTGCCAGGCGAAGGCGAGCGCGAGGAGGACGATGAGGCCTTTAACCGCGAAAGCCAGCCCGGCCGGGACGCGGAAGCCTGCGAGCGTGGGTCCGGTCTGTGCCATGGCCCGAACCTACGGATTTCCGGCCCTCTGGCCAGCGCCGATTTCGGCCTGTCCCCGGGCGGGACGGCGGGGGCGCAAACCTTTCGCCGCCCTCAGGCAAGGGAGGCGGCGAGTGCGCGGACCATCGCGCCGCCGTCGCCGCGCCAGGCGCTTCCGTGCATGCAGGCGAGGGTCTCGGGCCGAGTCGCCGCCATCTTCTCGAGCACCGCGCCGGTGTTCGGCCCGTGCGCGTAATAATCCATCGCGAGGCGGAACTCCTCGCTTGGAGTCAGGATGTCGTCCTCCACCAGCGGCTTCGCGCCCGTGCCGGGCTGGGTGAAGAGGTCGCCGCAAAACAGGGTGCGGCCGGTCTCCTCGTAGAGATAGCCGCAATCCCAGCCGTGGGGCACGTGCGGCGCGTCGATCCAGCGGACAATGCGACCGCCAAGATCGAGCGTCTCGCCGTCGGCGAGCGCGCGCGGCGGACGGTCGGCGAGGTCGGCGGCGATCATCCCCGCGACCGTGCCGCAGAGCGGCGTCGCCTCGGGCGCCACCTCCAGCCAGAGGTTGAGCGACCCCGATTCGTCGGCCTCGACATGGGAGAAGGCGATGTGGCGCAGCCGCTCGACCGGCATCACCGTCGCCACCGCCTCGCGGACGAGCGGAAAGAGCGCGCGCATACCGGTGTGGAAGAGCAGGGGCTCGTCGGCGACGAGCAGATATTGGTTGAACGAGAATTGCTCCCCAGGAATCTCGACCGGCGTGTTGATCCGATAGACGCCCTCGGCGACCTCGGCGATGTTGGTGCCGCTGGCGGCATTGGTGATCATCTTTTCCTCCTTCGCGGGCTCGCCGCCGCATGATGAGTCGGAGCCGGAACGATAAGCCGGATTCGATCAAATCGACATTTCAGGGGACGAATCCGCCCCGGCCCCGGGCGGAACAATGTGCGCGCCCCCGCCGTTGCCGACGCGAGTTGATGGAGATCGTTTATGCGTAACCTGATGTTGCTGGCGGGCGCGGCGGCGATCGCGCTCGCGGCGCCGCTCCACGCGCAGGGGCAGGGGCGCGGCCAGGGTGGCCACGGCAAGGGCCATGACGTCGAGCAGCGCGACCGCGGCGAAGGCAAAGGCCAGGCCGCCAATCGCGGACGCGCCGCCGAGCGCGGCGAGCGCGCGGCGCGGCCGGATCGCGGCTCGCGCGGTCGGGAAGCGCGCGCCGAGCGTGGCAATCGCGGCCAGGGCAATGCCGACCGCCGGGCGGAGCGCGGAGAGGAGCGCAATGTGCGCCGGGTCGAACGCCGCGCCGAGCAAGACGTGCGCAGGGCCGAGCGTGAGGTTCGCCGCGGAGAGCGCCGCGCCGAGCGCAGGATCGAACGGCGCGCGGTGCGCGTCGCCAACCCCGCCGAGATCGTGCGGCTGCGTACCGCGCCGAATCGCGGCTTCGTGCGCGGCTGCCCGCCGGGGCTGGCGCGGCAGAACGCCGCCTGCCTGCCGCCCGGGCAGCTGCGCCGGCTGCAGGCCGAGCGCAGCTGGTATGCGAACTGGTGGCCGCGCTATCGCGGCGACGAGTATCGCTACTGGAACGGCAGCCTCTACCGGCTCGAGCCGACGGGGATCGTCGCCGGCTTCATCCCGCTGGCGGGCGGCGCGCTCTGGCTGAACAATGTCTGGCCGGCCGACTACGCCTATGATCCGGTGCCGGATTATTACCGCGACTATTACGGCTGGGACGACCCTTATGATTATCGCTACGCCGACGGGCTGGTCTACGGGCTCGATCCCGAGACCCAGATGATCCAGCAATTGGTCGGCCTGCTCGCCGGCGACGATTGGTCGATCGGCCAGGCGATGCCGGCGGGCTACGACGTCTACAACGTGCCCTACGCCTATCGCGACCAATATTACGACACGCCGGACGAGTGGTACCGCTACAGCGACGGCTACCTTTATCAGGTCGATCCGACCACCCAGCTCGTCCGAGCCGTGATCCAGTTGCTCGCCTGAGCGATCCGGGCATGACAGGAGAACAGAGATGACTCTCTCGCGTTGGGGCGCCGCCGTCGCGGCGGCCGCGGCCCTGCTCGCCGGCGGCTGCGATACGGGCGGCGAGGCGAACAATGCGGCCGAAGCGAACGGCGCCGCGGCCGCGGTCGAGCCGGGCAGCGGGACGGTTGCCGTGGCGATCGAGGCGGACGGCGATCTCGGGCGGATCGAGGAGATCGCGCGCAATGCGGGGCTGCTGGAGCTGCTCGGCGGCACCGGGCCGTACACCCTGTTCGCGCCCGACGATTCCGCCTTCGCCGCGCTCGGCGAGGGCCGCGCCGAGGAGCTGAAGGGCGAGGCGCTGCGGCCGCAGGCAGTGGCGCTGCTGCGGGCGCATATCGTCCCCGGCGTCGTCTCCCGCCGCGATCTCGAGGCGGCGCTGGCGCGCGGCGGCACGGAACCGGTCGAGATGCGGACGATGGCGGGCGGCATGCTGACCTTCACCCGCGAGGGCGACGCGATCCTTGTCGCCGGCGCGAACGGCGCCCGCGCCCGGCTGGTCGAGGAGACTTTGGTCTCGAACGGCGCGGTGCAGCGGGTCGACGCCTTGCTGGTGCCGGCCCAGGCGCCGGAAGGCTGAGGCGGCGCGAGGCGACTAGGGGTTTTTCCGCATTACGCGCGTGCGGCAGTCGTCTCATTCTCCGACAGCCAACGACGGGAGGTCGGAGATGAGATTGAAGCCGCTTCACCTGCTCTGCGTCGCGCTGCCGCTGGCGGCGTGTCAGAGCGTCCCGTCGGCCGCCCCGGCCGGGGGCGCGTCGGCCACCGCGCTGCCGGGCCAGGCGTTCGCCGAGGCGTCGTGCAACGGTTGCCATGCGGTCGGCCGCTACGGCTCGTCCTCGAACCCGAACGCGCCGCCGTTCCCGGCAATCGCCAACCAGGAGGGCCTGACCGCAGAGACGCTCTCCACCTGGCTGCGCGGCGCGCACAATTATCCGTCGGAAATGGATTTCTACCTGGGCGAGCGGCAGGTCGACGACCTTGTCGCTTACATGCTTACGCTGCGTGACCCGAACTACCGGCGGCGGCCGGATTGACGATGCGCTCCGCGCCTAGGTTTTAGGCGGGATGACGGTCGGCAACGGGACTGCGCGCTCACCCCGTCGCTTTCGCAACCGGTACCTGCTCTGATATTCGCGGCGCTGCTTCGCCACCTCGTACAAGACGATGCCCGAGCTTGTGCCGAGGTTCAGGCTTTCGATCATGCCGAACATCGGGATGCTGACGCACATCTCGCTTCGCTCGACCGCGCGATCGCTGGTCCCCATCGCCTCGCTGCCGAACCAGACCGCGAGCTTGTGATGAAGCGTGAAGTCGCCTTCGTGGAGAAAAATGCAGGTCTTGCCCTTCACATGAGGCGAGGTGACGATCGACCTGAAGCTATTTTTTTCGAGGTAGTCGAGACAGTCATCCGTGCTGTCGAAGCGCTTGACGAATGTCCATTTCACGGCCGAGACAGAGGTTTTCGACACGCCTTTCGCCTCGCGCAGCTCCTGCCAATCGTCAGGAAGTGCATGGTGGGGGTCGACGACGTAGACCTTCTCGACACCCAAGGCGTTCACGTTGCGGATCACCGTGCCGATGTTCTTCACGTCGGTAGGGTTTTCGAGCACCGCGATCAGATTCTTGCAGCGGAACGGCTTGATTTCGTCGGCGCGCCTGCGGACGGACGGCTTCGATCCTGCTTTTTCCTCCATGTCACGCTCCAAGTCGCTCACCCCACACTCACAAAGCTGTCCAGCACGCGCTT
>NZ_JBQTJC010000044.1:0-1551 GCF_052387495.1 Sphingosinicella sp. | reverse complement strand
CTCCGGGCGGCTCGAACGCGACTTCCTCGCGCTCGCCGGGACGACCGGCAATTGCGCCGGCGGGGCGACGCCGTGGGGCTCGTGGCTGACCTGCGAGGACTCGGTGGTCGCCCCGGGAAGCGGCGCGCGGCGCCCGCACGGCTTCGTCTTCGAGGTGCCGGCGAGCGCGAGTGGGCCGGTCGCGCCGGTGCCGCTCACCGCGATGGGCCGCTTCGTCCACGAGGCGGCGGCGGTCGACCCGGGCACCGGCATCGTCTACCTCACCGAGGACAATCGGCTCGGCCTGTTCTACCGCTTCCTCCCGGCGGCGCGCGGGCAAATGGCGCGCGGCGGCCGGCTGCAGGCGCTGGCGATCCGAGGCTGGCGCTCGGCCAACACCAGCAACTGGCCGGCGGACTGGGACGGGCCGGGCGTTGGTCGGATCGCGCCGGGCACCTCGTTCGAGACCGAATGGGTCGCGCTCGACAATGTCGAGGCGCCCGAGGCCGATCTCGCCGTGCGCGGCCATGCCGCCGGCGCCGCGCAATTTTGCCGCGGCGAGGGCATGGATTTCGGCGTGCTGCCGGGCCAGCGGCGCGGCAGCGTCTATTTCACCTGCACGCAGGGCGGCGGCGCGCGCGCCGGGCAGGTTTGGCGCTACAGCCCCGGCCCGCGCGAGGGTCAGGCCGATGAGGGGAGTTCGCCCGGGCGCCTCACCCTGATCTACGAATCGCCCGGCGGCGACACCCTCGACATGTGCGACAATCTCGCCATCGCGCCGTGGGGCGATCTCATCCTGTGCGAGGACGGGCTCGGCGACCAGTATCTGCGCGGGCTCACCCCGGACGGCCGGATTTACGACTTCGCGCGCAACGCCCAGTCGCGCCGCGCCGAATTTTGCGGCGCCTGCTTCTCGCCGGACGGTCGGATCCTGTTCGTCAACGTGCAGACGCCGGGGCTCACCTTCGCGATCTCCGGCCCGTGGGCGGGGCTGCGCGGCTGATCAGGTGACCTTGCCGCGCACCGCGAACTTCGGATCGCGCCAGCTTTCCTCGGCGAGGATCTTCGCCAGCCGGTCGACGCCGGTCCAGATGTCCTCGAAGCCGAGATAGAGCGGGGTCAGGCCGAAGCGGATTACGTCGGGCGCGCGGAAATCGCCGATCACCTCGGCCGCGATCAGCGCCTGACAGATTTCGAAGGCGTGGGGATGGGCGAAGGAGATGTGGCTGCCGCGCTGCTCCTCGCCGCGCGGGGTGATGCAGGTGAGCTCGGGGCAGCGCAGCTCCAACAGCCCGACGAAGACGTCGAACATGGCGCGCGATTTGCTCCACAGCCGCTCCATCGTCACGCCGTCGAAGGCGTCGAGCCCCGCCTCGAGCGCGGCGAGGCTGAGGATCGGCGGCGTGCCGGCGAGGAAGCGGTCGATGCCCCGCGCGGGGCGATAATCGTCGGTGAAGGCGAAGGGCTCGGCATGCCCCATCCAGCCGCGCAGCGGCGAGAGCAGGCGCTCCTGCAAATGCTCGGCGATGTAGAGCAAGGCGGGGCGGCGACGAGCTCGGAAGAGAGAAGTGT
>NZ_JBQTJC010000043.1:0-9989 GCF_052387495.1 Sphingosinicella sp. | reverse complement strand
GCGGAGTTCCGCGCCCTGATCCCCGGCACCGAGAAAATGGTCGGCCCGTTCGAGGACGAGCACAAGGCCCGCAACGAATGGGTGCGGCTGACCTATTGCCCGCGCACCGCCTCGGCCACCACCCGTTACTCGATCGCGGCCGAGGCCATGCAGTGACGGCGCTGGACTTGGCCGAGCGTCCGGCGGCGCTTAAGGGCCCGGACGTGCCCCGCGCCGCCGACGTCCTCACCGAAGACGCGCTCGCTTTCGTCGCCGCGCTCCACCGTCGCTTCGACGCGCGGCGCAGGGCGCTGCTCGCCGCCCGGCTGGAGCGGCAGCGGGCGTTCGATGCGGGCGAACTGCCCGATTTCCTGCCCGAAACCGCTTACATTCGCGAGAGCGAGTGGCAGGTCGCGCCGATCCCCGCCGACCTGATGGACCGGCGGGTCGAGATCACCGGGCCGACCGACCGGAAGATGGTCATCAACGCGCTCAATTCCGGGGCGCAATGCTTCATGGCCGATTTCGAGGACGCGACGGCGCCGACCTGGGGCAATCTGGTCGAGGGCCAGGCGAATCTCCGGGACTATTGGCAAGGTACGCTCAGCTACGACGATCCGGCGAGCGGCAAGCATTATGCCCTGGGCGACGCGCTCGCCGTCCTGCTCGTCCGCCCGCGCGGCTGGCATCTCGACGAGCGCCATTTCGAGGTCGAGGGCGCGCCGGTCGCCGGCGGCCTGTTCGATTTCGGCCTCTATCTCTGGCACAACGCGAAAGCCGCGCTCGCGGCGGGCTCCGGCCCCTATTTCTACCTGCCCAAGCTCGAAAATCACCGCGAGGCGGCGCTGTGGAGCGACGTTTTCGGCTTCGCCGAAGAGCGGCTCGGCCTGCCGCGCGGCACGATCAAGGCGACCGTGCTGATCGAGACGATCACAGCCGCCTTCGAGATGGACGAGATTCTCTACGCGCTGCGCGAGAATATCGTCGGCCTCAATTGCGGCCGCTGGGACTATATCTTCTCTTATATCAAGCGCTTGGGCCGCAACTCCGAGCGGCTGACGCCCGACCGCTCGGCGATGACGATGGATAGGGCCTTCCTCGCCGCTTACTCGCTGAAGCTGATCGAAACCTGCCACCGCCGCGGCGCCTTCGCGATGGGCGGGATGGCCGCGCAGATTCCGGTCAAGGGCGACGAAGCGGCGAACGACGCCGCCTTCGCCAAGGTCCGCGCCGACAAGCGGCGCGAGGCGGCGAACGGCCATGACGGCACCTGGGTCGCCCACCCGGCGCTGGTCCCCGTCGCGCTCGAAGTGTTCGACCGCCCCAACCAGCTCGACCGCCGCATCGACAGCGGCGTGATGCGCAACCAGATGCTCAACCTGCACGAGGGTCCGCGCACCGAAGCGGGCGTGCGCGAGAATATCCGCGTCGGCATTCAGTACATCGCCGCCTGGCTCGGCGGGCGCGGCGCGGTCCCGCTCTACAATCTGATGGAGGACGCGGCGACCGCCGAGATCTGCCGCACCCAGCTCTGGCAGTGGCTGAAGTTCGGTGCGGCGCTCGACGACGGTCGGACCTTCACCCGCGACCTCTTCGAAGCGCTGGTCGAGGAAGAAATGGCGCCCCTACCCGCCACCGACCGCCTCGCCGAGGCGCGCCGCCTGTTCGAGAAGCTGGTCCTCGCCGACGACTGCGCCGAGTTCCTCACCCTGCCGGCTTACGAACGGCTCGACTGAGCCAAGGGAAAGGGCGCGGGAATCGCTCCCCGCGCCCTTTCGGAAAAGTCGCTGCGCCGAAGCGTCAGGCGGCGGGCAGCGCGCCTTTCGCCTGGGCGACGATCGCCTTGAAGGCGTCGCCTTCGTGCATCGCGATGTCGGCGAGGACCTTGCGGTCCAGATCGACGCCGGCGAGCTTCAGGCCGTGCATGAACTGGCCGTAGGTGAGGCCTTCCATGCGCACCGCGGCGTTGATCCGCTGGATCCAGAGCGCGCGGAAAGACCGCTTCTTCACCTTGCGGTCGCGATAGGCGTATTGGCCGGCCTTCTCGACCGCTTGACGGGCGATGCGGATCGTGTTCTTGCGGCGGCCGTAATAGCCCTTCGCCTGCTCCAGGATCCTTTTGTGACGGGCCTTGGTGGTGGTCCCGCGCTTGATGCGTGCCATCTGTCAGTACCTCCTTATTTCAGGCCGTAGGGCGCCCAGAGCTTCACCCGCGCCGTATCGGCGTCGGCGAGCACGTCGGTGCCGCGGTTCTGGCGGATGTACTTGCCATTGTGGCTGATCAGGCGGTGGCGCTTGCCGGCCACGCCGTGCTTGATCTTTCCGGTGGCGGTGAGCTTGAAGCGCTTCTTCACACCGCTCTTGGTCTTGAGCTTGGGCATTTTGTCTCCTTTGGCGCTTGCGCGACGTTTGAGAACGGCCACGGCAGCCCTTGTCGGCCGGGCAGTTCGTTCTTCCAGAGGCTGGAAAGCGTTGCGCCTATATGGGGCGGGCCTCGAAAAAGCAAGACACCTGGCCTAAAGCCGAGCCATGGAGACTCGCCGCCCCAGCCGGGTTCGCGTCCATGACGACGGCGTCGACCGCTGGGCCATCGCCGAGGCGCTTCCGGCCCCGGCGCTCCGCGGCCGGATCGGCCATTACAGCGACTATTGGGAGGAGACGGCGAGCTTCGCCGCGCGGCGCGAACTGGCGGCGACCGAGGGTGTGCTGATCTATGCGCTGGGGGCGCCGCTCGAGATCACCGGCGCCGACGGCGGGATGGTGACGGTGCGGGCGGGCGAGGCCTTCGCTGGCGGCATCGCCGATGCCACCTCACTGTCGCGCGCGCTGGGACCGCAGGCCGGCATCCACGTCTTCATGCCACTCGCCAGCCTCGCCGCCGTCTGCGGCGTGCCACTTGCCGAGCTCGCCAATTGCGTCGTGCCTTTGCGCGACCTGATCGGAAGTCCGGCCGACGATCTCGGCGGCGCGCTGTGCGAGGCCGATCATGCCGAGGGCCGCTTCGCCCGGCTCGACCGCTTCCTCGTATCGCGCTTCGCCGAGGCTGATGAGGAAGATCGCGCCGTCGCCTGGGCGATGGGCCGGCTCGCCGCCGCGTCCGGACCGATCACCAGCGCGCTCGCCAGCGAGATCGGCTGGAGCCGCAAGCATTTCGTCCGCCGCTTCCGCGCCGCCACCGGCTTCTCGCCAGACCGCTACCGCCGCCTAGCCCGCTTCGAGCGCTTCACGGCGGCGATCGCCAGGGCACCCGGCGACAGCCTCGCCGGCCTCGCCGCCGAATCCGGCTATGTCGACCAGGCACATCTCACTCGCGAGGTGCACGACTTTTCCGGCATGACCCCCGGCGAGCTCCGCGCGCGCCTCATCCCCGGTGAGGGCGGCGTGCGCCACGATTGAGGTGCCAATCCTACAAGGCGGGCGACGGAAAAGCGGCTAGCAAAGCGGGACATCGGCTTCAGGAGGAGCGAACATGACCGTCAAGCCCGCCATCATCCCGTGTCTGCGCTACCAAAACGCGCCCGCTGCGATCGACTTCCTTTGTGACTCCTTTGGCTTCGCCCGCCACGTCGTTCATTCCGATGATAAGGACCCGTCGCTCATCCATCACGCCCAGCTCACCGACCGGGGCAACATGATCATGCTCGCCAGCGTGACCGATTCGGATTGGGCGCGGAAGGCAGGGCTGAAGACCGTGTCGCAGGCCGGCGGCAACACGCAGGCGCCCTATGTCGTCATCGACGATGTCGATGGCCACGCCGCCCGGGCCCGGGCGGCGGGCGCCGAGATCATCTCCGAGCCGGAGGACCAGGATTACGGCGGCCGCGTCTATTCGGCGCGCGATCCCGAAGGCTATGTCTGGAGCTTCGGGAGCTACGATCCCTGGGCCGATCCCGCCTGAAAGCGATAGTCCCATTGGTCCGCATTTGGGCCGATGCCCTGGCCGAAGATGACGAGGTGGCCGTCCGGATCGCGGACGGTCAGCTCGCGCTGGCCGTATTTCTGGTCGACGGGGCCGCGCCAGCGATCGGCCGGCAGCGTCGCCAGCCGCTCGGCCAGACGGGCAAATTCGGCCTCGACGTCATGAACGTCGAAGTAGCAGCTCAGCAGGTGGATCGTGGGCACCTCGTCCGCGCCAACTTCGAGCAGGCGGATCGCCGCGCGCTCGCGCTCGAGATAGGCATAGCCGCCGCCCACGGCGTAGGCACCGAATTCAAGGATGCCGGTATAGAAATCGAGCGAGGCCTTCAGATCGCGAACGCCAAGGAAGGGCGTGACCTGGATGATGTTGGGCCGCGCGTCCGCCACGTCAGTCGAACAGGCTGGAGACGGAGGCCTCCTCCGCGATCCGCTTCATCGCTTCGGCGAGCAGGGGCGCGATGGTGAGGAGGCGGATCTTGGCGCAGGCGTCGGCGGCTTCGTAGGCGGCGATCGAATCGGTGACGACGAGCTCGCTCAGCACCGATTTGTCGACCCGCGCCACGGCCCCGCCGGAAAGCACGCCATGGGTGCAATAAGCGATGACGTCCTCGGCCCCGCCCTCCTTCAGCGCCGCCGCGGCGTTGCACAAGGTGCCGGCCGAATCGACGATGTCGTCGATCAGGATGCAGAAGCGTCCTTCGACGTCGCCGATGATGTTCATCACCTCGGATTCGCCGGCCCGCTCGCGGCGCTTGTCGACGATGGCGAGCGGGGCGTTGTCGAGCCTTTTGGCGAGCGCGCGGGCACGGACGACGCCGCCGACGTCGGGCGAGACCACGGTGATCGGCTTGCCGGAAAAGCGCGCCTGGATGTCCGCCGACATGACCGGCGCGCCGTAGAGATTGTCGGTCGGGATATCGAAGAAGCCCTGGATCTGACCGGCGTGAAGATCGATGGAAAGCACCCGGTTGGCGCCGGCGACGGTGATCAGATTGGCGACCAGCTTGGCCGAGATCGGCGTGCGCGGACCTGGTTTGCGGTCCTGCCGGGCATAGCCGAAATAAGGGAGGACGGCGGTGATCCGCTTGGCCGAGGCGCGCCTGAGCGCGTCGATGCAGATCAGCAATTCCATCAGATTGTCGTTGGCGGGATAGGAGGTCGACTGGACGATGAAGACGTCCTCGCCGCGAACATTCTCGTTGATCTCGACGAAAATCTCCTCGTCGGCGAAGCGCCGCACGCTCGCCTTGGTGATCGGGAGCTCGAGATATTGGGCGATCGCCTGGACGAGCGGCGGATTGGAATTGCCCGACATCAGCTTCATGGCGCTCCCTTTAAGGGGCGAGGCCGCGAAGGCAAGGGCGTTGCCCGGCGCGGCGGCGGCGAATAGAGCCGCGGGCGATGAGCGTCGTCACCCGCTTCGCCCCCGCGCCGACGGGAAGGCTCCATGTCGGCAACATCCGCGCCGCGCTGCACAATTGGCTGTGGGCGAAGAAGCATGACGGACGCTTCCTGCTCCGGCTCGACGACACCGACCGGGAGCGGAGCCGCGAGGAGCATGCGGGCGCGATCCGCGCCGACCTCGCCTGGCTCGGCCTCGTTTCCGACGAGGAATATCGCCAGTCGGCGCGGTTCGATCGCTACGATTCGGCGCTGGCCCGGCTGGTCGAGGCGGGCCGCGCCTATCCGGCCTATGAGACGGCGCAGGAGCTCGAGCTCAAGCGCAAGGTGCTGCTGGGGCGCGGAAAGCCCCCGGTGTACGACCGCGCGGGGCTCGCGCTGAGCGAGGCGGACAAGGCGAAGCTGGAGGCGGAGGGACGACGACCGCATTGGCGCTTCAAGCTCGATCACGCCGCGAAGATCGAATGGGACGATCTGATCCGGGGTCATCAGCATCTTGATCCGAGCCTGCTCAGCGATCCCGTGATCCGCCGCGAGGACGGCTCCTGGCTCTACATGCTGCCGAGCACAGTCGACGATATCGAGATGGGCGTGACCCACGTTGTGCGCGGCGAGGACCATGTCACCAATACCGGGCTGCAGCTGCAGATGTTCGAGGCGCTGGGCGCCGCCCCGCCCGCCTTCGCGCACGAGGCTCTGCTGGTCGGCTCGGAAGGGAAATTGTCGAAGCGGCTGGGCTCGCTCGGGGTGGAGGCGCTGCGCGAGGCGGGGATCGAGCCGCAGGCGCTGGTCGCCAAGCTGGCGCGGATCGGGACCAGCCTGCCGGTCGAGCCGTTCGCGAGCGCTGGTCCGCTGATCGAGAGCTTCGACTTCGCTACCTTCGGGCGCGCGCCGGCGCGGTTCGATCTGGACGAGCTCGCCGCGCTCAACGCGCGCATCGTCCACCAGCTCGAATACGATCGGGTCCGCGACCGGCTGCCGCCCGGCATGGGTGCGGACGACTGGGCCGCGCTGCGGCCGAACCTCAAGACGGTGGCCGAGGCGGGCGACTGGTGGGAGATTCTCCACGGCCACGTCGAGCGGGCGGCGCCGGCGGAGGATCGCGATTTCCTCGCCGCCGCCGCCGATGCGGCCGAGGCGATCGACTGGGCCGAGGCGCCCTGGGCGGCGCTGACGGCGAGGCTGAAGGAGAGCACGGGCCGTTCCGGCAAGACCTTGTTCCGGCCGTTGCGCCTCGCGCTGACCGGGCGGGAGAGCGGGCCCGAGATGGCGGTGCTGCTGCCGCTGATCGGGCGGGACGAGGCGATCGTCCGGCTCAGCGCCGCAGCTTCAGGTTGAGCTTTTGGTTGCGCAATGGCGGGCGGATGCTCGCCGCTGATTTCAGGGATAGTATATCATCACGATATAGTGTAACATGGCGCCGCCTGAGTCGTTTGCGAAAGGAGAGGAGCCATGTCGCAAGGAGGCTTTTTCGAGCAGAAGCGGGCAAGCCCCGCCAGCCTCGCTTTGGTCGTCGCATTGCATGCCGGCGTGCTCGGCGCGGTCGCGCTGGTGAAGGGGCCGGAGATCAGCAAGCATCTGTTCCCGCGAACCAAGGTGACCTTCATCCCGCTGCCGGACGTTCCGCCGGAAGTGCCCCCCGAGCCAATTCAGGTGCCGGAGCAGCGGATGACGGTGGTCACGCCGCAAATTCCCGACCTGCCGCCGCGACCCGAGAATCGAATCAGGGAGGTGCAGCGTGAGCCGGTCGGCCCGATCGGCCCGCCGATCGGCGGCGGAGGCGGCACGGTCGTGCCCGATCCGCCCGCGCACGTCCCCGTGCGCCGCGAGGCGGAGCTCGACCCGCGCTATGCGGCGATGCTCCGGCCGCCTTATCCGGCCGCGGAGCAGCGGGCGCAGCGCGGCGGCACGGTGCGCATCCGCGTGACCATCGGCACGGACGGGCGAGTGCGTGCGGTGGAGCGGGTCTCGGCGACCAGCGACGCCTTCTGGGCGGCGGCGGAGCGGCAGGCGCTGACCCGCTGGCGCTTCCGCCCGGCGACGCTCGACGGCCGACCGGTGGAGAGCAGCAAGGTGCTGACTTTGCACTTCCGGATCGAGGACGCGTAACCCGCGACAACCGACGTGTTGGCGGCGGGGCTGGCGGCGGCGGCGCGGGGGCATTATCTTAGGCCCTATGCCGCTGCCCCGCCCCGCTTCGCCCCGCTTCCTCTGGCAGGACATGAAGGCCTTCTGGGCGAACCGTCCGCGCCACCAGTGGCTCGCGGCGGTGCTCGCCGTGCTGATCCCGATCGGCATCGTCGCCGCATTCTATATCGACAGCGGACACAACGTCCGGCCGGTCCAGACCATCTATTACGTCAACTCCTGGCCGGTCACCCGGACCGACGAGGAGATCAAGGCCAAGCAGAGGACCGACCAGGCCGAGCGCGAGGCCCGCGAGCGCGCGCGCCGGCAGGAATTCCAGCGGCTGGACGACCAGCTCAACCGGCTGGGCATTTGAGCGACCAAGGCTGGATGGACGCGGCGATCGCGCTCGGCGAGCGCGGCCGCGGCCGGACCGCGCCCAACCCCCATGTCGGCTGCATCATCGTCAAGGACGGCGAGGTCGTCGGTCGCGGCTGGACCCAGCCGGGCGGGCGCCCCCATGCCGAGGCGGTGGCGCTGGCGCAGGCGGGCGCGGCGGCGGAAGGCGCGACCGTCTATGTCTCGCTCGAGCCCTGCGCGCATGAGAGTGGGCGCGGGCCGGCCTGCGCGGACCTGCTCGCCGCCGCCAAGCCGGCGCGGGTCGTGATCGCGGCGGACGATCCCGATCCGCGCACCAATGGTGCCGGGGCCGAGCGGCTCCGCGCGGTGGGTATCGCGGTGGAGACGGGGTTCGGGCGCGAGGCGGCGGAAGCCAGCATGGCCGGCTTCTTCAGCCGCGTCCGCCGTGGGCGGCCGTTCGTCACCCTGAAGCTCGCCTTGTCGATCGACGGGCGGATCGCGCTCGCGTCGGGCGAATCGCAATGGATCACCGGCGAGGATGCCCGCGCCCACGCCCATCTCGAACGGGCGCGGGCCGACATGATCCTGGTCGGGCGGGGCACGAACGAGGCGGACGCACCGCAACTCGACGTGCGCCTGCCCGGGCTCGAGGACCGCTCGCCGCGCCGCGCGCTGCTCACCCGGGGCGAGGCACCCGAAGGCTGGGCCAAACTTGCATCTCCGGAAGAGATTTTCAGTCTCGGCGACGTCAACGACCTGCTCGTCGAAGGCGGCGCCGGCGCGGCGGCTTCCTTCCTTGCCGCAGACCTGGTCGACCGGCTGCTCGTCTATCGCGCCCCGATCCTGATCGGCGACGGCAAGGCCGCGGTCGGCGATATCGGCCTCGCCGGTCTGGCGGACGCGCACGGCCGCTGGCGCCTTGCCGACACGCGCGCGCTTGGCAGCGACCGGCTCGAAGTCTACGAGCGCACCCGCTGATGTTCACTGGAATCGTCACCGATATCGGCCGAATCGAGGCCGTCGAGGCGCGCGGCGACCTGCGCCTTCGCATCGGCTGCGGCTACGACATGGCGACGGTCGATCTCGGCGCGTCGATCGCCTGCTCGGGGGTCTGCCTGACCGTGGTGGACAAAGGCGAGGACTGGTTCGCCGTCGACGTCTCGGCGGAAACGCAGAGCCGCACCGCGCCCGGGCTCTGGGTGGAGGGATCGCGGCTCAATCTCGAACGCGCGCTCAAGGTGGGCGACGAGTTGGGCGGCCATATCGTCACCGGCCATGTCGACGGGATCGGCGAGATCGTCGCGGTCGACGCGATCGGCGATTCGACCCGGATCGCGATTCTCGCCGGGGCGGAGGTCGCGCCTTATGTCGCGTCGAAGGGCTCGATCGCGCTCGACGGCGTCTCGCTGACCCTGAACGAGGTGGGGAACGCGCCCGACGGCGGCGTCCGCTTCACGCTCAACCTGATCCCGCATACGGCCGGCCAGACGACGTTCGGCGATGTGACGGCGGGACGCCGGGTCAACATCGAAATCGACATATTGGCGCGCTATCTCGGCCGCATGATGGAGCAGCGCGCCGCTGTGGTGTGATTCCGTATTGCAAGATCACATTACAGTGTGATACGCCGCACATATGAGCACTCTCCTGATCGACCGCGTCTGCGAGCTTGTCACCGGCGGCGAGATGAGCCGGGCCGGGCTCGCCCGCGCCGCCGGCCTCCATCCCAACTCCCTGCGCAAGCTCGGCGATTCGGACTGGAACCCGACCGCCGAGACGCTCGGCAAGCTCGCGCGCTTCCTCGCCGGTGGCAGCCGCGGCGTGATGGCGCGCGCCGTGGCGAACATCGACGAGGCGCGCAACGGCCGCATGTTCATCCTCGTCGACGACGAGGACCGCGAGAATGAGGGCGACCTCGTCATCCCCGCGCAGATGGCGACGCCCGACGCGATCAATTTCATGGCCAAGCACGGCCGCGGCCTGATCTGCCTCGCGCTGACCCGCGAGCGGGTCGATGCGCTCGGCCTGGCGCCGATGAGCCGCTCGAACGGCACCCGCCACGAGACCGCCTTCACCGTCTCGATCGAAGCGAGGGAGGGGGTGACGACCGGCATCTCCGCCGCCGACCGGGCGCGCACCATCTCGGTCGCGATCGACGCCGCAAAGGGCCCGGAGCATATCGTCACGCCGGGCCACGTCTTCCC
>NZ_JBQTJC010000042.1:0-13781 GCF_052387495.1 Sphingosinicella sp. | reverse complement strand
CCGTGCCACCGCCGCCGCGATCGAGGCGGCGCGCGCGCCGTGGATTCAGACCGAGGCCGATCTCGAATGGCAGGAGGGCCTGACCGTCGATCAGGCCCTGCGCGCGCTCCGCGCCCCGCCGCTCAAGCTTCCCGGGACGCCCTTCCCGAAACGCAAGCGTCCATAGCCAGCATAATCCGCCCGAGATTCTCGGGGAGGGGGAGCGAGCATGTGAGCAAGGTCCGGGGGATCTTGCGACCGCGCAGCCGAAGCATGGTGGAGGGGCAGCGAGCGAAGCGAGTCCCTACCGCCGCCGGCGCGGCGAATCCGACGAGACCCACCGCCAGCGCCTCGCCGCGATGTGGACCCACGAGAAGAAGGTCGAAGCCGAGGAGGAAGCGATGCGCCGCGCCGCCCGCTGGGAGCAGGCCGGCGACTGGAATCTCCCCGGCGACGAGCTTCCGGCGATCCCTTCGCTGGAGCAGGTGACGGGGTGGTCGAAGGCCGACCCGAAGAAGGGGAAGCACGATCCGGATCGGGCACTCTTCGGCGGCTGGCGCCTCAAGGATTGGAAGCGAAGCCGCCGTTGAGCAGCGAAGCGAGCGCGTAGCGCTCGTTAGCAGCGAAACGAGACGGCGCACGCCGGCCGACGGGTCGGCGAAGCCGAGCCCGATCGACGTCACGGCACGATGGTGCCTTGGCGAGCCTTTCTAGCTGGGCCAGTCGAAGGAGTAGCAGGGCCTGTCAGCCATACCCCGGACTTGATCGGGGGGAAGGCTGATGGATGCTCAGGGATTGGAGGAAGCGCAACCTGAAGAACCGCTAGCGCGGTCGTCTTTGACGCTTACCGGGCCGGTCGCCAGCGGGATGGATCGGGAGTCGGCTGGAGTCAGGCCCGCCCGTGTCCTGCGCCTCAACTCAGCGGCGAATCCGCCGCGCCGCCTCCATTCCTGCGTCGCGGAATCAGGGATGAGGAGGCTCCAGGGAGTCACGGTGCGAGCGTCCGCAGCCGGAACATCGGCTCGACGCTGGGAATTGTGGTGACAATCGACATGGGCATAACCGAGTGATTGTCGCCAAGCCCGATCTCATAGCGCTCGAACAGCTGAGCAAGGAGGAGAGTGATCTCGGCCAGAGCGAATGCCGCGCCGATGCAGGTGCGCGCGCCCATCCCGAACGGAATGAACCCCCGTGTGCGCATCGCCGCGACAGGATCGACCGGAAAACGCTCCGGCACAAAAGCGCTCGGCCGATCCCACAGCATGTGATGCCGGTGCATCACCCAAGGTGACACCGCCACATAGGATCGCGGTTCCACACGCTGGCCGCAGATCTCGACTGGACCGAGCGGCACGCGCACGATTCCTTGCAGCGGCGGATATAGGCGCATCGCTTCCCAAAGGCACTGTCGTAGATAAGGCCAGCGGTCGAGGTCAGCCAAATGGCGCACCTCGCCGGGCCGAAATCGTCGCACTTCATCGCGCACGACGGCTTGCGCCTCGGGCCGAATAGCCAGCAGGAATGCGAGCCAAAACATGCTGCGCCCGGCCGTATCGAAGCCCGTGCCGAGAATCGTCGCGACTTCGTCGAGAATATCCACATCGGTCAGTGACTCAGGATTCGCTCGCTGGGCCGCGAGCAGAAGGTCCAGCAAATCCGGCGCTCCGAGCGCGTCCTCGGATCGATTTCGCCGCAGCTCGATGATTTCCGCGACGATCGCGCGTCCGATACGCCCCGAACGGCCTCGGATGCCGTGATCGAGGAAAAAGTCTCCCTCGCGGCGCGCGAAATGATCGAAGATCGAAACCCGGGCGCCGCAACGGAAATAGCTCGTCCGAAATGCGGCGATGCGCGAAGAGATGGGATCGAGCGAAACCGAAAGCGCCGCCGAGCCAATCGCGTCGATGGCGGCGTCCTGGAATGCCTTCGAGAGATTGGCGTGACTCTCCCCCGCCAGGCGGACGAGCATCCGTGAGCCGACCGCGAGGAATCGCGGAATGAGGCGCTCGACGTGGCGGGCCGAGAAGGCGGGCGCGATGCGTCGACGTTGCTTGCGCGACTGTGCTCCTTCCGCCAGCAACAGCCCGCCGCCGAAGATGGGGCGATAGAGCCGCCGGAATCCGAGCGGCCGCTCGAAGACGTCCACATCGGCCAGGAAGATGCGCCGCGCCTCGTCCGGATCATTGACCAGATAGGAGTCGACGCCGAGGTAACGACGGTGGAGAAATGACTCGCGATAGGCGCGTTCGGGCCAGGCGACGATCCCGTTGGATCGCAGCCGCGCGACCAGCCGCATCACCGAAAGGTCGGAAGCAGGCGGCTCCGGGGCGGGCGGATCGGGCCGCTGGAATGTCCGTGGCGGCGCCAGCGGGGTGTCGGCCGCGCGCCACATCATTGGTGCCTCAGCGCAGCCGCCGGCGCCAGCCGCGAAGCACGCCAGGCGGGCACCAGCGCACCCGTTAGGCCGACCAGTAGCGCCGCGACCTCTGCCCGGACCGCCTGCCCGACCATCGCCGAAGCCGATAGCCCGCCGCCGGGGGTGAGCGAGTCCACGAGTACATTGTGCCCAACCCACCCCAGCAGCACGCCGACCAGCCCGCCGATCCCGGCAAGCACGAAGCCCTCCGAAAGGATGAGCGCCAGGATTCGCCGTCTGCTCCAGCCGATCGCCGAGAGAATGCCGATTTCGCGGGTGCGCTCCTCCACCCCCATCGCCAGCGTGTTGAGCACCGAGAGGCAGCCGATCGCGAGCGCCACGATCGAAATGGCGAGGGACGTCGAATCGATCATCTGGATCAGGCGGCTGGAGCGCATCGCCTCGGCGGTGGTGGAGACGCTGAGATTCGGACGCAGCGCCGCGATGCGCGCGCGCGCCGCCTCGCGCGCGTCGGCATCGCCGGGCTGCTGGAGACGCACCTGGACCAGGGTCGCCTGCCCCGGGCGGGCGAGCAGCGCCTGCAGGTTCGGCAGCGGCATGATCGCCATGTTGCGCAGATAGCCGGTTTCGTAGGCCGAGATGCCGACCACGCGGAACCGCTCGAAGTTGAGCTCGATTTCGCCGTTCAGGTCCACGTCCGCCGCCTCCGCGAGGAGGTCGCCGAGCACGACTTCGGCCTGCCCGTCTCGGGGCAGGCGGCCTCCGCGCAGGCGCATCTCGCGAAAGGTGAACTGGTCGCGGCGCCAACCCGCCACGACCGCCTGGCCGTCGCCGAGCTCGAGCGCGGTATCGAGCTCGGCCGCGACCTCGGCGACGCCGGGCTGGCTCCCGATCGCCGCGGCAAGGGAGTCCGGCAGCGAGCCGGCGAACATGTCGACCATGCCGCGGTGAGTCACGATCAGGTCGACCCCGCGCTCGTCATGGCTCGCGCCGGCGCCTTCGATCATGCCGCGCGCGAGCCCGGTCAGCGCCACGTAGCTGGCGACCGCGAGCGCGACGCCGAGCAGCGTGAAGGCGGCGCGCCCCGGCCGGCGCAGCAGGTTCCGCGCGACGAGGCCGAGCCATCGCATCGGGGCGCTAGCCGCGGACATCCTCGGTCACCCTCCCGTCCATCATCCCGATCCGCCGCGCGCAGCTCTCCAGCACGGCCCGGTCGTGGGTCACGATGACCAGGGCGATCCCGCGCTCGCGCCACAGCGCGATCAGGAGCTCGATCAGCGCCGCGCCGGCCTTGCTGTCGAGGTTGCTGGTCGGCTCGTCGGCGAGCAGCAGGACGGGGCCGTTGGCGAGGCTGCGGGCGATGCTCACCCGTTGCCGCTCGCCCCCGGACAGTTGCGGCGGGAACCGCCCGGCGCAATGGCCGATCCCAACCTCGTCGAGCAGGGCGATCGCCCGATCGCGACGCTCGGCCGGGCTCGGCACGACGCCGAACATCGCCACCTGGACGTTTTCCGAGGCGGTGAGCGTCGGCAGAAGGTTGAACTCCTGGAAGATGATGCCGATCGTCCCGGCGCGCAGCGCGGTCCATTCCGCCGGCTTGGGCGAGCGCCGGCCGTCGAAGCTCACCGTGCCGCTTGTCGGCAAGTCCAGCCCGCCCATGAGGTTGAGCAGGGTGGATTTGCCGCTGCCGTTGGGTCCGTGGACGGCGGTCAGGTCGCGCCGGCCGATGGACAGCGATACGCCGTCGAGCGCGACGATGCTGCCGCCATCGAACTCGCGCCGCACGCCCTCGATGACGAGGATCGCATCGCCATCCTGCATAGTGCCTCCCCCCTTTCTATCCCGACCTGGATCAGCCGGGCCGCCGCCGGTTCCTTTCCTCCATTCGCGTCGCGACGCCGTCGATGCCGAGCCGGCGCAGCGCGCCGCCATATTCGTTGCGTAGCACGCGGACCATGCTCGTGCCGCTGCCTAGGACGTCGCTGATCCGTGGCGCGCCCCGCGAGGCGCCGACCCGCCAGCCGATCGCGCGCGGTCGTTCCCCCGGGACGAGAACCCGCGACGTGACCAGCCACTCGCCTGCGCCGATCGGCCGGCTGTGCGTGATTTCGAGCTGTCCCCGTCGGTCGGGGCGCAACCGCCTCAGCAGGTCGCGGACGATGCGGCCGGTCAGCGCCTCGCGAAATCGGGCCAGCTGCGCCGCCGTGGCGCCATTAGCGTGGCTGGCGAGCACGGCACGGGCGATCGCGCCGGTGTCGAACGAGCGCTCCACCGCCGCGCGGACGGCGGCGGGCGCGGGCACGCGGCCGTCGGCGGGCGTCAGCGCGCGCTCGAGGTAGCGGATCGGCTGGCGCGGATCCGGAGCGCTCTGGGCGAACGCAAGCGCGGGCGACAGCAAGGTCGCCCCTAAGGCGATCAGCGCCCCCCTCCGGTCGTAAGGCACGAGCGGCATGCTTTAGTTAACGGGGGCGCCTGTCAAGGCGGAAGCGCGACGGCCTCCGAGCCGGTGTCCATGCGCGGGAGAGAGAGGTTGAGCTAAGCTGAATCCAAATCGAGTTCAGGCTGGAACGCGTCTCATTTAACCCGTTCCACCTGTTCGAATTCCAGCTCCACCGGCGTCGCCCGCCCGAAGATCGAGACGGCCACTTTCACGCGCCCTTTCTCGAAATCGAGCTCCTCGACCAAGCCGTTGAACGAGGCGAACGGCCCGTCCAGCACCTTCACATTGTCGCCGATCTCATAGTCGACGCTGATCCGCTGCTTGGGCTCGGCCTTGGCGGCTTCGTCCTTGGTGTTGAGGATGCGGGCGGCCTCGGCGTCGCTGATCGGCTGCGGCTTGCCGCTCGAGCCCAGAAAGCCGGTCACCTTGGGGGTGTTCTTGACGAGGTGGTAGACGTCGTCGTTCATCGCCAGCTTGGCGAGGACGTAGCCGGGGAAGAATTTACGGTCGCTCGTCACCTTCTTGCCGCGGCGGACCTCGGTGACCTTCTCGGTCGGCACCTCGACCTCCTCGACCGCCTGCTGGAGGCCCATGCGGGTCGCTTCCGCCATGATCGAATCGCGGACCTTGTTCTCGAAGCCCGAATAAGCGTGGATGATGTACCAGCGGGACATGGATCGCCTTTGCGTTTTGAAACTTTAGCCGAGCAGGCGGAGCAGCGCCTGGACGAGGCTGCTGAACCCCGAATCGACGCCGAAGAAGAAGAGGGCGAGCAGGGTCGTCATGATCACGACCATGACCGCGGTCATCATCGTTTCCCTGCGGCTCGGCCAGACGATCTTCGCGCTCTCGGCGCGGACCTGCCTCAAAAATTCTCCGGGATTGACTCTCGCCACCTTGGTCTCGCCTTCCTTGCCCGGACTTGCCCTGAAAATGATCGGGCGGCCCTTAACATAATACATAATCGCCCGGCGGGCGAATGCCAGTGCCGCCCGTTCGGGCAAGGCCCCGCTGCCCAGTCCCTTGGAACTGGCGCCGCCCTTACCCATGCCGGATTGGCCGGGCTTCTAGCCGCCGGCCGGGCCGCGGGCAAGAGGCGTGTGGCGGTCCCCGAATTGGCTCGGCGCGGTCATCCGGCCGGCCTCGCTTCGGTCATCGGGGAATGGGCGGAACCTGCTCCCGCTATCGCTCGGTCCGCCTTCGGCGCCCTCGGAAACCGGCGGGACGCGCCCCCGCCATCGCCTTCGGTGCCCCCGGAAAGTGGCAGGAGTGGAGGGACTCGAACCCACGACCCTCGGTTTTGGAGACCGATGCTCTACCAGCTGAGCTACACTCCTAGGCCCGCGCGCCTTAACCGCGCGGCATTGGGGTGGCAAGTAGCTGGGCGACGTCCGCAAGGCTCAGGCGGCGGCGCGGCTCTTCGGCTGACCGAGCAGGGCGCGGGCGCTGTTCCCGGTGACCGGGCGGGAGAAGATATAGCCCTGGATGCGGTCGCATCCAAGGGTGCGGACGAGTTGGAGCTGCTCCTCGGTGGCGACCCCCTCGGCCACCGTCTTCATGCCCAGGCTCCCGGCCAGCGCGACGACGGCGCGGATGATCGCGGTGCTCTCCGGATCCTCCAGCGAGATCGCGCGAACGAAGCTCTGATCGATCTTCAGCGTGTCGAAATCGGCCTGGCGCAAATAGCCCAGCGAGGAATAGCCGGTGCCGAAATCGTCCATCGCGAGGCGCACTCCAAGGCTCTGGATCTGCTGAAGGATCTTTTTGGTCGAGCCGGTCAACTCCAGGAAGACGGTCTCGGTCACCTCGAGCTCGAGCCGGTGCGGCTCGAGCCCTGCCTGGGTGAGCGCGGAAACGAGCGTGACGATGAAACCCGGATCGTGCAGCTGCTTGGGCGAGACGTTGACCGCGATCGAAATATCCGTAGGCCAGCTCATTGCCTCGATGCAGGCGGTGCGCAGCACCCATTCGCCGATCCGCCCGAGCATGCCGGTCTCCTCGGCGATCGGGATGAACTTGGCGGGCGAGATCTGGCCGAGTTCAGGGCTGTGCCAGCGGAGCAGCGCCTCGAAGCTGCGGATCTGCAGCGTCCCGGCGTCGACCACGGGTTGGTAATTGAGCGTGAACTCGCCGGCGTCGACCGCGCCGTGCAGCGCCAGCTCGATCTTGCGGCGCTCCTCGGCATGGGCGTGGAAGCTCGGCTCGTAGAAGCGGATGTCGTTGCCGTTGCCGGCCTTCGCCCGATAGAGCGCGAGGTCGGCGTTGCGGACCAGCTCCTCGACGCTGTCGCCGTCGCCCGGCCCGAACGCGGCGCCGATGCTGGCGCCGACGAAGAGGCGCTGGTCGCGATAGAGGAAGGGGCCCTGAAGCGCGCCGACCAGAGCGAGGCAGAGCTGCTCGACCTCGGCCTGGCTCGTCACCGAGGGGATGACGATGGCGAACTCGTCGCCGCCGAGGCGTCCCGCCGTCATCTCGTCGGAGATCACCGTCTCGAAGCAGCGCGCGACCTGCTGCAGCAGATGGTCGCCCGCGACGTGACCGAGGCTGTCGTTGATCGTCTTGAACCGGTCCAGATCGACCAGCAGCACGGCGCATTGCTCGCCCCGGGCCTTGGCGGCCGCGATCGCATGTTCGAGATTCTCGAGCAGCTGAAGCCGGTTCGGCAGGCCGGTAAGCGCGTCGTGGCGGGCCATATGGGCGATGCGGTCGGCGGCGAGCCGCGTCGCGGTGACGTCCGAGCCGACTCCCTGATAGCCGGTGAAGCGGCCCTGCTTGTTGAAAGTGGGCCGCGCCGAAATCTCGATATTTTTGACGCCGTCGCCGACCGGGAGCGGGACGATCAGCTCGGTGATCGCCTCGCGCCGGCTGAGCGCTGCCTCCGCCGCCGCCATCGATCGGCGCACGCTCTGGTCGGTGCGCGGCACCTCGCCGAACAGGTCGAGGACGGTCATGCCTTCGAGCTCCTCGGCGGTGCGGCCGATCGCGCGGGCGAACCGCGCCGAGACGGTGTTGAAGGCGAGGCTGGCATTGGTGTGCCACAGCCAGTCCGCGTCCGAGCTCTCGAACTCGCGCAGCAGCAGAGACACCGTCTCGCTGCGCTCCTCGAGCGCGATGTCGAGGCATTTGCGCTGCATGAAGGCGCGGCCGTTCTGCAGCACCATCATCAGCATCGCGGCCGTGTAGATCGGCCCGATCGAGGCGATCACCAGCGAATCCGTGGTGAGCAGCATCCGGGTCACGACGACTCCCATGATGACGACATAGGCGGCGGCGGCGGCCGGGATCGGCGAGAAGATGAAGGCGGCGCCCGCCATCATCGTCGCGGTGATCACGCACAAGGCGAGTTGCTGGCCGTGGTTGGCGAACTCGAAGAAGTAGCGCGCTGGCATCGCCCAGACGAGACCGAAGAAGACGCTGTGATAGGCGACGCGGTTGATCGGCTGCTTCGGCAGCGAATGGATCTCGCGCTTGGCCAGCTTCCCCTTGTTGCGGGCGATATAGTGAACGAGGATGGCGAGGCTCACCAGCCAGGCCGCGAGGTGCGCGGGCGGAACCGCGGCAAAGAGCATATAGGCGACGAGGAGGGCGTTGATCGTCTGCCCCCAGGCGCCGATCACCATCGCTCGGCCCATCTCGCGCAATTGCGCGGCGCGCACGCGCCCCCACCCCTTGGTGTCGGGGGGGACGGCGCGGTTGAAGACCACGCGCCAGTCGAGTTTCGGGAGGCTCTTTTCGGTCATGACGCTCCTGAGAGCGCCATAAGGGCGAAAGCGTTAGGGAAGCGTTATCTTTAAATATATCAGGCGGCGATGCCGTAGGTCTGGATTTCGCCGGAGAGGTAGAGATTGCGCGCCTTGGCCCGGCTGAGCTTGCCCGAGCTGGTGCGCGGCAGCGAGCGGGGCGGGACCAGCTCGACGACGCAGTTGATCCCGGTGATCGCCCGGACGCGCTCGCGGATGCTGTCGCGCAGCCGGTCGCGCTCCGCCTCGTCCGAGGTACGGCACTGGACGAGCACCGCCGGAGTCTCCTCGCCGCCGGGCGTGGTGATCGAGAAGGCGGCGATGTCGCCCGCCTTGAAGCCGGGCAATTGCTCCACCGCCCATTCGATGTCCTGCGGCCAGTGGTTCTTGCCGTTGATGATGATCATGTCCTTGGCGCGGCCGACGATGTAGAGATAGCCGTCCGAGAGATAGCCCATGTCGCCGGTGTCGAGCCAGCCGTCGGCATCGAGGCAGGCGGCGGTCGCTTCCTCGTCGCGGAAATAGCCGGCCATCACCGAGGTCCCGCGGCAGAACACCCGCCCGATCTCGCGCTCGCCGAGCAGGCTGTCGTCGTCGCCGCGGATCGCGACCTTCATCTCCCGGACCGGCCTGCCGCAATTGACCACGGCGCGGTAGCGCTGGGGCCGGTCGCGCTCGCCCGGGCCACCGCCCGCGAGCAGGGTCTCCTCGACCATCTCGACGACGATGCCCTCGCCCGGCGGCATCACCGTCACTGCAAGCGTCGCCTCGGCGAGGCCGTAGCTGGGCAGGAAGCTCGAGGCCTTGAAGCCCGCGGGCGCGAAGGTGTCGACGAACGCCTGCATCACGTCTGGGCGGATCATGTCGGCGCCGTTGCCGGCGACCCGCCAGCGCGACAGATCGAAGCGCTCGGCGACGTTCATCTGGCTCGACACGCGCCGGGCACAGATGTCGTAGCCGAAGGTCGGCGAATAGCTCATCGCCGTGCCCTGGTGGCGGCTGATCAGGTCGAGCCAGGCGAGCGGGCGGCGGGCGAAATCCTCGGTCTTGAGATCATCGGCCGACATCTGGTTGGCGACGATCGAGAGCATGCAGCCGACCAGCCCCATGTCGTGGTAGAAAGGCAGCCAGGAGACGCCGCGGTCGCCCGGGCCGATAAGCATCGAATGGGCGTGGGCGGCGAGGTTGCTGAGCAGCTGGCGGTGGGTGATCACGACGCCGTGCGGAAAGCGGGTCGAGCCGCTCGAATATTGCAGATAGGCGATGTCGTCGGGCCGCATCTCGGGCAGCTCACCCGCCTCCGCCGCTTCGCCCGCGAACGTCTCCCAATCCAGCCCCGCGGTGCCGGTCTGCTCCGCCGCCGTCGCCGCCATCTGCAGGTCGGACGGATAGAGGAGCAGGGCGGGATCGGCGCTCTCCAGCTGCACGGCGAGCTGGTCGATATAGGCTTCGCGCCCGCCGAAGGAGGTCGGGAGCGGCAGCGGCACCGGCCAGGCGCCGGCGTAGAGCGCGCCGAAGAAGAGGGCAACGAACTCGGGTCCGGTCTCGGCGATCAGCGCCACCCGCTCGCCGGCGCCGATGCCGCGGGCGAGGAAGCGATGGGCGTGGGTGAGCGCGTCCTCGCGCAACTCGGCGAAGGGATAGACGCGCACCAGGGTGGCGCGCGCGTCGTGGAAGTTCATCCCCTTGCGGCCCTGCGCGACATAATCGAGCGCCTCCGTCATCGTCGCGAAGTCCGAAAAGCGGCGCGGCAGATCGTCGTCGGTGGGGGTGGGGACGAGCGCCTCGTGCGAGGAATCGGCGTAACCTTGAGTCACGTCTGGCTGAATCCTTTTCGACGGGCCGACAGGGCCCGAAATGACAGTTTCAGCGCCCCTCTACGAGGCGGGGCGCGTTCATATTCCGGCTCGACTGTGGCACAAACATGGCGGTGAGGCAGGATCGCCCGACAAAACGACGGCCGCCGCTCGACGGCGAGGCCCTGGAGCGGCTCGCGCTGCGCTATGCCGAGCGCTACGCGACCACGCGGGCCCGGCTCGCCGCCTATCTCACCCGCAAGCTGCGCGAGCGCGGCTGGGCCGGGGCGGGGGAGCCGCAGGTCGAGCCTTTGGTCGGCAGGATGGCGGGCCTCGGCTATGTCGACGACCGCGCCTTCGCCAACGCCAAGGGCGCCGCGCTCGGTCGCCGCGGCTATGGCGAGCGGCGGGTCGACGCGGCGCTGCGCGCGGCCGGGGTCGGCGACGAGGATTCGTTCGAAGCGCGGGAGACGGCGCGCGCGGAGGCATGGAGCGCGGCGCTGCGCTTCGCCGAAAAGCGCCGGATCGGCCCTTTCGCCGACGAATTCGCTGATCGCGAGGGGCGTGAAAAGGCACTGGCCAGAATGCTGCGTGCTGGTCATCCGCTTGATTTGGCGCGAAAACTTGTCGCGGCGCGGCCCGGCGCCGTCCCGGAAGCGGACGGCGACTGAGCGCCACAGTTCACAATCGGTGGAATCATGGTAATTTCACGGTCGGCCATTGGGGGGCCGGCTGTAGAGATTTGCGCAAAATGTCGCGTGACGAGAGAGTAAGCGGAGTGTCTCCCGCTCTCGATGGCGAGGGCGTTCCCGCCACGCATGGCGACGAGGGGCTGGCCCGCGTGACCGGCACGGTCAAATGGTTCGACGCCACCCGCGGCTTCGGCTTCGTCGTCTCCGATGAGGCCGAGGGCGACATCCTCATTCATTTCAGCGTGCTCAAGGAGCATGACCGGCGGAGCCTCCCCGAAGGCGCGGTCGTCGAATGCCTTGTCGCCGAGCAGGAGAGGGGGCTGCAGGCGCGCAAGGTGCTCGCCATCGATCTCAGCCAGGCGATCATGCCCGAACCGAGCCGCGGCCAGGGCGTCGGGGCGGACCGGATCGACCCTTCGGCGCTGCTCGACGATGCCGGCGTCTTCGAGCCGGTGCGTGTCAAATGGTTCAACCGCCTGCGCGGCTATGGCTTCCTCGTCCGCGAGGAGGACGACAGCGAGGACATCTTCGTCCACATGGAGACGGTACGCCGCGGCGGCCTCAACGACCTCGTGCCCGAGCAGCCGCTCAGGGCACGGATCGCGGTCGGCCGCAAGGGCCCGCTCGCGGTCGAAGTCGAGGGCCGCTGACTCTAGAAGTTGAGCAGCCGCGCCGCGGCGTGGACGGTGAGGCCGAGTAGGCAGAACGAGGCGAGGCTGAAGACGAGGAAGCGCCAGCGCACGACGTTGGCCGTCGCCTGGATCAGGCTGTGCACCACGCGCAAGGCCACATAGGCCCAGGCCAGCCAGACGTTGATCCAGACATCGCCGCCGCCGAGCAGCGCCAGCGTGATCGCGATCGCATAGAAGAGCGTCGGTTGCTCCAGCAGATGGTTGTAATTGTGGGCCTTCCACTGGACCTTGTCCTCGAGGATTCCGTCCAGCTGGGCGCCGCGCCCACCGCGCCGGCCCTTGAGCTCGATCCCCGCCCGCCGCATCGCCGGCAGGCGGGTAACGTACATCCAGATTTGCATGACGAGCGTCCACGCGACCAGCGCGACGACCGGCCCCAAGATGGCGCTGTGCATCGGAAGCGCCCCTTACGAGCCTTACGAGTCCTGGTCGGTGGCGGCGGGGGCGGCCTGCCCAGTGCTGTTATTGCCGGCTGCGGGCTCGGCGTCGCCGCTGCAGGCCTGCAGGGTCAGGGCGCTGGCGCCGGTAACGGCGGCCATGAACGAGCGGCGGACGAACTTGCGGCGGATCGGCTTCATCTTCTTCCCCTCACGCTTTCGGTGCCGGCATAGCTGCCGGAACCGGCCGCGCGAGGCAACCCCCTTGGGGACTAGCCTCCTAGCGCAGGCTGGCGAGGGTCATCTCCACGCCGATCTCGGTGGGGCCGCGCACCTCGGCGAGCGCCGTCTCGGCGGTCGGCGCGCTGTCGACGATGTGCACCTCGCCGCCGACCCGGGTCGCCGCGAAGAGCAAGCGAGCGAATTCGAGGGGGAGCCGGACGCAGCCGTGCGAGGCGGGGCGCCCCGGGATTTGGCCGGCGTGGAGCGCGATCCCATCCCAGGTCAGCCGCTGCATGAACGGCATCGGCGCGTTGTTGTAGAGGTTCGAATAATGCTCGCGGCGCTTCTCCAGGATCGGGAAGCTGCCGGTCGGCGTGGCATGACCGGGGCGACCGGTCGAGACGGTCGTCACCCCGATCAGGACGCCGCCGCGATAGACATAGGCGCGCTGGAGCGGGATGCTGACCACCATCTCGACCGGGCCGGCGGTGGCGAGCTCCGGCCGCCAGACGAACGCACCGGGGGCGAGCGGCTGCTCGTCGGCATCGTAGAAGGCGCGCCGGACGACCGGCGCCGGGGCAGGGGCCACCGCCGCGACGGGCGCCGCGACCGGGGCCGAGACGGCGTCGAGCGCCTGGACGGCGGGGACGGGGAGGCCGATCGCGGCGTCGGTGTGCTCGCTCGACGCGGCGGGCGCCGCGGCGAGGGTGAGGACGATAGCGGCCGAGGCGGCCGACCAGAACGGGGCAAGCTTCATAACCAACCTCCCTTACGAGCCGGTGCGGAGCCGCCTTTTGGCGAAGCCGCTGTCCGGTCTTCTCAGGGGGTCGGTAGGTCGGTCCGGCGGATGAGAAACGCGCGCGTCGTCAAAGGCCGCCGATCCTGCGTTCGGGATGCCGGATCAAGACGAACGGTTCGAATCCATCGACGAAACGCTAGGACGGGCCTTCAGACTCAGTCGAACATCTTCCCGAACGACCGCTTCGCGCGCTCGCGCCAGTGGCCGCGGTGGTAGGCGTCGCTGGCGAGCAGCGGGACGACCGTGGTCGCCTCGGCGAAGACCATCTGCTCGAGCGCGGTCGAGACCTTGCCCCAGCTCGCCGCCTCCTGCAGCGTCGAGGAGGAGCAGGCGCCGTCGCGGACGTCGGCGACGGTGATCTGGACCGCATATTTGTGCACTTCGACATCCTCGTAGCCGAGGATCTCGGCGCAGACGACGGTGTCCTGGGCGAAATTCTTCGGCACGCCGCCGCCGATCATCAAGAGGCCGGTGGTGCCGGCGCGGATCTTGATGTCGGTCAGCTCGCGGAAATCGGCGATCGCGTCGAGCACCATATGTGGCCGGCCCGCCTTCATCGCGTCGACCTGATGCTTGACCAGGCCGAAGCCGGCCGAGCTGTCGACGAAGGCCGGGCAGAAGATCGGCACGTCATGCTCATAGGCCAGCTTGACGAGGCTGTGCGCCT
>NZ_JBQTJC010000041.1:0-3159 GCF_052387495.1 Sphingosinicella sp. | reverse complement strand
CCAATTTGCCCATCGTCTTCCACATGTTCGCGCGCTCGACGTCGATCGCGGCATTGTCCATGAGGAGCTCGTCCTTGCCCGAAGCGAGGCTGGAGAGGATCGCGGCGATGTGGGTCTGCGCCGACTGATATTTCATGAAATAGCCGCGCAGGGAGTTGCCCCAGGGGATGATCCCGAACAGCTTGCGGGGCTTCACGCCCCGGCCGGGATCGAGGCCCTCGACCGTCTTGCGAAGCTGGGTCAGGTCGGCGCCAATGCCCGTGTCGCTGTCGATCGCCTTGATCGGGCGATCGAGGAAGCGGTTCGAATGGCCCGCCGCTTCCATGATCTCCTTGCGGCCCATCGTGGTCAGCTGATCGACCTTCTTGCCGAAATCGGGCGAGTTGGAATCGAGCGCGACCAGCTCGGCGACGAAGCCGTCGACCTTCTCCTCTAGCGCGCTCTTCTGCTCCTCCTTCAGGGGCACGAGGCCCGCCGCCTGCTCGGCGGTAACGCTCTGCAGCGGCTGGGGCGGATCGAGCGTCAGCGTGCTCGCCGTCTCGGTCGCCGTGGCGGTCTCGGTCTGGGTAGCCATGTTCGTCCCCGCTTTCTCAAATGTCCGCCTGAGATTGGTGCCTCGCGCGCGCCAGCGCAAGGGATAACGTGTATTATTTCGCTAACTCACCGTGTTCGCCGGCCGTCTCGCGAGACGCCCAGCTCCGCCAGAAGGTGGTCCATGCCGTAGGCGTGGCGCAGCGCCGCCGTGACCGCGGCGGCGGTGACGAGCACCGAGCGGTTGACGTTCGGATCGTAGCCGTAGGCGTTGCGCTGGGTGAGCACCGTGGAATCGAAATTGGCGCCGATAATCTCGCCCGCCGCGTTCACCGCCGGCGAGCCGGAGGAGCCGCCGATCGTGTCGGTCGAGGCGGCGACGTTGAGGACGGTGTCGGCCGGAATCCGCTCGCGGGCGGCGGCGAGCCGGGGGGCGAGATCGAATGGCGGGGCGCCGGTCGCGCGGTCCCAAAGGCCGTCGAAGGTCGTGGCGTGCGGCACGGTCCGCCCCTCGTGGGTCCAGCCGCGCACCCGGCCGTAGGTGAGGCGCAGGGTCCCGGTCGCGTCGGGATAGAGGCTGGTGCCGAAGGCGGCGAAGCGGGCGCGGGCGAGCGCTTCGGTGGCGCGGTCGGTCGGCGCCTGGACGCGGCCTTCATAGGCGCCGCGCGCCTCGCGGGTCGGCGGCTGGATCGCGAGCAGGAAGCGGATCAGCGGGTCGTCGGAGGCGCGTACGGCCTCGAGCCCGCCTTCCCACAAGGCGCGGCGGACGGCGGGATCGCCGAGCCGCGTACCGGTCGCGAGCCGGCGGGCGAGCGCTTCCGGCGATTCCTCGCCGAGCAGGGTCCGGCTGCGCGGGTCGTCCACGGTCAGGATCTCGCGCGTCTTCGAAAGCCACCAGGCGAGCTGAATCTCGTCGACCGCGGGATAGGTCGGCCGCTCGGCGAACAGGCGCTGCTCGACCTGGGGAAGGCGGGCGTCGCCATATTCGGGAAGCCGCTCGGCGCTTGGCCGCGCCCGCTCCTCGGCGCCACGGACGAGGTCGCGCGCCCAGGAAAAGAGCTGCGAGCCGCCGCCGGCGCGGGTCTCGAGCAGATAATAAGCGGGGTAGAGCCGGCGCACTTCGGGCTGCAGCGCGGCCAGATTGGCCCAGGGGTCGCCGATTTCCGCGGCGAGCGCGGCGTCGGCGGCGACCCGGCGGCGGAACTCCGCCTCGGCCGTCTCGCGTGCGGCCATGAAGCGCGCGTCGATCAACGCCTGCTGGCGGCCGTAGCCGCGCTTGTAGGTGTTCTCGATGCTGGAGAGCGGCCCCTGCGCCTGAAAGGCCTGTTCCGGCCCCTGCAGGCCGTACTGGATCAGCCGGCCGCGCAGCTCGCTGTTCAGCAGTTGCTCGAGCGGCAGCATCACGTCGGCGACGGTGGCGAGCTGGGCCTGGGTGAGCAGGCGCTGGGTGGCGCCTGGGCTGCCCGAGAGGAAGACCGGCTGGTCGGCGCGCGGCGGCGCCGGGTTCCAGCGGAAATGGGCCGGCGTCGCGACCGGCCGGTCGTCCTCGTAGATCCGGACGAAGGCGCCGTCGATCGCGAAGCGCGGGAAGCTGAAATTGTCGAGGTCGCCGCCGAAGGCCGAGGCGCGATGCTCGGGCGCGAACGCCAGGCGGACGTCGCGATAGCGGCGGTAGGTGTACAGCCTGAACTGACCCCCGCGATAGAGCGTCACCACCTGGCAGCGGCGGCTCGCATCGTCGCCGCAGGCCTCGGATTCGATCCGCCCGGCCTCGGCGTCGCGGGCGCGGGTGAAAGCCTCGCCCTCGAGCCCGGTGCCCGCCGCCTGCATGCGCGCGGTGACGTCGGCAATGTCGGTCAGCACCTCGGCGGTCATGCCCGGGCAGCGCCGCTCGCCTTCGCGCGACGCGGGCGTGAAGCCGGTCTCGACGTAATTCTGCTGGGGCGTCGACAGATCCTCGACGCAGCGCGCGACGACATGCTCGTTGGTGAAGATCAGGCCCTCGCCCGAGACCAGCCCGCCCGAGGCGCCGCCAAGCCGCACCGAGGCGAGCCGCACGCGATCGAGCCAGGCCTGGTCGATTTCGGTGCCGAGCGTTTCGTTCGCCGCCGCAATCGGGAAATTGTCGAAGGTCCACATCCCTTCCTCGGCGGCGGCGGTGCCGGCGAGAAGGGCGAGGGTGGTGGCGAGGAGGAAGCGGCGCATCGGGGTCTCCGGCTCGGTGTCGAGCGCGGTCCTAGGCATCCCGCGCCGCATCCGCAATCGGCGCGGCCCGGGCAAGGCGAGGTCAGGCCAGCCGATAGAGGAACTTGCGGCCGAGCTTGCGCCGGCTCACCACGCCCTTGGCTTCGAGCCGCCGCAGCATCGAACGGACCGCGGCGTTGCTGAGCGCGTCGGGAAGGGCGTCGCGGACTTCCTCCGCGCTCGCCTCGCTTAGCCAGTCGACCCGCTCCGCCACCTGCCGCTCGCGCGGCGCGAGGTGCCGGATCGAAATGGGCCGCGCCGCCGGCCAGATGCCGCTCGCGTCGAACGCTTCGCTGATCCGCTTCATTTCACCCGCGAATAGCGCGGCCCGGGCGCTTGGTGGATGATCGGGGCTGCGCAAGAGCTGATCGTTCTTGCGAACTT
>NZ_JBQTJC010000040.1:0-6378 GCF_052387495.1 Sphingosinicella sp. | reverse complement strand
GCTCGCGCCCCGCATCCGGTGGGACAGCGAAAAGCCACGATTGAGTTCAAGGATGCGGCCGAAGGCGAGCGGCTGCTCCCCGACGCGAACGCCGCTGCGAACCTCGTCGACCTCCACATGCGTGCCGAACCAGTCGTCCGGCTGCCAATGCTCCCGGCGCAATATGGCGTCGGCGCCCGTGCCCGACACGCGGCAGATCCAGGTGCCGTGCAGCCAGTTGAGCGGCGTCGGCAGCCGCCAGTCGTCCTGGGCGGCCAGCGCGGCCGCGAGGATCAGAACCGATACGGTCATGCCATCCCTCCCTCGCGGCTCATCCTTCCCCGGCCAGGCTTAACCCGGGATGATCAGTCAGGCGTGCGCGCCACCACCGGCGCCCTTTGCGCGCGCCAGAGCCAGAGGCCGCCCAGGACGATCAGCCCCGCGCCGCCCAGGGTGGCGAGGTCGGGCGCCTCGCCGAACAGGCTCCAGCCGATCCCGACCGCGACGAGGAGCTGCACATAGGTCATCGGCGCCACGACCTGCGCCGAGGCCCGAGTCACCGCCGCGTAGATCAGGGTGTGGCCTAGCGTCGCGAAGAAAGCGACGGCGAGGCACTTGAGCACGACCTCCGCGCTCGGCATCGGGATCTGGAAGGGCGGCCCGCCGAACAGGTCGAGCAGCCCCGCCGCCGCGACCAGCAAGGGCGCCGCCACCGCCGCCAATAGGAACTGCATCACCGCCACCGGCGCGTCGCCCGCCGCCTTGCGGTTCAGCATCATCAGCCAGGACATGCCGAAGGCGGCGCCGAGCGGATAGAGCGCGACAACGCCGAGCTCGGTGACGTTCGGCCTCAGCACGACCAGCACCCCGGCGAAGGCGAGCAGGGTGGCGAGCATGGTCGCCCGCGTCGTCCGCTCCTTCAGCACGAAGGGCGAGAGCAAGGCGGTGATGATCGGGCTGGCGAAAACGATCGCGGTGGCGTCGGCGAGCGGCATCGCCATCACCCCCATGAAGAAGCAGATCGTGGCGAAGGCGACGGCGAGCCCGCGCCCGAATTGCAGCCCTGGCCGCGGCAGCACGAACCCGGCCCGCCCGTGCCGCCAGGCGACGAACACAGCCAGCCCGACCGCCCCGAACGTGTAGCGCAGCGCCGAAACCGCCGTCCCCGGCCAGTCCCCTGCCATCGACTTCACCACCGCGTCGCCGACCGAGAGCGAGAAGAAGCCGGCCAGCGCGATCAACAGAGCATGGCGGATTGCAGCGGGCGTCACCCCATCGTCATTGCGAGGAGCGCAGCGACGAAGCAATCCAGTTTCGGCGCTGGCTGATCCGCTGGATTGCTTTCCCCAGCATCCGCCGGGGTCGCAATGACGGGTTGTCCTCCGCACGCGCGGTTAGGCAATTGTCAAAGTTTCCAACTTATTCACCAGCGCAAATCCGGTGGAACAAGAGAGAGGCGGTTTTCGATCATGAGTGCTTTTGGTCGACGCGGCGGCGTGGGAAGCAATGGCGGGCGCCAGTTCGGCGTCGCCCAGCCGATGAAGGGCCCCGCGCCCGCGGCGCCGCGCTCGCCGGGGCAGGACGCCGAGGGCGGCAGCCAGTTCCCGCCGATCGAATCGCTCCCCACCGAGGAGGAGGCGCCCGCCGCGGCGTCGCGCGGCGGTGGCGGCGACGCCATGGCCCGCCTCGCCGACCGTCAGGCGCAGTCGGGCGACCAGGCCAATTCGCGCAACAACGAGGGCTTCGAGGCCTCGATCCACCGCATCAAGGAGCAGGTCCTCCCCCGCCTGCTCGAGCGCGTCGATCCGGAGGCCGCCGCCACCCTTTCCAAGGACGAGCTGGCCGAGGAGTTCCGCCCGATCATCGGCGAGGTGCTCGCCGAGCTCAAGATCAACCTCAACCGCCGCGAGCAGTTCGCGCTGGAGAAGGTGTTGGTCGACGAATTGCTCGGCCTCGGGCCGCTCGAGGAGCTGCTCAACGATCCCGACATCTCCGACATCATGGTCAACGGCCCGGACCAGACCTTCGTCGAGAAGAAGGGCAAGCTGGAGATCGCCTCGATCCAGTTCCGCGACGAGGAGCATCTCCTCCAGATCGCCCAGCGCATCGTCAACAAGGTCGGCCGCCGCGTCGACCAGACCACGCCCCTCGCCGACGCCCGCCTGCAGGACGGCAGCCGCGTCAACGTCATCATCCCGCCGCTCTCGCTTCGCGGCACCGCCCTCTCGATCCGCAAATTCTCCGAAAAGCCGATCACCGTCGACATGATGCGCACCTTCGGCTCGATGTCGGAGAAGATGGCGACGGTGCTCAAGATCGCCGGCGCCAGCCGCATGAACGTCATCATCTCGGGCGGCACCGGCTCGGGCAAGACGACGATGCTCAACGCGCTCTCGAAGCTGATCGACCCCGGCGAGCGCGTCATCACGATCGAGGACGCGGCCGAGCTTCGCCTGCAGCAGCCGCACTGGCTGCCGCTCGAGACCCGCCCGCCCAATCTCGAGGGCCAGGGCGCGATCACCATTCGCGACCTCGTCATCAACGCCCTTCGTATGCGCCCGGACCGCATCATCCTCGGCGAGATTCGTGGCAGCGAGTGCTTCGACCTCCTCGCCGCGATGAACACCGGCCACGACGGCTCGATGGCGACCTTGCACTCCAACTCCCCGCGCGAATGCCTCGCGCGTATGGAGAACATGGTGATGATGAGCGACATCAAGGTGCCGAAGGAAGCGATCTCGCGCCAGATCGCGGATTCGGTCGACCTCATCGTCCAGGTCAAGCGCCTCCGCGACGGCTCGCGCCGCTGCACCAACATCACCGAGGTGATCGGGATGGAAGGCGACGTCATCGTGACCCAGGAGCTGTTCAAGTTCGAATATCTGGACGAGACGCCCGACGGCAAGATCCTCGGCGAATTTCGCTGCATGGGCCTCAGGCCCTACACGCTCGAAAAAGCGAAGATGTTCGGCTTCGACCAGCCCTATCTGGAGGCCTGCTTGTAGCGCCGAGCGCAGCCGCCGGGATTGCGCAGCAATCCCAAGCTGCGCGAAGAGCCGCGAAAAGCCGGCCAGCCTGCGAGGGAGCGGCAACGCCGCGATCTCGACAGGACTGACGGCACGAATCGTGGGAGGACATCGGCCACTACCAGAAGATCGTCAAAATCCTCTCCGAGACCGACCGCATCATGAAGGAGATCGAGCTGCCGCTTGAAACCAACGGCTAAGCTGATCTCAATCGTCCCTCCGCGTCTCCGCGCGAAAATAATCGAACCAAATGGGCTTTAAAAATAGGATTTCATCTGTCATCCTTGGCCCATGCGAGTCGTTTTAGCCTGTCCTGAGCCTGTCGAAGGGCCTTCCCCGCCATTCCGCCGCCAGGCCCGCTCGGCGCGCCGCGTCGCCATTTTCGGGACGGTGGGACCCCCCTTGAACCGTGTGACATTCGTGCCGTTCGTGACATTCGTGCCGGTCGCGCGGCGCCGCGCCGGGGCGGCAAGCGGGATGCGCCTTATGGCAGGTGTCAATCTGTCAACCGCGACGCCCTTCGGCGTCGCGCCCCGGACGCTTGATCCGGGGTCTATATGCGACATCGCGCCCCGGACGCTTGATCCGGGCTCCGGATGCGGCTTCCGGCAACCCTCAACATCCTCAACTTTTTTGCTCTTAGGGACCTGAAACTTTGAAACTTCCGGCGCAATCCGTTCAGCTTCGCGGCGAACTGTCTGAACAGGTCACGCCGCTAGCCGCGCAGCGCCAGGGCCGCCAGCAGCAGCCCGGCGAACAGCGCGGCGACCTGGAGGCCGCGCCAGGGCATCCAGCCCCAATCGTCGATCCGGCTGCGATTGGCCCGGCGCCAGTCGGCGACGCCCGCGAGGACCACCAGCGCCGCCGCCACGCCGGTCGCGGTCCAGAGCATCGTCTCGCTCGTCACGCCTTGCCTCCCGCGTCCCGCTCCGCCATTGCGAGCGGGTATCAAATAGGGAGAGAATGATGATCCGCCAGAGCCTCGCCTTCGCCCTCGCCCTCGCGCTCACCGCCGGTGGCGGCGCCGTGCTCGCCCAGCACGACCAGCACAAGGCCGGCCAACACCATCCGGACGTCGGCGCCCACCAACCCTGGCACGGCGCGCTCCACGCGGCTGTGGACGCCTCCACCCGCACCCCCGCCAACGCCGCACGCGATCGCTATCGTCACCCGTTCGAGACGCTCGCCTTCTTCGGCGTCGAGCCCGATGACACGGTCGTCGAGATCTGGCCCGGCGGGGGCTGGTACACCGAAATCCTCGCGCCCTATCTCCGCGCCGGCGGCGGCACCTATTATGCCGCGGCGATGGGGGCCAATGGCCATAACGGTGTCCGCCGCCTGATGACCGCCAATGCCGAGCTTTACGGCAACGCGCGTCTCGCAACCTTCCCCGCTTTCGAGGCGACCGACACCCGCGTGCCGGACGGGACGGCCGACGTCGTCCTCACCTTCCGCAACGTCCACAACTGGCGGATGGGATCGGGCCGCGACAATCAGGACTACAGCGCCGAGGCGTTCCGGCAGATGTTCGCGATGCTCCGCCCGGGCGGCACGCTCGGCGTCGTCGATCATCGCCTGCCCGAGAGCGCCGACGCCGAGCGCGAGCGGACCAGCGGCTATATCAAGGTCTCGACCGTGCGGCGGATGGCCGAGGCCGCCGGCTTCCGCTTCGTCGGCGCATCCGAGGTCAACGCCAATCCGCAGGACAGCGCGGACTGGCCCAACGGCGTCTGGACGCTGCCGCCAGCGCTCCGCCACGGCGACGAGGAGCGCTACCGCGCGATCGGCGAAAGCGACCGCATGACGCTGCGCTTCGTGAGGCCGGAATGACAAATTCCTCCCCGAGATTTTTCGGGGAGGGGGGCCGCGCGCAGCGCGGTGGAGGGGCTAAGTGCTGAGCTTGTCGAGCTTCTTCTGCAGCTCGGCGAGTTGGGCCTTGAGCTCGTCCAGCTCGGCACGGTTGTCGCCGCTCCCGTTGGCGCCGGTCGCCCCGCCGGCCCGCCCCGTGGCGGCGGCGGTGAACAGCTCCATGTTGCGCCGCGCCATTTCGGCGAAGGGGTTGGCGACGAGCGCGCCGGTCATCGCGTCGCGCAGCTGGCTCTGGTTGCGCTGGAGTTGCTCGAGGCTCGCCTCCAGATATTGCGGCACCACCGATTCGATCTGCTCGCCGTACATGCCGATCAGCTGGCGCAGGAAATTGACCGGCAGCATCGTCGATCCCCGCGCCTCCTCGTCCATGATGATCTGGGTCAGGATCTGGCGCGTGATGTCGTCGCCGCTCTTCGCGTCGACCACCTTGAAGTCGCGCTTCTGGCGGACCATCTGCGCCAGCCGCTCGAGCGTGATGTAGGTCGAGCTTTCGGTATCGTAGAGCCGCCGGTTCGCATATTTCTTGATGATGACCACATCGTCGCCGGACCCGGACGCTGCCATGAATGCTTCCCCTGATGCTGGTGAGAGCGCTCTAGCACCGAAGATTGCCGCGCTGCAACATAGGCCCCGGCCGCTCCCGCTGTTTCTCTCTTTGCTGCAAGCCGAGACCGCGGCAAATCCGGTCCGGCTGAAGCGGGCGCTGGCGGGCCTGCGCAAATATCAGGAGGCCGAGCGCCCACCCCTCCCCGCGCCGATGCCTGCGATCGCCGAAGCCGAGGGCGCGGTGCTGCGCGACTATGGCGGCGCAGGGCCGCCGGTGCTGTTCGTGCCCTCGCTGATCAACCCGCCGACCGTGCTCGACTTGAGCGAGGAGCGCTCTCTGCTGCGCTGGCTCGCCCGCCGGGGCCGCCGCGTGCTCTTGCTCGACTGGGGCTGGCCCGACGAAGCGCGCAAGTCGCTGTCGGTCGCCGGTCACATCGAGCGCATCCTGCTGCCGCTGATGGAGCGCCTCGGCGAGCCGGTCGATCTGGTCGGCTATTGCCTCGGCGGCACGATGGCGCTCGCCGCCGCGCAACTCGGCCCGGCGCGCAGCGTCGCCACCATCGCCGCCCCCTGGCATTTCGACGGCTATCCGCCGGCCGAGCGGGAGAAGTTGGCGGATCTCTGGCGCGCGAATCGGCCGCTGACCGAGCGCCTCGGCCTGCTGCCGATGGAGGCGCTGCAAAGCGCCTTCTGGAATCTCGATCCGACCCGCACCGTCGCCAAGTTCGAAGCCTTCGCCGATCTCGCCGGCGAAGCCGCGCGCACCTTCGTCACGCTCGAGGACTGGGCCAATGACGGACCTCCGGTCGGCGGCGCCGCCGCCCGCGAGCTGTTCGAGGACTTCTTCCGGGACGACTTGCCCGGCTCCGGCCGGTGGCATGTGGCCGGCGAGGCGATCCACCCCGAGCGCCTCGCCATCCCGCTCCTCAACATCGCCTCGACCACCGACCGGATCGTC
>NZ_JBQTJC010000039.1:0-3973 GCF_052387495.1 Sphingosinicella sp. | reverse complement strand
TATTGCTTGAGTGCCATCGTCCCTAGCCTCAGATACCGGTGGTGACGTCGATCGACTGGCCGTCGGCCAGCGTCACGATCGCCTTCTTGACGTCCGAGCGGGTGTAGGGCCGGCCCTTCCAGCGCTTGGTCTTGCCCTTGGTCGTCAGGGTGTTGACGCCCGTCACATTGACGTTGAACAGCGCCTCGACCGCCGCCTTGATCTGCGGCTTGGTGGCGCTGCCCGCGACCTTGAAGACGACCGCGTTGTGCTCGGAGAGCAGCGTCGATTTCTCGGTGATATGGGGGGCGAGGACGACATCGTAGTGATTGATGTCGACCTTCGGCGCCGCGCTCTGCTTCGCCTTAGCCATTGAACCGGGCCTCCAGCTTCTCGACCGCGGCGCGGGTCAGCACCAAAGTCTCGTGATTGAGGATGTCGTAGACGTTCGCGCCCATCGCCGGGAGGAGATTGACCTCGCGCAGGTTCGACGAGGCGTGGGCGAAGCCGACGTTGATCGCGTCGCCGTCGATCACCAGGGCGGTCTTGCCGAGGCCGAGCTTGCCGAGCTGCGCCTTCAGCGCCGCCGTCTTCGCTTCGTTCACGTCTAGATTGTCGAGCACGACCAGATGGCCGTCCTTGGCCTTGGCCGACAGCGCCATGCGGAGGCCGAGCGCGCGCACCTTCTTGTTCAGCGACGGATTGAAATCGCGGACCCGGGGGCCGTGCGCCTTGCCGCCGCCGACGAAGATCGGCGCGCGCCGATCGCCGTGACGGGCGGTGCCGCCACCCTTCTGGCGGCCGTACTTCTTGCCGGTGCGGGCGACGTCGCTGCGCTCGCGCGCGGCGCGGGCGGTGCCGCGGCGCTTTTCGAGCTGCCAGGTGACGACGCGATGCAGAATGTCGGCGCGCGGCTCGAGGCCGAACACCGCATCGTTGAGCTCCAGGTCGGAGCCCTTGCCCTTGCCGTCGAGGGTCTGAACCTTGACCTTCATCTTAGTCTTCCTTGTTCTCGTCGGCCGCGCCGGCCTCGCCGGCCTCGGCGCCCGGAGCAGTCTCCTCGCCGTCGATCGGCGCGCCCGCATGCTGCTCGCGCAGGATGGCCGCGGCCTCCTCGGCGGTCGGACCGGTCGGCGCGGCATGGGCCGCGGCTTCCTCGACCATGCCGGCCGGCGCCTCTTCGTGGACGATCTCGGCGGCGATCTCGCGGATGCCGGCGGGATAGGGCACGGTGTCGGGGCGGGCGATCTTGACGGCGTCCTTGACGACCAGCCAGCTGCCCTTGTGGCCCGGCACCGAGCCGCGCACGAAGATGAGGCCGCGCTCCGCGTCGGTGCGCACGATTTCGAGGTTCTGCTGGGTGCGGTTGCGCGCGCCCATATGGCCGGCCATCTTCTTGTTCTTGAAGACGCGGCCCGGATCCTGGCGCTGACCGGTCGACCCGTGCGAGCGGTGCGAGATCGAGACGCCGTGGGTGGCGCGCAGACCCTTGAAGCCCCAGCGTTTCATCGCGCCGGCGAAGCCCTTGCCCTGGGTCACGCCCTGGACGTCGACCATCTGGCCCGCGACGAAATGGTCGGCGGTCAATTCGGCACCGACGTCGAGCAGGCCGTCCTCGTCGACGCGGAATTCGACCACCTTCGCCTTGGGCTCGACCTCGGCCTTGCCGAAATGGCCGCGCTGCGGCTTCGACAGGTTCTTCGCCTTCGCCGAGCCGGCGCCGAGCTGGACGGCGGTATATCCGTCGCGCTCCGCCTCGCGGCGGGCAACGACCTGAAGATTGTCGAGCGCCAGGACGGTGACCGGAACGTGCCGGCCGTCTTCCTGGAACAGGCGGGTCATCCCCACTTTTTTCGCGATCACGCCGGTGCGCATGACCAAACTCCTTCGACAGAGGCCCCCGACCAAGCGCCGGGGGCGTGTTGACCCGCTAAAACGATGCGTGCCCCGCCTGGGCCAGAGCTTCGCCCGAAGGCGAAACGGCGGGGACGCAGACCCGGGCAAGCCCGGCGGTATCCTCCGTTTTTGTCATCCCGGCCTTCGCCGGGATGACGGCTGGCGCGTTACGCCAGTTTGATCTCGACGTCCACGCCGGCGGCGAGGTCGAGCTTCATCAGCGCGTCGACCGTCTGCGGCGTCGGCTGCACGATGTCGAGCAGCCTCTTGTACGTCCGCACCTCGAACTGCTCGCGCGACTTCTTGTCGATGTGCGGGCTGCGGTTCACGGTGAACTTCTCGATGCGCGTCGGCAGCGGAATGGGGCCACGAATGAGCGCGCCCGTGCGGCGCGCCGTATCTGCAATGTCGCCCGTGGCCTGATCGAGCACACGATGATCGAACGCCTTCAGGCGAATGCGGATATTCTGCGTTTCCATGTCCAACTACCGATGCGAAAGAGCCAACCCCTTGCGGGGCAACACGGTTTCACCGGGACCAGACGGCCCCGGATCGGCCAAAAATCAACTCGAAAAGCGAGCCGCCCGAATCTCGTGAGGGACCCGGGCGGCTGGCCCCTATATTACTTCGTAATCGTGCCGACAACCCCCGCGCCGACGGTCCGGCCGCCTTCGCGGATCGCGAAGCGCAGGCCCGGGTCCATGGCGATCGGGGCGATCAGCTTCACGCCCAGAGTGACGTTGTCGCCCGGCATGACCATCTCGGTGCCCTCGGGGAGGACGACCTCGCCGGTCACGTCCGTCGTGCGGAAGTAGAATTGCGGACGATAATTGGCGAAGAACGGCGTGTGACGGCCGCCCTCGTCCTTCGACAGGACATAGACCTCGGCCGAGAAATCGGTGTGCGGCGTGATTGAGCCGGGCTTGGCCAGAACCTGACCGCGCTCGACCTCCTCACGGCCGACGCCGCGCAGCAGCGCGCCGATATTGTCGCCCGCCTGGCCTTGGTCGAGCAGCTTGCGGAACATCTCGACGCCGGTGACGACGGTCTTGGTCGTGTCCTTGATGCCGACGATCTCGACTTCCTCGCCGACCTTGACGATGCCGGTCTCGACGCGGCCGGTGACGACGGTGCCCCGGCCCGAGATCGAGAACACGTCCTCGATCGGCATCAGGAACGGCTTGTCGAGCGGACGCGCCGGGAGCGGGATCCACTCGTCGACCGCGGCCATCAACTTCAGGATCGACTGCTTGCCGGTCTCCTCGTTCGAATCCTCCAGCGCGGCGAGCGCCGAACCGGAGATGATCGGGATGTTGTCGCCGTCGAAGTCGCGCTTGGAAAGCTCCTCGCGGATCTCGAGCTCGACGAGCTCGAGCAGCTCGGGATCGTCGACCTGGTCGACCTTGTTCAGGTAGACGACCATGGTCGGCACACCGACCTGCTTGGCGAGCAGGATGTGCTCCTTGGTCTGCGGCATCGGGCCGTCGGCGGCCGAGACGACGAGGATCGCGCCGTCCCTCAGCGCCGCGCCCGTGATCATGTTCTTGACATAATCGGCGTGGCCCGGGCAGTCCACGTGCGCGTAGTGGCGCTTGTCCGACTCGTACTCCACGTGCGCCGTCGCGATCGTGATGCCGCGCGCGTGCTCCTCCGGAGCCTTGTCGATCTGGTCGTAGGCGGTATAGGTCGCCCCGCCGGTCTCCGCCAGAATCTTCGTGATCGCCGCCGTCAACGACGTCTTGCCGTGGTCAACGTGGCCAATCGTCCCTACGTTGCAGTGCGGCTTCGTCCGCTCAAACTTCGCCTTCGCCATGGTCTGCTCCCTTACCTTCCGCGCTAAGCCATCTTGGCGCGGACTTCATCCGCGATCGCCGGCGGCACTTGCTCGTAGTGATCGAAATGCATGGTGTATTGCGCGCGGCCCTGAGTCATCGACCGCAGCGTGTTGACATAGCCGAACATATTGGCCAGCGGCACCATCGGTCACGTCGACCATGGCAAGACCTCGCTGACCGCGGCGATCACCAAGGTGCTCGCCGAGACCGGCGGCGCGACCTATACGAGCTACGCCAACATCGACAAGGCGCCGGAGGAGCGC
>NZ_JBQTJC010000038.1:0-9581 GCF_052387495.1 Sphingosinicella sp. | reverse complement strand
GGAAGGCGTGGACATCGGCGACGCATTGCGGCGCGCAGGTCGCGGCGGCGGCGCCGCAGACGCCCTGGCCGAACGGGATGCGGATGCAGGCGGGACGGCCCTGGAACGGCCCGAGCACGAGCGCGCCGTTCACGTTGCGGTAGAAGCCCGCCCAGTTGAGGTCGGGGAGGGCTTCCCAGAGCAGGGCCGCGACATTCGCCATGTTGGCGATGGGATCGGGCTCGCCAGCGGTCAAAGCGTCGGCGGCCTCGACGAGTTGGGCATAGAGATCGGGCTTGGACGCGGCGGTGAGATGGAAGTCGAACATGGCTGCTACGTAGAAGCCGCAACCTCGAATGCAAACCCGTCGGGAGAGTGTCCGTAACGAAGGGCGGCCGCTGCAGGACCGCCCTTCCTAAATCGCTCGCCGGTTCGAGCCTTAGGGCTGCGACCCGCTCGCCGCCGGTGCCAGACCCTGGCTCTGCAGACCCTCCAGCACGTCGGCTTCCACCGAGGCGTTATAGGCACCGACCGTGCTGATCACCTGTCCGTTCGCATCCAGCAATTCGGCCTCGCGACCCGAACCGACCGGCACCAGCCGGATATAGACCGGATTCGGATGGAGGCGATTGGACGCGCCGTTGCTGCCATCCACGATGCCGCCAATGATGCCGCCGGCCAAGATGTTGCCGGCGACCGCTCCGCCAAGCCGGCTCTGGATATAGACTTGCGCCGGCTCATAGCCTTCCAGCGTATAAGTGACCAGGGAGTCGTGGCCGCGCCGCATCTCAATTTCGCAGGGCGTTGTGCAGGTTCCGCCCTGCGCCAGCCTAATGGTCGCACCGGACGGGTCCGACTGGAACGGCATGCCCTGGTGAACGCCATTCAGAACAGTGGCGCATCCGCCGAGCCCCGAGCCGGACACGATGATGGCGCAGGCAAGAAACAGCCTCTTCATAATTACTTCCCCCCGTCGACAGAACGTCGAAGACAGCGAACTATCACTTGGGCATGGCCAGGCAAGGACAAACTGGCCCATCGCAACAAAAGTGACATCGGTCGCAATTGGTCCTTAGGGGGCTAATCCGGTCTTACCTTTCCCCTGGCCTGCTTGATGACACTGCGGCTTTTCTTCTCGTCCATCCGCTTCGCCTTGGCGGCGCGGCTGGGCCGGGTGCGCCTGCGCTTCGCCGGCTGCACATTGGCGCGATCGATCAATTCCGCCAGCCGCGCGCGCGCATCCTCGCGATTGGCCTCCTGGGTGCGGTAGCGGCGGGCGGTGATGACGATCTCACCCGAGGCGGTCATCCGGCTCCCCGCCAGCTCCTTCAGCCGCTGGTAGACGTCGGGGGCGAGGCCGAGGCGGAAGACGTCGCAGCGCAGCTGGCAGGCGGTGGCGACCTTGTTGACGTTCTGTCCGCCCGGCCCGGAGGCCGCCAGAAAGGTCTCGCTGAGCGCGTCCTCGGGAAGATCAAACGGCATCGCCGAACCCCGCATGGGCGAAGCTTGGCGGCAGCGGCGCCGTCGCCTCGATCGCCGGCTTGCCGTCGCGCTCGACGCGGAGCGACAGCGCATGGAGCAGCATCGGCCCCTTGCCCGTGCCATAGACAGGATCGCCGGCGATCGGGATGCCGATGCCGTCGGCGGCGTGGACCCGGATCTGGTGGGTGCGGCCGGTCTCGGGCGTGAAGAGGACGGCGGCCCGTCCGTCCCGCACCGCCACCACCTTCCAGTGCGTCACCGCCGCCTTGCCGCCCGGCTCCGGCACCATCCGCCAGCCCGCCTCTGCGCTCGAGGTCTTGCCGAGCGGCAGATCGACCGTTCCGGCCTCCGCCTCCGGAACGCCGTCGAGGATCGCGAGATAGGTCTTGCCGACCTTCTTCTCCTCGAACGCGCGCTGGAAGCGCTTGTGCGCCTTGGGGTTGCGGGCGAGCAGCAGGCAGCCCGAAGTGTCGCGGTCGAGCCGATGAACCGGAAGCGGTTCGCGCCGAAAGCCGAAGCGCAGATGCTTGAGATAATCCTCCAGGCTGGCGGGCGTGCGCGTGCCCGGATGGACGGCGAGCCCGGCCGGCTTGTCGAGCACGATCGCCTCGCCGTCGATGAACAGGACCCGGTCTTCGAGCATGTTTACTCCCTACACGCCCCTGCCACGACTGTGACTCTCGCGCAACGATCCCGGTTTTCCAACGATTCCATCGCATTAATACCAAATTAACCTTTTGCGTTCACACCTCTAAAGGTTAATGAATCGAGGTGGGCACGGCTCCTTGCCGAGCTGCCGCAGGAGGGTGAATTCATGCGCGTGCTGCTGATCGAAGACGAGCCGACCACGGCCAAGGCCATCGAGCTCATGCTCACCACCGAGGGGTTCAACGTCTACACGACCGACCTTGGCGAGGAGGGTTTGGACCTCGGCAAGCTCTACGATTACGACATCATCTGCCTCGATCTCAACCTGCCGGACATGCATGGCTATGACGTGCTGAAGAAGCTGCGCACGGCCAAGGTCGGGACGCCGGTGCTGATCCTGTCGGGCGTGAGCGAGCTGGATTCGAAGGTCCGCGCCTTGGGCTTCGGCGCCGACGATTATGTCACCAAGCCGTTCCACCGCGACGAGCTGGTCGCGCGCATCCACGCCATCGTCCGCCGTTCGAAGGGGCACAGCCAGTCGGTGATCAAGACCGGCAAGCTGGCGGTCAATCTCGACGCCAAGACGGTCGAGGTCGACGGTGCCCGGGTGCACCTCACCGGCAAGGAATATGCGATGCTGGAGCTGCTTTCGCTCCGCAAGGGCACGACGCTGACCAAGGAGATGTTCCTTAATCATCTCTACGGCGGCATGGACGAGCCCGAGCTGAAGATCATCGACGTCTTCATCTGCAAGCTCAGGAAGAAGCTCAGCCTGGCTTGCGGCGGCGACAATTATATCGAGACCGTCTGGGGCCGCGGCTATGTGCTGCGCGAGCCCGGGGAGGCGGAGGCGGCCCAGGTCGCCTGAGACATACCAAGCGAGGGGCAAGACCGGCGTCCGCAGCAATGCGGGCGCCGGTTTTCCGTTCAGGCCCGGAATGCCGCCGCCAGCGCCGGCCAGAGCACCATGAGCAGGCCGATCACGCTCGTGGTCCAGACGATCGAGCGCAGGACGGGGACGCCGAAGGCGTAGAGCGGCAGATAGAGCAGGCGCGCCGCCAGCCAGAGCATCGCGCCGATCGCGGTCCAGCGGGTCTCGAGATCGGCGACGCTGACGATCAGGATCGCGGCGGCGATCAGCGGAAAGCTCTCGTAATAATTGGCCTGCGCCCGCTCCAGCCGCCCGGCCATTGGCCCCGGCGCTTCCCGCGCCTCGTCGCGCGGGCTTATGTTCCACTTGAGGCCGTACTGCCGGGTCTTGGCGCGGATCGGCAGCCAGAGGTGCAGAATCGCCAGCAGGCAGGCCCAGGCGAGGACGATGAGCTCCGTTGTCATGGCGTAACGATACGCCGCCCCCGCCCCGCCCGCAAATCGAATTGGCCCCTTGGGCCCCTTTCGTGCATTGTTATTGCCTATGGCGGGCGGCAGGGCGTTCGACGAGCTTTGGGGCGCGAGCCGGGGGCGCAAGGCGCGCCCGGGCTTCGAGCCGCTCGCCGACTGGCTCGCCGAGACCCCGCCGCTCGAGCTGGAGCGCCGCCAGCAGGCCGCCGAAGCCGCCTTCCGTAGTCTCGGCATCACCTTCGCCGTCTATGGCGAGGCGGAAGCGACCGAGCGGATCATCCCGTTCGACATCGTGCCGCGCATCTTCGGCGCGAAGGAATGGGAGCGGCTCTCGGCCGGGCTCGAGCAACGGGTGCGGGCGATCAACGCCTTCATCGACGATATTTACGGCGCGCGGCACATACTGAACGACGACGTGATCCCCGCCGACATCGTCCTCGGCAACCCGCAATATTGCATCCCCGTCGCCGGCGCCCGGGCGCCGCACGGCGTCTACGCCCATATCTGCGGGATCGATCTGGTGCGGACCGGCCCGGACGAATTCTGGGTGCTGGAGGACAATGTCCGCACCCCTTCCGGCGTCTCCTATATGCTCGAAAATCGCGACGCGATGATGCGGCTCTGCCCGGAGCTGTTCGAGCTGTTCCCGGTGCGCGCCGTCGAGCCCTATCCCGAGCTCTTGCGCGACACGCTCATCTCGGTCGCGCCGGACGGCGCGCACGAGCCGACCTGCGTGGTCCTGACCCCCGGTCACCACAATTCGGCCTTTTACGAGCACAGCTTCCTCGCCGACAATATGGGGATCGAGCTGGTCGAGGGCTCCGACCTCCAGGTCGACGATGACATCGTCTACATGCTGACCATCGACGGCCCGGTGCGGGTCGACGTCATCTACCGTCGCATCGACGACGCCTTCCTCGATCCGCTCGTCTTCAAGCCGGAATCGGCCCTCGGGGTCCCGGGATTGATGGCCGCCTATCTCGCCGGCAACGTCACGCTGGTGAACGCGCCGGGGACCGGCATCGCCGACGACAAGGCGATCTACTCCTACATGCCGGAGATCGTGCGCTATTATACCGGCGAAGAGGCGCGGCTGCCGAACGTCGAGACCTTCCGCTGCCGCGAGCCGCAGGTGCTCAGATACTGCCTCGACAATCTCGACCGGCTGGTGGTGAAGCTGGTGGACGGCTCGGGCGGCTACGGCATGCTGGTCGGCCCGACCGCGACCAAGCGGGAAATCGAAGACTTCAGCGCCGCGCTCAAGGCCGAGCCGCATCGCTACATCGCCCAGCCGACCCTCGCTTTGTCGACCGTGCCGACCTTGACCGACAAAGGAATCGCGCCGCGCCACGTCGATTTCCGCCCTTTCGTCCTCAGCGGAGCGAAAGGCGTCACCACCGTGCCTGGCGGCCTCACCCGCGTCGCGCTGAGCGAAGGCTCGCTCGTAGTCAATTCGAGCCAGGGCGGCGGCACCAAGGACAGCTTCATCCTCGATTGGGATGGCGAGGAGGGCGCGCCCTGATGCTGTCGCGCACCGCCGCCTCGCTCTACTGGATCGGCCGCTACATGGAGCGCGCCGAATTCACCTCGCGTCTGGTCGAGGCGACGCTGCGCCTCTCCGCCCTGGGCCACCACGCGCACAGCGACCAGGCCTGGCACAGCGCGCTCTCAGTGGTCGGCGCCGAGCTCTCCTTCGCCGAATGGGGCGAGAGCTTCACGCCCGAGAACGTGACCCGCTATCTCACCCTCGCCGAGAGCAATCCCAGCTCGATCCGCTCCTGCATCGCCGCCGCCCGCGCCAACGCCCGCGCCGCCCGCACCGCGCTCAGCATCGGCACCTGGGAGCAGATCAACCGCGCCTGGTTGCTCGTGCGCGACCGCGCCAAGCCCGGCGGCCCGCAGGCGACGATGAACCTGGTCGATTCGCTGCGCGCCGAATTTCGCGGCTTCGACGGCGCGCTCGGGCGGATGCTGCGCAACGAGGGCCATTGGTTCATGCGCCTGGGCTCGGTGCTCGAGCGGGGCGACAGCACGGCGCGGCTGCTGGACGTGAAATATTATTTGCTGCTGCCGCCCGGGCAGGAGGTCGGCGGCGCGCTCGACCGCGACCAGTGGACGACGATCCTGCAGATCGTCTCGGCCAAGACCGCCTATCGCCACATCTATCGTGAGGCGCTGCAGCCCTGGCTCGTCGCCGATTTCCTGATCTTCCGCCGTGAGATGCCCCGCTCGTTGGCCGCTTCGGCCGAGGAGACGGTCGGCCTGCTGAACGAATTCGCCGCGCGCAGCGGCCGCCAGGGGCCGGCCGACCGGCTCGCCCGCCAGCGCCTCGCGCGGATGGCAGACGCGTCGATCGACGCAGTGATCCAAGGCGGGTTGCACGAATGGCTGAACCGCCACATCGCCGAAAACGCCGCGCTCGACGACGCGATCGCCCGGCAGTTCCGGTTCGACTGATGCAGCTCGCCGTCCATTATTCGACGACCTATTTCTACTCGGAGCCGGCGCGCCGGGTGATCCAGCTCCTGCGCAAGACGCCGCCGAGCTTCGCGGGCCAGGCCGTGCTCGATTGGCGGATCGACGTGGATTGCGACGCCCAGCTGCGCGAGGGCCGCGACGGCTACGGCAACATCACCCACATGCTCTACGTCGACAAGCCGATCGAGAGCCTGCGCGTCGCCGTCACTGGACGCGTGCTGACCGAGGACCGGGCCGGGCTGATCCAGGGCCTGCCGCACGATCTGCCGCCGCAGATCTTCCTGCGCACCACCCGGCTGACCGGGGCCGGGCCCGCGCTCGCGGCGCTGAGCGCGGAGGTGTCCAGCGGCACCGACGCCGCGCTCGACCGGCTGCATCGACTCAACGCCCTGCTCCAGGCGCGGCTGCGCTTCGATACCGAGGCGACCGAGGTCGAGACCACGGCCGAGAAGGCCTGCGCCGAGGGTCACGGCGTCTGCCAGGATTTCGCGCATATCTTCATCGCCGCCGCCCGCTGCCTCGGCATCCCGGCCCGCTACGTCTCCGGCCATCTGTTCCGCCGTGACGGCGACCATGCCCAGGAAGCGGGTCATGCCTGGGCGGAGGCCTGGGTCGAGCATCTCGGCTGGACCGCCTTCGATCCGACCAACGGCATCTGCACCGACGACGCCTATGTCCGCGTCGCCTGCGGCCTCGATTATCGCGACGCCGCTCCGGTCGCCGGCGCGCGGGCGGGTGGCGGCAGCGAGGATATGGCGGTAGAGGTTCGGGTCGATGCGATGGGCCAGGCGCAGGCGCAGGCCCAATCCTGAACCGCTCAGGGGGGTGAGATGACCTATTGCCTTGGCATGCTGCTCGACGCGGGACTGATCATGATCGCCGACACGCGCACGAACGCCGGGGTCGACGATTTCTCCTCCTACCGCAAACTGCACTGCCTGGTGGACGGCCCCGACCGGTGCATCTTCGCCGCCTCCGCTGGCAATCTCTCGACCACCCAGACGATCATCAGCCTGCTGCGCGAGGGTGTGCCGAGCGGCGAGGAGGACGATGCGCTGCTGCGCACGATCAGCGAGCCGACTTCCATGTTCCGCGCCGCGCAGTTGGTCGGCGAGGCGATGCAGATCGCCAATGCCACGGTCGGCAAGGCGCTCGCCTCAATCAAGATCAGCGGCGCCTCCTCGATGCTTTTGGGCGGCCGGATCGGCAAGGCGCCGCCCTCGCTCTTCCTGATCTATCCGGCCGGCAATTTCATCGAGTGCAAGCAGGACGTGCCTTTCTTCCAGATCGGCGAGCATAAATATGGCCGCCCGATCCTCGACCGGACGATCACGCCGGCCACCTCGCTCACCGAGGCGATGAAGGTCGGCTTCCTCTCGTTCGATGCGTCGATGCGCTCGAATCTCGCGGTCGCGCGCCCGCTCGACCTGGTGGTGATGCCGACGTCATACAAATCGCGCACGCTGACCCTGAGGATCGGGCAAAGCGACCCCTATTTCGACGATCTCTCCGCGCGCTGGGGTGACCTGCTCCACGACGCGATGACGGCGATCCCCGACCCGCCCTTCATGTCGGAGCTCGACGGCTAGGCGGCAGCAGCCCGCGCCAGCGCGAGCGTGGCTTCGGCGGCGAGGCGGCCGGTCTGGACGGCGCCGTTCATATAGCCCGGGAAGGCATCGGACAGCCATTCGCCCGCGAACTGAACCGGCCCCGCGCCGCTAGCGCGGACCTCGCCGTCCTCCTCGACGGTCATCAGCGACGCGAAGCGGCTGAGTTGGCCGGGGCGGTAGTTGACATAGGCGCCGCGCGTCAGCGGATCTTCGCACCAGCGGGTGCGCCGATGGATGCCGTTCGGCGCCGGGAGCGACGGCACCACCCGCCGCGCCGAGGCCGAGAAGCGCGCCGCCAGCTCGGCCATGGTCGCGCCGCGCGCGGCGTCGACCTGGTCGCCGCCGAGGAAGTAGCAGAGCGCGCCCGGGCCGGGCGCCGGGGCGAGCGAGACGGCGTCCCAGACCGCGGAGAAATCGCCCGCCGACCAGAGCGCGCCGCCGAAGCCCATCCGCCCGCGCCAGGCCGGGCGGTCGTAGCCGACGATCACCTTCTCGTTGCGGCCCAGCTGCACCTCGTCGATCAGCGCCCGCCACAAGGGCGGCAGAGGTCCTTCGATGCGCAGGTCGCGGAGCAGGCTCGCAGGGAGCGCGAAGATCGCGCGGTCGGCGCGCACCTCCTCGCCGTCGGCGAAGGCGAGCCGCACCGAATCGCCGCCGATCTCGAGGCCGGTCAGCCGCTTGCTGAGCCGGATCGACCCCTCATGCTGGCGCGAGAGCGCGGCGGCGACCTGGGCGGTGCCGCCGGAGATCAGATAGCGCTCGTCGGAGAGGCTGATCCGGGTCAGCCGCGCGCCGTCCACGGTCGGCAGGTTGAAGAGCAGCTCCAGCGCCGAGGCCTCGTGCGGCTCGGCGCCATATTCGGTGCGGATTCCGGCCTCCAGCGCGTCGCGCGCCTCGCCCGGCCGCAGTCCGTGCCGATCGAGATAGTCGCGCACCGACAGCGCATCGATCTCGCGCGCGACCGCTTCGTAATCGGCATCGAGCCGGTCGGAATCGGCGGTGATCCGCGCGGCGATGCCGCGCAGCGCCCGGGCGAGCGCGACCTCGCCGACCGCGCGGCCGTTGCGGCCGATCTGGATTTCGTGGAACGGCCCGAAGCCGCGCCGATCGACCAGCCTGAGCCGGAAGCGCCGGACGAGGCGCAGCATGTCCGCCTGGTCGGTGTTGATCAGCTGCGCGCCTTCGTCGAAGGCAAATTCGGACGCGAACACACCGCGCACGCTGCGCGTCCGCCCGCCGGTCGCGGCCCGCGCCTCGTAGAGCGTCGCCGGCACGCCGCGCGCGGCCAGGGTGTCGAGCGCCGAGAGGCCGGCCAGCCCGCCGCCGACGATGACGACCCGAGGATGCGCCTGGGCGAAAGCGGGGAAGCGGGGCAGCGCCGTGGCGGCCAGGCCGCCGCCAAGGGCCGCGAGCACGCGCCGCCGGCTGATCCCGTCGCCGCCGAGCCGCGCCGGGCGCTCGCCGTCCGCGGCGAGGTTCATCGCCCGCGCTTGTTCCAGCGCCCGCCAGATCCCCGCACCCGTCCGCATCGCACGTCCCCCTCGCCGCCGAACCGGCGCGAGCCTAGGCCGGGACGGGCTTCCTAGTCGAGCGAGAGTTCGCGCTGTTCCGGATCGAAGCGCCGCCAGCCGCCGGGGCCGAGCCGTTCGAGCGGACGGAAGCGCGATTTGTAGGTCATCCGCTTCGCCTCCTCGACCCAATAGCCGAGATAGACATAGGGCAGACCGGCATTCCCGGCCCGCACGATATGATCGAGGATGATGTAGGTGCCGAGGCCCGAGCGGTGCTCGTCGTCCGGCTCGAAGAAGGAGTAGATCATCGACAGGCCGTCGGCCTGCTGATCGGTCAGGCAGGCGCCGACGAGGCGGCCCGGCGTGCCGTTCTTCGAAGGCTCGCGATATTCGACGATATAGGTTTTGACCGGGCTCTGCTCGACCATGTCCGAGAAATCGTGCTCGTCCATCTCGACCATGCCGCCGTCGGGATGGCGGATGCGGAGATAGCGGCGGAGGAGCTCATATTGCTCTTCGGTCGCCCAGGCCT
>NZ_JBQTJC010000037.1:0-3957 GCF_052387495.1 Sphingosinicella sp. | reverse complement strand
AGCGACCGCCGCTTCGACGCGATCATCATCGGCGCCGGCCAGGCGGGGCCGGCGCTGGCCGGACGGCTCGCCGAAGCCGGCATGGCGGTGGCGCTCGTCGAGCGCCACCTCGGCGGCGGCACCTGCGTCAACACCGGCTGCATGCCGACCAAGACCCTTGTCGCCAGCGCGCGCGCCGCGCATCAGGCGCGCCGCGCCGATCTCGGCGTCGAGGCGGACAATGTTCGGGTGAACTTCGCCCGGGTGAAGGCGCGCGCCGACAAGGTCGCGGAAGACCAGCGCCGCTCGCTGGAGGATTGGCTCGCCGGGCTCGACAAGGTCGCCCTGATCCGCGGCCACGCCTGCTTCGAAGGGCCGGACCGCGTCCGCGTCGGCGAGGACGTCCTGACCGCGCCGAAAATCTTCATCAACGTTGGCGGCCGGGCGAACGTCCCGGACATGCCCGGCGTCGGCGAGGTGCCCTTTCTCGACAACAGTTCGCTGCTCGCGCTCGACCGGCTGCCCGCGCATCTGCTGATCGTCGGCGGCTCCTATATCGGGCTCGAATTCGCCCAGATCTACCGCAGGCTTGGCTCGGAGGTGACGGTGGTCGAGCGCGCCGCCCGGCTCATCCCCCGCGAGGACGCGGAAATCTCCGAGGCGATCCGGGAGGCGCTGGAGGCTGAAGGCATCGCGATCCGGACCGGCGCCGAGTGCATCGGCCTCGCCCCCGGCCCCTCGATCCACCTCAATTGCGAGGAGGGTCCGCCCGACGTGACCGGCAGCCATGTCCTGCTCGCGGTGGGGCGGCGTCCCAATACAGACGATCTCGGTCTCGACGCGGCCGGCGTCGCCGCCGACGCGCGCGGCTATATCCAGGTTGACAACTCGCTCGCTACCAATGTCCCGGGCATCTGGGCGCTGGGCGAGTGCAACGGGCACGGCGCCTTCACCCACAGCGCCTATAACGATTTCGAGATCATCGCCGCCAATTTGCTCGACGGCGAGCAGCGGCGCCTCAGCGACCGCATCCCGGCTTGCGCCCTATACGTCGATCCGCCGCTCGGCCGCGCCGGAATGAGCGAGGCTGAAGGGCGCAAGAGCGGCCGCCCGCTGCTCCTCGCCAGCCGCCCGATGAGCAAGGTCGGCCGCGCCATCGAGAAAGGCGAGACGCGCGGACTGATGAAGCTGATCGCCGACGCCGAGACCCGGCAGATTCTCGGCGCGGCGATCCTCGGCCCCGGCGGCGACGAGGCGATCCACGGCATCATCGACCTGATGCAAGCGAAGGCGACCATCGACGTCCTGCAATGGGCGGTGCCGATCCATCCCAACGTTTCCGAGCTGCTGCCGACTCTCGCGCGCGGGCTGCGTCCGGCGTCCTGAGCGAAAGGGCCGGCGCGGCGAGACGGTTGCGCCCCGGCCGCTTCGCTGCCTAGGATGAGCGCGCGGCGGTTCGCCGCTTGGGGGTAGGGCGCCAGCGATGAAGACTCCGATCGCCGGATCGGCCGGGCCGGACAGCGCCGCCTTCGCCGACGCGCATCGTCGCCTGCTCGCCGACGGCTCGATCCAGTTTCAGCTCGACGTCGCCGAGCCGCCGTCGCCGCCCCCTGAATGGGTCGGATCGCTCGGCCGCTTCCTCAGCGCGATCTGGCCGGTTGTCGAGGTCCTGTTCTGGGCCGCGGTCGCGCTCGGCGTCGCCTACGTCCTCTACGCGATCGCCATGCGCGTCTTCGGCGACGGCTGGCCCTGGAAGCGCCGTCCGCGCGAACCCGTCGAGGAGGAGAGCTGGCGCCCGGACGAGGCGCCCGCCCGGCAATTGCTGGGCGAGGCCGACGCGCTGGCGGCGCAGGGACGCTTCTCCGAAGCCGCCCGCCTGCTCCTCTTCCGCAGCATCGAGGATATCGACGCGAAGCGGCCCGAGCTGGTCCGCCCGGCGCTGACCAGCCGCGACATCGCGCGCCATCCCGCCATCCCCGAGCGGCCGCGCGGCGCCTTTGCCCGGATCGCGATGCTCGTCGAGCGCAGCCTGTTCGCCCGCAGCGATCTCGCCGCCGACGACTGGCGCGATTGCCGAGCGGCCTATGAGGAATTCGCCTTCGCCGAAGGATGGCGCGGATGAGCGCCACCAATCCCTTCAACCCGCGCCTGGTTTTCGGCCTGATCGCGGCCGGGATCGCGGCCTTCGCCGCCCTGCTCCTGCTGCTCGCTTATGGCGGCGGCATCGCGCCGTCGCGCACCGGCGGCCGTGCCGATGCGATGTCGGTTGCGGCGACCGGGTTCAAGGGGCTGAGTAATCTCGTCGAGAATTTCCGCGAGGTCCATCTCGACGAAACCGAGGCGGAATGGGCCGACCATCTTCTCATCGTCACCCTCGATCCGCGCACCAGCCCAAGCCAGGTCCGCCGCCTGCTCGAGCGCCGCGCCGACGCGCCGACCGTCCTGGTCCTGCCGAAGTGGGTGACCCGGCCCAATCCGCGCCGCCCCGGCTGGGTGACCGTGCTCGGCCCGGGCATGGGCGCCGTGGGCGAGCAGTTGATCGGCGACGGCGCGCGCGTCGCATTGTTCGCGAGCCGACCGCCGGCGCGGGTCGCTGGCCAGGATTTGCTCGAAGGGATTTCGATCCCGGTACCGGCCAATCCGCAGCAGATCAGCGGCAACAATCTGACCCCGCTCGCCGCGCTCCCGGGCGGCGGTGCGCTTGTCGCGCGCCTGGGTAACCAGCCCCATTATATCGTCGCCGACCCCGATCTGCTCAACAATCACGGCCTCGCCGACGCCGCCCGGGCACGAGTCGCGCTCGCCATGATCGAGCGGATGAACGAGGGGCGCGAATCCGTCGATTTCGATCTCACCCTGAGCGGCCCCGCGGCCAGCACGGGTGCCAACGCGCCGAGCATGCTCCGCCTCGCCTTCGAGCCGCCCTTCCTCGCGATGACGCTCGCGCTGGTGATCGCGGCCCTCCTCGCCGGCTATTATGGCGCCTTCCGATTCGGCCCGGTCCGCCGCGAGGAGCGCGCGATCGCCTTCGGCAAGGCCGCTTTGGTCGAGAACAGCGCCGGCCTGATCCGTCTCGCCGGGCGCGAGGCGCGGCTCGGCGGCGCCTATGCCGAGGTCGTCCGCCAGGACGTCGCCCGCCGCACCAGCGCGCCCTTCTGGATGCAGGGAGAGAAGCTCGACGCCTATCTCGATCGGATCAGCAAGGGCGAGACGCCCAAATTCACCGCGCTGGCCGAAGAGCTCGAACGGGCCGGCGACCGGCACGACCTCATGGCCGCGGCGCGGTCGCTCGATCAGTGGAAGAAGGACAGCATCCCGTGAACGTGACAGACGTCAAAGCGCTGGCGGGAGAGATCCGCCACGAAGTCGCCCGCGCCATCGTCGGCCAGGAGGAGGCGGTGGAGCTGATGCTGATCGCCTTGTTCAGCTCGGGCCACATCCTGCTCGAAGGCCCGCCGGGGACGGCCAAGACCTTCCTTGCGCAATGCTTCGCGCGGGTGCTGGGGCTCGATTTCGGCCGCATCCAGTTCACGCCCGATTTGATGCCGGGGGACATCCTCGGCTCGAACCTGTTCAACTTCCAGACCAGCCAGTTCACGCTGACCCACGGCCCCATCTTCTGCCAGCTGCTGCTCGCCGACGAGATCAACCGTACCCCGCCCAAGACCCAGGCGGCGTTGCTCGAGGCGATGCAGGAGCGCGCGGTGACGATCGACGGCGAGACCCACCGCCTGCCCGATCATTTCATGGTGATCGCGACTCAGAATCCGATCGAGCAGCAGGGCGTCTATCCCCTGCCCGAGGCGCAGCTCGACCGCTTCCTGTTCAAGCACCGCATGGGCTACCCCTCCGCCGAGGAAGAGAAGAAGATCGTCGCCACCCACGGCGCCCGCTTCGGCGCGCCGCGCGCGAGCGAATGGGGGATCGAGCAGCGCGTCGGCGGCGGCCGGCTGCAGGAGGCGATCGCGGCGGTCGCGA
>NZ_JBQTJC010000036.1:0-7316 GCF_052387495.1 Sphingosinicella sp. | reverse complement strand
GTTCGAGGTCGGCCTGAGCTTCAACCAGGCGCCGGCCAAGCTCACCATCCCCTTCTCCGCGATCACCGGCTTTCACGACCCGGAAGTCAATTTCCAGCTTCAGTTCCAGGCACAGGATGACGACGGCATCGACAATTTCGACGCGCCCGAGAATGACGAGCCGGCCGCGGCGCCGATCGAGGACGGCTCCAACGTCGTCTCGGTCGATTTCAAACGGAAGAAGTGACGCTATAGCGTCATCCCGGCGCAGGCCGGGATCTCGATGAGACAGGTCGAGACCTAATTGTCTTGAGACCCCGGCCATCGTCGGGGCGACGCAAGGGGGCGAAATGAGCTCGATCACCACCACCCGCACCGAGACGGACAGCTTCGGCGGCATCGAGGTCCCGGCCGACGCCTATTGGGGCGCGCAGACCCAGCGCTCGATCGAGAATTTCCCGTTCGGCCATCGCGAGCAGATGCCGATCGAGATCATCCATGCATTGGGCTTCGTGAAGCAGGCGGCGGCGCGGGTGAACGCACGCGAGGGCGGGCTCGACGCCAAGCTCGCCGAGGCGATCCAGCAGGCGGCGGGCGAGGTCGCGGCGGGCGTCCATGACGATCAGTTTCCGCTCGTCATCTGGCAGACCGGCTCCGGCACCCAGTCGAACATGAACGCCAACGAAGTGATCGCCGGCCGCGCCAACGAAATTTTGGCTGGGACTCGGGGCGGCAAGGAGCCGGTTCATCCCAACGATCATGTCAACAAGGGCCAATCGTCCAACGACAGCTTCCCGACCGCGATGCACGTCGCCGCGGCGCGCTCGGTGCACAAGCGGCTGTTGCCGGCGCTCGGCATCATCCACCGCAAGCTGCAGGAGCAGGCGGCGGCCTGGGACCGGATCGTCAAGATCGGCCGCACCCATTTGCAGGACGCGACGCCGCTGACGCTCGGCCAGGAATTCTCGGGCTATGCCTTCCAGATCGAATCCGGCATCGCCCGGGTCGAGGCGGTGCTGCCGCGGCTCCACCAGCTCGCTCAGGGCGGCACCGCGGTCGGCACCGGCCTCAACGCGCCGAGGGGCTTTGGCGAGAATTTCGCCGCCGCCATCGCCCAGCTCACCCAATTGCCGTTCGAGACCGCGCCCAACAAGTTCGAGGCGCTCGCCGCGCACGACACTCTGGTCGAGCTCTCCGGCGTCCTCAATGTGATCGCGGTCAGCCTGACCAAGATCGCCAACGACATCCGCCTGCTCGGCTCGGGCCCACGCTGCGGGCTCGGCGAGCTCAAGCTGCCCGAGAACGAGCCCGGCAGCTCGATCATGCCGGGCAAGGTCAATCCGACCCAGTGCGAGGCGCTGACCATGGTCGCCGCCCAGGTGATGGGCAATCATGTCGCGGTGACGATCGGCGGCCTGCAGGGCCATATGGAATTGAACGTGTTCAAGCCGCTGATCGGCGCGAACGTGATCCGCTCGATCAACCTCCTGTCGGACGGCATGGAGAGCTTCACCGAGCGCTGCCTCGCCGGCATGGAGCCGGACGAGACGCGCATCGCCGATCTCATGAACAAGTCGCTGATGCTGGTCACCGCGCTCGCGCCCGAAATCGGCTACGACAATGCTGCCAACATCGCCAAGCACGCCCACAAGAAGGGGCTGACCCTCAAGGAAGCCGGGATCGAGCTCGGCCTGGTCGACGAGGCCACGTTCGACCGGGTGGTGAAGCCGGAGCAGATGCTCGGGCGATAGGGGCGCTTGCCGGTCGTTCCGGCAGCCTTTAATCACGCGTCCGGGGGGACAATCCGATCGATAAGCGGAGCCCGCGCCGTCCGGCGCGACGATCCTTTCTGGCGCGCGTCACGGGCGGCCTCGCGCTCGGTGCCGCCGCGCTCGTAACCGGGTGCCGGGCGGCGCCGAGCGGGCTTACCGACTGCGACGACGGCGCCAATGCCGACCCTCGCAGCAACGGCCGCAGCGGCGAGCGCAGCGGCTTCACCGACAGCGACGGCGGCGCCAATGCCGATCGCCCCGGCTGCGGGCGCGGCGGCGCGGGCGCCCCGGTCACCGACAGCGACCGGGGGCGTTTGGCCGACCCGGCCGGGCGGGGGCGGGGCAATGCCGAGCGCTATTCCGACAGCGATATCGGCCTCGCCGCCGATCCGATCGGCCGCGGGCGGCGTCGCGGGGAGCGGCGGCCATGACCGCCGTCACCTCGCCCCCGCGCCTCGCCGGCATCGATCTCGCCCGCGCGGTCGCGATCTTCGGGATGATCACGGTCAATTTCCGCGCCGTCTTCACCGAGGAGGAGGCGCCGGAATGGCTGCTTCGCGCCGCCGAGCAGATCGACGGCCGCGCGGCGGCCCTGTTCGTCGTCCTCGCCGGCATCGGCCTCTCGCTGCTGACCCGCCGGGCGCGGCAGGCGGGCGATCCGGCCGCGCTTCGCGCCGACCGCATGATGGTGCTGCGCCGCGCGCTGTTCCTGTTCGTCGCCGGCCTCGCCTTCCGCGAGGTCTGGCGGTTCGACATCCTCCATTTCTACGGCGTCTACCTGCTCGCCGCCGCCTTCCTGCTCGCCGCCCGCGAGCGCTGGCTGGCGCTGCTCGCCGCGGCGCTGACGCTCGTTTTCCCTTTGCTCTATTTCATCCTGCCCGCTCAGTTCGGGATTCCGTTCTGGGACACGACCGACTCGCTCTGGCCGGACCAGATTGCGATCGACCTGTTCTTCCAGGGCTATCATCCGGTCGCGCCCTGGCTCGCCTTCCTGCTCGTCGGCATGATCCTCGGCCGCGCCGATCTCGCCGATCCGCGCCTGAGGCGGCGCTGGCTGATCGCCGGCCTCGTCCTGGTCGCGCTCGCCGAGGCGCTTGCCAAGGGCCTGCTCGATCTCGGCCTGCTGAAGCTCGGCTTCGAAGTTGCACCGCGCGCTACGGTCGAGGCGGCGGCGGACCTGTTCGGCAGCGATCCCTATCCGCCTATGCCACTCTTCCTCCTGGTCGGTCTCGGCTGGGCGCTGGCGGTGATCGCGCTTTGCCTCGCCGTCGCGGCTCGCTGGGGCGAACGGCGTTGGCTGCGGCCCTTCGTCCATGCCGGGCAGCTCGCCCTCACCATCTACATCTTCCACGGCACGGTCGGGGCGTGGCTGCCCCTCGCGTTCGGCTTCGACGAACCGCTCAGCCTCGCCTGGGCGCTAGCGTACAGCGCCCTCTTCTACGCGGCTTGCATCCTCCTCGCGACCTTGTGGCGCCGCCGCTTCGCGCGCGGACCGCTCGAAGCGCTGATGCGCGTCGTGTCGCGGCCCCGACGCGCCTAGGCGCCGCCCTGCCAGATTCGGATCGCGTCGATCGGGGCGACCAGCATCAGCACGTTCAAGGTCAGATTGTCGCGGATCACGATGAGGGTGAGAAGCTCGAAGGCCAGCGCCAGCGCAACCGTCGCCCACACCGGCAGCCGCCGCGCGATGCCGAAGCCGAGGATCATCCACAATACGTCCGCGGCCGAGTTGATCACGCTGTCGCCGCTATAGCCGAGCGCGATCGTTGCCTCGCGATAGCGGTCGATGATGATCGGGCTGTTCTCCAATATCTCCCACGCCGCCTCGATCACCACCGCGCCGATCAGCCGGTCTCCGGGCGGGTTGCGCCTCAAGAAGACCCAGCCGAGCAGGTAGAAGAGGAAGCCGTGGATGATGTGGCTCGGCGTGTACCAGTCGGCGAGGTGCTGGCTGTTGTCTGGCCCGTGCACCGTGCCGACCCAGAGCTTCACCGTCCCGCATTCGCAGATCGGGGAGCGCCCCATCCAGAGCAGGATCGCCGCCATCGCGCCGACCAGCGCGAAGGCGATCAGCCAATATTTGCGGGGGATGAGAGGGGCCTGGGTCATGCGGAAAGCATCTCCTCGAGCTTCGCGACGGTGCGGTAATTGCGGCTGGTCGCGGGCGAGCCGATCGCCTTGTCGATCAGGGCGGGGGTGAGCTTGGACGTGCCCGAGCCGTTCGGGAAATATATCCAGATCGCGTCGCCGGCGCGCTTCACCTGCTCGCCAGCCGCCGCCTTCGCCTGGATCGTCGCGACCGCGCCGTCGGCGGGCGGGCGCTTGGAAACCAGCATCAGCAGATAGTTCGGCGTCTCGCGCGCGGCGTCGGGGAAGGGGTTGGCCGGCGCGCAACGCCGCCATTGTGCGGCAGCGCGAACGACCACCGGCGCGTCATAGCCATAACCCTCCCGAATCGCATCTTCGAGCGCCGCCTCCAGCGCGTCCGGTTTCCCGTCGGCGGAAAAGACGACATTGCCGCTCTGGATATAAGTCGCGACCTCTCGCCACCCCAGCTCGCCGCAAAGCTCGCGTAGCTCCGCCATCGGCAGCTTGCGCCCGCCGACATTCACCGCCCTCAGCAACGCGACCATCCGCCCCATCGTCTCACTCTAGCGCGGATTTCGCCCGCGTCTCCCCTTGACGCACGCCCACCCCCTCCGCCACTAGCCCCCATGGAAATCGCAGCCGCCTTCCAGCGCCGGGGCCTCCTCTACGTCCTTTCGAGCCCCTCGGGCGCCGGCAAATCCACGATCGCGCGGATGCTGATGGCCTCGGACGACGGCGTCGCCATGTCGGTTTCCGCCACCACCCGCCCGATCCGCGACGGCGAGACCGACGGCGAGGACTATCATTTCGTCGACGACGCGCGCTTCGACGAGATGGTCGCGAACCACGAATTCCTCGAATGGGCCCATGTCTTCGGCCACCGCTACGGCACGCTCAAGGCCGAGGTGATGAAGGTGATCGAGGGCGGCCGCGACGTCCTCCTCGACATCGACTGGCAGGGCACGCAGCAGCTCAAGCAGGTCGATCCGGACATCGTCCGCGTCTTCATCCTGCCGCCCTCGATGGCCGAGCTGGAGCGGCGGCTGCGCAACCGCGCCACCGACAGCGTCGAGGTCATCCGCCGCCGCATGGAACGCGCCGCCGCCGAGATCAGCCACTGGGCCGAATACGACTACGTGCTGATCAACAACGACGCCGAGAAGTGCCGCGAGCTGGTCCACAACATCCTCAAGGCCGAGCGGCTCAAGGCGACGCGCCGCGTCTTCCTCCACGATTTCGTCCGCGAGCTGGTCTGAAGCCCGTTCCCACCGCCGTTACCCTGGTCTAATCTCCCGCCAAACAGACAGGGAGACACATCATGGTCCGGATCGTCATCGGCGCGGCCGCCGCGGCGCTCGCCATGTTCTTCATCGGCTTCATCTTCTACGGCCCGCTCGGCCTGCTCGATCTCGGCGTCGGCGATCTCAGCGATGCCCAGGCCGCCGCGGTTCAGCAGAGCCTCGCCGCCAACCTGCCGCACACGGGCACCTATTTCGTGCCCTATGCCGAAGGCTCCGCCGCCCAGACGGTGATGTACGGCCAGGGCCCGATCGCGACGATCCACTACAACACGCGCGGCTTCGCGGCGGTGGACACGGCGACGCTCGTCACCGGGCTCGGCTTCAACTTCCTGATCGCGCTGTTCATCGGCCTCGCTTTGCGGGGCATCGACGATCGGGTGACGGATTTCGCCTCGCGCGCCCGGCTGGCGATCATCCTCGGTCTCGCCGGGGTCGCCTACACGCACTTGAGCGAGCCGATCTATTACCATCACGATTGGCCGCACTTCGTCTACATCTTCGTCGCCGACGGGCTGATGCTGGTCGCGGCCGGGCTGATCCTCGCCTGGATCCTCCCCGGCCGCACCGCCGCGCCGAAGGACGCGCCGACCGACGTCTAGAGCAGGGTCAGGAAGCGGTAGCCCGCCTCGAAATCGTGGCGCCGCGCGGCCAAGGCGCGGACGGCTTCCTCGTCATCGCCCCATTGCTCGATCTGCCAGAGCTCGTCGAGCATCGCCGCCTCCCAGGCGGTGTCGAGGTCGATCGCCCCCTCGGCCAGCGCCAGCGCGACGATCAGCGAGCCGCCCACCGTCACCAAAGGCGACAGCCCGGCGAGCGCGAAGGCGTCGCGGGCGAGCACGGCCTGGGTGAGCTGGTCGACCGTGTCGCGCGGCTGGCGGCGGTGGACGATTCCGGGGGCGATGACGAAATCCACGTCGTAGCGCCGCCGCGCCCAGGCGAGGATCGGGTCCCAGCGCTCCGCCTGCCGCGCCGCCAGCTTCGCCGGCCCCTCGGCGCGGTAGCAGAGCAGGTCGCTCTCGCCGAACACCGCAAGCCCGCGCGCATAAGCGTCCGTGTCGGGCGCGATCCGGTCGATCGCGGCGTTGGCGAGGCCGGTCATCGGCATCGTACGCGGGTCGATCGTCTCGCCCTGCGCGTCCCATTCCGCCGCGATCGCCGCGGCCAGTTCCGGCGTCGGCGCGGCGAGATCGGCGCGCGAAGGCGTCCTCACCGGCTTACCGTCGAGCAGGATGCGCCCGTCCCCGGTCGCTGTCGCCGCCTTGTAGAATCGCCTCACGGGCCGGGCGGCGTGCGCCAGCGCCGCGCCAGCCAGAGCGGCGCCCAGAAGCTCGCCGCCAGCCCAACCAATGCGAGCGGGAAGCCAAGGATATGGCCGCCCTCGACGAGCACGTCGCTCTGCCACAGCAGCACGCCGAGCAAGGCGACCACGGTGCCCCCGATCCGCGCGAGCTGGATCATGATGAAGCGGTTGCGCCACATGGCGACATCTTGGGGTTCGTTCATACCAGGGCCTTCGTCAGCTCGAGAATCTCTTGCGGGGTCTCGACGATATGGTGCGCCCCGGCGCGTCTTAAATCCTCCGCGTCGTGATAGCCCCAGCCGACCCCGATCGCGGTCACCCCAGCGGCCCGCGCCATCGCCATGTCGAAGCTGGTGTCGCCGATCATCAAAGTGCTGTGCGGCGCCGCCCCCGCCTCGGCCATCGCCGCCTCGATCATCGACGGGTGCGGCTTGGAAGGGTGGCGGTCGGCGGTCTGCAGGCTGACGAAGCGCGCCCGAAGCCCGTGATGTTCGAGGCAGAGCGCGAGCCCCCGGTCCGATTTGCCGGTCGCGACGCCGAGCAGCCAGCCCTCGGCATCGAGCGCCTCGACCAGCTCGGCCATGCCCTCGTAAAGCGGCTCCTCGTCCAGCCCCCGCGCCCGCATCGCCTGGAAGGCCAGCTTATACTCCTCCGCCAGCGCGACATGCCGCTCGGGCGCGGCCTCCGGCAGCATCGAGCGCATCGCCTCGATCAGGCTCAGCCCCACCACGCGCCGCGTCCGCGCATCGTCCGGCCGCTCGAGCCCCGCCGCGGCGAAGCATTCCGCCATCGCCGCGCAGATATTGTGCTGGCTATCGACCAGAGTCCCGTCGCAATCGAAGATCGCGAGCCGGTTCACCTAAAATCCTCCCCCGG
>NZ_JBQTJC010000035.1:0-16162 GCF_052387495.1 Sphingosinicella sp. | reverse complement strand
CGATGCCGTCTGATGCCGCGCTCCGGCTGGGCGCGGCCAGAACCTTTCTCGAGCGGGGCGATCACGCCAGATCATTGCTCCGGCTGGTCCCCGCCGTGTTCGCGCCGGCCGGCCGCGAGCGTCTCATCATTTCCGACCATCCGGTTTCGCGTTCCAATCCTTTCCCATATGGCGATGTCGGCCTCTCCTCGCACGGCGTCATCGTCGGCATGCCGATCGCGCCCGATTTGTCGCTCAACCTGATCTGCCCGACGAACGTGGCGCGATATGAGGCGCTCGACCAAGCCGAGGTCGATCCTGAAAGGCGCGCGCGCATGCTCCGAGTCCGCGACGCCTTGCGCGCCGGCCTTCCGGTCGAGCTGGACGACGGCGCCGTCGCCTCTCTCAATCGGCGCCAGCTCACGCAGAGCAGCCGGTTTCTCTACTCGGCTACCGACGACTTCGGCTGGGCGCGCGACATGCTCGACACGAGTCCTCGCCTGCGCAGCGTCGAAAGTCATGTCACGCTGGGAGAAATGGGCAGCGGTCCGCCGCCCAGGCCGGGCATGCCGAACGGCCTGCAACTGATCGTTCAAGGGCCGCACGACCATTGCAGGCTTCCGCTCGACGAGATCGACGAGGAGGGAGAAGGCATTTCCGCGCGCACCAAGAGCACTGAGCAACTGGCATTGGTCGCGGCGGATCCCGGCATGCTTAGCGTGGAGCTCTATGAGGATGGCTGGATGAGACAAAGCATGCGCGAAGCGACGATCGAGCGCTTCGGTGACCCGGATGCGGGTTGGTTTCGCGCCGTTCAACGCGATGAGAGCATGCGTGCGCTCTTCGCTCGGATCGATGCGGAGCGTCTGAAACCTGTTGAGCGCTAGGGCCTCGAAAGCATCGGTGCTCCGGCTATGATGTCTCCGAATTGAGGGCGAAAGGCAGGACGTGCTTTGAAGACACGAGGCGGACCCAGCAATGCGGCGGCCGGCGGGCGGCCGACGGTCGATGCCATCGCGCGCGGCGATTTCGTCGAGAACGAGCGGCTCGACTTCAAGCGTCAGCTCAATCTCGACGACGTGACGGGACGACAGCGCCTGGTCGACGATGTCGTCGCCTTCTTGAACCGGGGCGGTGGCACGATCCTGGTCGGCGTCGACGAGAGCGAGGGCCGCTTTGCCGGGTTTCGGCCGATCGCGGGGGATCGCGACGCCTTGGGTCGTCGGACCATTTCCATCCTGCAGGACGGCATCGACCCGACACCGCTCGATATTCGTTTTCACTGTCTCGATCTTGTGGACGGGTTCGTCCTCGACCTTGAAATCTCCGCCCATCGCAACGGGCCCTTTCAAGCAAGGCATAGTGGAGCCTTCCTGATCCGAACGGCCGCGCAGAATCGTCCGATCTCGCCGGCGGAATTGCGAAGCTATTTCGTGGAGGAGAAGGAGTGGCTGGACAGGACCGTCGCCCTGACTCGCGAGGAATCGGATCGGCTGGCCGGGACCGGGAAAATGACCGAGCGCGGACCCGTCCTGCAATTCGGGATCGTGCCGCGCGCCTTTTTCGATCCCGTTCATCCCCATTTCTCGCAGGACGCGCACTGGCGCTCAATTGCGCCAAGCTTCGATGACCGCGCCCGAATCCTGTTCAAGGGCTGTGAAGGCGGCCACGAGGCGTTCGCGGTCGGCGGCGACGGAAAAGGCGGGTCTCGCCTGTTCGTCCGGGACGACTGGTTCGTCCACGCCTGGGTCGCTTGGCCGCTATGGGTGGAGCCGGGCGAGAAGATGCTCAGCCTCTACAAGTTCAAGACGGAGTTGCTTCCCGCCTTTTTGAATGAGCTCGATCAATTTCTCGACGAGCAGGCCGTCGCCGGCCCCTACGCGGTGCTGATGGAACTGACGCACCTGCAGCGCGACCCCAAGGTCGGTCGGTTCTTCCGCGAAAGCGAAGCGGTGACGATGTTGCGGCCCCGGTTTGTGGAGCGGATCGCGGGAATGTCCGATCAATTTATCGAACTGGTGCAGCGGTCGACGATCTACGGCTGAGCGGGCGAGATGTCCCAGGTCCTCTTCGGGCGGCGCGCTCCTCAGCGCGTATCGGCGAGCCTACCGAGAATCCTTGAAACAAGCGCGGTCGCGCCCGCTTGATCGGGGGAGCAATCATAGATGAGCTCAATGATATGCTCATAGATGCGGCGCTGCGCCTTTGGGAGTCTGGCAAGCGGCTGAGCCGACGGGGTCAGCGCGTCCAGACCAGCCAAGCGCTCTTTCACCCGCTCAAGCCGCTCGAGCAGCTGCTGCCGCGGTCGCTCGTCGATCCCTTCGCGTCCAGCGCTGAGCTCGGCCCGCGCGATGGATCGGGAGGCGCTCGTCGACAAGCTTATCCAGGCAGCATCTCCGACCGCATTTTGTTCGAGCTTTCCGATCGTCGTTTCCGCGTCTGAAAGAGCAACCTCGATATCGCGCACGTTGCGGCGCTGCGCCGAGCTCGTTCGACACCGCCGGCTGACTGCGCGCGCAATCGGCGCGAGCCTGTTTGCCAGGTTGGAGAAATGAGCGTCTTGCTCGAAGCCGTCCCGCCGGCCGTTGGGGACGATGCGCGCATCGAGGACATGCACTTCGCCCACGGTCCACGAGTTGAATCTCGGCTCCGGAAACAGCTCGTCGAGGAGATTGGGTTCTCCGATCTGGATGTTCCCGACCCGCGCCCTTAGTCCTTTGATCAGGGTGTCGTTCGGCAGGGCTCCCTCATAGGCATGATGAAGAAGCCATCCGACCGCGGCCACGCGCTCATCCGTGCTGATCAACTCGAAGAATTCGACATCCTCATGAGCGACCGTTCGGCCCGGCGAGAGCTCGAAGGTGTCGCGATAGGGCCGGCGCACGATAGCGCCATTGACCGTCAAGCCGATATTTCCGAGCCGAATCCCCGCCGCAGCGAGCACGGCCTCGATCTCCCGCCCATGTGAGAAGTCGTCTGCGAATGCCACAGGCGCGACCTGGGAGAGATATTGCTCGATAAGGGCCGGGTTCATGAGCCGATCGCCACGGACACGGGAAACTCCGGAGAGCTCGACCTCGAAGAAGCGCTCCGGCTTGTCCTGTGCCTCGACCTCGGCGAGCGTCACGACCTCGGCCATGAGAGCCGCGACATCGGGTGGGCCGTCGGCGATCCGCATGAGCGCGCGCAGCCGCCGGCAGTCCCAGCGAAGCTCGAGCATGGGCCCAGGAGCGGTTCGCGTCCGGAACACCAAGGCCTGAACATAGGCAAGGCCCGACAACCGCCCGACGCCCCTGAAGCCCCGCTCGCCCAGTCCACGCTTGGAGCTTGCACCGAGCGATGCCAGCCGGCGGACGAAATCCCGCTTGGAAATGCCGGCGCCGTTATCGGTGATCGTGACGGTGCGCGTCGACTGGTCGACGCGAAGCATGACTTCGCCTTCGTCCGATGCGAGCATGCCGTCTGCCCGGGCCCGGTCGATCGAGTCCGCCGCATTCTGGATATATTCACGGTAGATGGTGAGCGGATCAGTATACATGCCGCTCGACAGCAATTCGATCACGTCACGGCCGACGACCACCTCATCGCGCGAAAGGGATCTCGGAGCAGCGGTTGCCGCCCGGGCAGAGTTCGGCCTCGTGCTCATGCCGCGAACCGCTTCACCATCGGCTGAGGTTCATCCTCGAGGCCGGCGTCCTCGACTCGCTCGTCATCGGCCAGGGTGCTTACGGCATCACTCGACGCTGCAATGCGCGCTCTTTGTTCCTCCCAAATGCGGAAAAGTTCCGGCTTGGGGACTGGAACGTAGAATCTCAGGATGGAGGCGACCTTTTGCGACTCCGCCCGCTCCGGCAGGTCGGCGAAATGGCGTGGATCGCAAGAGGAGAGCAGGCCCAAGAGCTCGTCACGCTCATCGTCGCTCAGGCTCGCGGCCTCGGCCTGGTACTCCTCCAGAAGAGGTCTGCCGTCCCGAGCCTCATACCAGTCGCGATTGAATATGAAGTCATGCGGCATGGCGAGGATCCGGAGAAAATCCTCAGCCGTGTCGCCGAACGCCCGCTTGAAAAACTCGGGCTCCCCACTCACGACGCCATGGGTCGCCTGCAGGATGATCTGCATCGAGCGGAGCTGATATCGCGTCCACCGGGCACCGATATGTCCGCGATCAGGCCGGTCGGTAGGCTGATAGCGCATCGGGAACGACCAAATTCGGACGCCCAGCTCCTCGTTCAAGGCCACGTTGAGGCGCATTCGCTCGAACAGATCGTTGGGATCGTCGTGGAAGTTGTAGAGCATGTAGTTCGACAGCTCGTAGATCCCCGCGTCATGCGCGTGGCGGACGGCGCGCTCATAGGGCCCCTTCACGCCAAGATGATCGAAGGCGATCCGCAGTGGCTTCAGGCATACGGAAGCCAGTTCGCGCAGGTACATCGGGTCTTTGCACAGGATGCGCGCGTCCACGCCCTGGTTGAAATCGACGCGCCGCTTGACCGCCGTCCGCTGGTTCGCACGCTTGAGCGTCGCGCCCGGCGTGAAGCCCAGGTCCCGGATCTCGGCCATGATTTCCTTGAAGCGGCCGCTGGCGACAACGTTGTTGTCCATAAGGATCAGGTCCTTCTTCGGACCGTAGATCCGCTCAATCTCGCGGACGACCGCTGTCAGGGAATCGGTGTCTCGCTGGGCACCTTCGAGCTTGGGCACGCCGCAGAAGTGGCATTTGCGAATGCAGCCGCGTGAGGTGTAGGCAAAATAAGCGTCGTGGACGGGATATTTGTAATCGATCTGATCGAGAATATCGTAGTCGGGAATTAGGTCTTCGATCGGGGTGCCGTCGAGATCGTCGGCATAGAGATCGCCTGAAAATTCATCCAGCTGGAGCGCGACGGCCGGTGGGGAACTCAGCAGGCCGCGAATGAAGCGAACACCGTGCCACCGCGGCTCGTCGAGGAAACGTTCGTGCATAAGCGAGGCGGCGATTCCCCCGACGAACACGCGTTCGCTGTGCCCGTTCGCCGCGCGCAATGCGAAATCAATCGCCTGGCCGGTCTTGGCATATTCGAAGCTGAACAAGGTCGTGACGTAGATCCGGTCCCAGGCCTCCTCGAGGACGGAGTGGTCCTCGCCCTTGATGAAGCGAACGCGGTCTCCCTTGCCGCGCGGCCCGTGATATTGAGCGATCTTCATCAGCCCCAGCGGCGGGTATTTGTTCTTATAGCCCGGCTCGATCAGCAGGATGTTGCGCTCAGCCATTGACCAGCCTCAGGTTGGAGCGCTGGCGGGCCTGGCGGAGCATCGAGATCGCCGCCACCACTCCGGCTTCACCGCCGAGGCCGCGCAAGGGCCCTGTGCTTGACCAGTCGAAGGCTGGCGCGAAGTCAGAGAGTCGCGCTTCGAAATGTCGGCGCGCATTGCCAGCGGCCGGCGGGAGCTCCGCGACCAGGTCGGCGGCGATTTGGGTCAGGGCGTACACGCCGACCCCCTTTGTGATCATGTGGCGTCGCGGCGCGGCCCACTCAGTGTGGAGAACGGCGGCTACCGCCTTCCAGAAGTCGAGGGCCAACGCGGCCGCCGCGTCAGTGTCGCCTTCGGTCTTTGCGAGAGCCTCGGGGACGAACCGCTTCAGCGCCTTTTGCATGGTCCTTAGCGAGGCCCGACGACCCATTCCGGAGAAGCTGTTGCCTCCGAGATCCAGCTGGCCGTGCCAAGGCGAGGAAGGCTCATTGCGGAGCAGCAGCGCGACATAGATTTCCGGCCTGTCGCGGGCCAGGTCGTCGCACAGGACCGCTTGATGATAGTCGAGCAGGCTCGACGACAGGCCCTTGGCCTTGCCGTTGATGACCCCGAAAACCTCCATCTCCTCGCGCTCAGTTAGGCCCAGGAAGATCATGAAGGGCAGGGGAACGTCGAGGTCGGCAAGGTGGCCGAGCCGATGCTGGCAGTCGACTTGGGCCAAAGCCTGCGTTCCGGCAGCTATCCGAAGCCGCACCAATCCGCCGCCGAGCTCTTCAAGGTCGCATGTTGAGCTTGCGCCTTCGCGAAGGTTGAAGGTGAGGGAGATCGTCGTGCTGCCGGGCCGCTGAATGTAGCGCCGAAAATCCAGGCTATGCTGAACGTTGAGCCGGCGCTGGTAGCCGCGCCCCGAAGTTTCATCCAGCACGTCGGCGAAGCTGATCGCGGCGAGCTCGCGTGCCGATGCAGACCCGGTCAGGATCGGTCGTTGACCGGATTGGCCCTGCAGGCATATCAACTCCACCCCTTTAGCCACCCCGGTCTCCGATTTGCATTCCGCGAATGCAGTTTGTGCAGCCGGGAGGCTCATGGCGCCAGCTATGCCACAACGACCGATCGCGTCCCGGGCACGGTTTGTCGCAAAGCGCCGGTGGGAGGGTGCGGCAGTTTACGGTCAAATCAGAGCGCGCTGCCTAATATGGTCAGGAAACTCGTCCCAAGTGCGCCCGTCCAACTCGCGGCCACCGGCTTTTGGCCTGAAGCCTCCCCATTGCTTGAAGAAGAAGGGGATTTTCTGCGACGCGCAGGAATCGCGGAGCTGGCGTACCCACGAGATATCCATCGGCCTCGCTCGCGGTCCCGATTCTCCGCCAGCAATGACCCAGGCAATGTCGGCCAGGTGAATCGAGCCGACTGGACCAAGCAAGGGCTCCGCCGAAAGGAAGCGGACATTCGCCGGCGCCTGTCGCAGATGCTCGACACGCGATGCCGACCGCTCGTCCTCGACCGACACGCCGCACCAGATGTGGCTAGGGACAATGCCGCTGCCATAGCGGCTGCGCAGGTAATCGCGCATGATCGAGCTGCGCTTCGTCAGGACCTGGAAGATATGCCAGTCGGCAGCCTCCATGGTCGCGAAAACCCGGTCGATGTAGGGCCATGGAAGGTCTTTGTGGAACAGATCGCTCATCGAATTCACGAAGATCATGCGCGGCGCTTTCCACCGCAGAGGCTCGGCGAGACGTTTCGGGCGTAGCGTCAGATCGAATCCGTTCTCGAACGGATGCCCGGAAACGCCGCGGAACCGCTCGGCGAAGCGCTCGGCATAGCAATGATCGCATCCGGACGTGATCTTGGTGCAGCCCGTGACCGGGTTCCAGGTCGCATCGGTCCATTCGATTTTCGACCGCTCAGCCATGGTGCCGAGCCTGCCTGATTGGCCGGCACCCGCGCCGCGCGACCCTGAAAGCGGTCACGGCGAACCGCCCTTCAGCAGCTCGGCCAATTGTCCGCTCGCCCGGTCGGGCGCCAGAAATGCGATATCGGGAATCGCTGCGGCAATGTCGCAGGACGAGTGCTGCAGGCTGGCGAGCCCGATCAGCCCGTCGATGGCTTCGAGCATGGGAAGCTGAAGGAGCTGCCCGTCCTGCTGCGGACTTACGCCGCCGAATATTTTGTCTTCGGTAGTCAGCTCGAAGCAGAAATGGACCATTCGGGCGGACTCATGGCCGATATAGCGCACTGGCGGGTGGCAGCGAGACACAAAACCGGCGGTTTCAGCGGCCGCTCGAACCAGGATCGGAATCACGGCCTTCAATCGATAATCGACCTCACCATCGCCCCGTGCCTGATACCATCCGATCATATCGCCCGCCGGCTGCCGGTTCAGCCTTTCGAGATAGTCTTCGATATTCGGGCCCAACGTGTTGCGCACGTTGACCGTAAGCATCAGGACGAAACTGTGGCCCTTCTGCCGCTCGATCAGCTTCTTGATCGCGTCCACGCGCGGCGCTTCGCCCGTGCGCTTGACGATGAAGCCGAGGCCGCCATCGAAATCCAGATTGTGCAGGTCATAGGAAAAGCGGGCCCGCTCGGCCGGCTGTAAATCGCTCATCTGCGGCCTGATGCCGAGAGCATCGACCCCGTCGACGATCACATCGCCGACATCGCCCCTGAGGATCTCCAGCCCGTCCGCGAGGCCGTGGCGCAACGCACTCTCCTGCAGCTGCGCCGCCGCCTCGTCGGCCTGTTCCCGCTTGGCCTTTGCCTTGGGCATCTCCTCGACAGCGTCGCGGCGACGGTCGAGGACCGCTGACCAAGCCAAGAGATCCAGCATTCGTGGCCCGGTCAGGCCGAAATAGGTCAGCTTTCGCGCAATCCCCGACGACCACCGTGTCAGGATCGGCAAATCCCAATGGTCGCGCACGACCTTCTTGTTCTCGGAATCGGCAAAAGCCATGTTCGCCTCGGCCTAGGGAAGATCGGTGGCTTCATTCAGCCGGTCGGCGACGTAGGCGATGAACCGCTGATAGTCCGGAGAGCCGCTCCCGAAGAGATCCTCGATGGCGCTCTGCATGATCGACACGAGTTCGGCGCGGCCGGGATCAATATCCCAGCCGGCGCTGGCGAAAACCTCGTCGAGCGTCAGGATTTTCGTCGCCGCCTCGGGATCGCCGCCGCCGGCGGGACTCTCGGTTCGCTCTGTGTTGGCCTCGCGTCGCCTCTTGCTGACCTCAGAGCCTGGGTTTTGGACGAGCTTCACCAAGGATTGTTTGAGGGACTTCGCTCGTACCGTCAGCGCATCCGCGCGTTGCGCGTCTTCGGGCTTTGCCGCCCTCTTACGTTTCTTGAGGTCGTCGATCATATTGGAGACGGACGTGATCCTATCCAACAGATCCTCGTGGAGGATGGTCTCCGACCCTGCCGGCGCGCTAAAGTCTCGTTCCAATGCAGCCAGCTGGTCCGCCTGTTTCTTGATCGCGTCGGCGGCCTTCTCTTGGGCTTGGAATGTCTCCGCGAGTGGCTTCAGATAAATCCTGAAGTCCTCCTGGAGCGCAAACTCTAGCGTCTGCTTCGCGGTGCTTGTTTCGAAATCGTTCCGCTCCGCATTGGGGACGACGTTCGGGTCGATGACATAGACTTCTCCCGTGAACCAGGGATAGAGTTGCGGCCTTGGAAAGCGTCCTCTCAGCTTGTTGCGGTCGCCGATCGAAAATCCCTTCACCTTGTAGATGAAGCCTTCATATTGCGGCGTGGTTGCACTCGGTTCGAGGCGCCCGCGCTCTTTGTTCAGGCAAGCCCAATAGAAGCCGATTTGCTGCCCGGTTTTGTTGGAGATCGTCCGAAACTCGGGGTCGCCCAGCCGCAGGTTCAGCGATAATGTCGGTAGCGCCGCATCGCCCTCATTCCTGGCCTTTTCCGCCTCGGCGCGTTCAGCGATTTGGGCAGGGCTGGGGCCATATTTTTGAACGATTTCCTCGCGCTGCCCGGCGAGCTGGAGCTTCACCACGATTGGGCTGTAGCCCGGGACATGTGTGCGCAGCTTGGTGTCAATCGCGGCACCGTGCGAAAAGCTAGGCGCGAACGCGATCGGCAGGTTCTGGAGCAGATATTCCCGCAGCCGCACGCGGTCCGAAAGGAGCGCGATATGCTCCGGTTGAATGTCGCGCAGCTCGACCGACGTGTAATGCTCGTCGAGGACCGCTTCGCCCTCTCGCCTGGCGACGGTCGTATGCTTTGTGAGAAGATCAAGCAGCGACGTTCGCTCTGTTGCCCCGGTCTGCTGTCGTTCTTTGTCCAGCTGCGCCTTCATCGCGGCGAAGGCGAAGGACAAGACATAGATCGACGTGTCACCGACGCAGGTGGACTTGATCACCAGCTGGCGGCAGAGATCGAAACCAGAATAGATGCCAATCCCGCGGAATCCGACGTGCTCGCTGATCGACTTGGGCGAGAGGCCGAACTTCTTCGCCTCAAGGAGGTCCGCCAGACCCATGCCGGCGCCGTCGTCGAAGATCATCACCGTGTTGCCGGTGATCTTGATGGTGATCGTGGTGGCTCGCGCGTCGACGCCGTTCTGAGCATATTCTCGAAGGCAGTCGAGAGGGTTAGTGTAAAGGCCCTTCGACAGGATTGAGATCAGTTCGCCGCCAATATCGTCCGGCTCGGAGGGAAGCGCTACCGGGCCGCCTTTCTCCTCCTTGAGCTGCTCGGTGATGCGGGTGAACAGATCCAGTTCAGGCACCGCCTGACTGCTCTCCTCAGCCGTGTCCTTCTCATTCTTGGCCATCTACAGTCCCTATGGTGAACACCAGCGCATTGGTCGCACGCACAGCAGCACCTAGACGCGATCGCCCGCGCCGAGCAAGCACGTTGTTCCCGCCATGTTCTCGTCGGCCTTTCGGACGAGCCGGGCTTGTCCGGCGCGTCGGCAGCGGCCTGCTGATTGTCCTGTCCGCCGCGCCTTCCGGTCACAGGAGGGCGATCGCTCCCTTCTAGTCCCGGCGCGAGGGATCGCAAGCCGAGCGGCGGGCTCGGTCAGAATGCGTCACATCCTCATGGGGCAACTATCGCTGGTTAGAAGCTTGCCGGAAGGTCTGGCGGGGGAGGCGGTGCGCGCGCTCGCCTGGCTCGGGCCGACCAAGGGACGCGAGGCATTGTCTTCGCTGAAGCTGCCCCCTGACTGTCGGGAGGAGATGGCGTCGGTGAGCGCGATCCTGCCGCTCTGGATGGCCGAGGTCGTGGACGAGATCGCTGGGTGGGCTCTCGATAAGGCGTCCGTCTAGGGATTCCTGAAAGTGGCGAGCGCGGCGGCTGCCAGCGCGGCCGGCATGAGGAACTTTGCCAGGTCCATAGCGACCGTTTTGAGGTCTCCCGGATCGACCGCGACGTCCGCGACGAACGCGCGCCACTGCGCGACCTTGGCTTCGTCCTCGGAGAAACTGGGCTTGAGGCCGTCCGGAAGCTCGATGGGAAGCGGCGTTTCGCGGCGCTCGAAGGTCGCAGCGATGGCCCTGGCCAGCCGCTCCTCGTCGAACGCGTGGCTTTGGGAGAGCACCCAGAGGTCGTAATAGTCCTTGAGGCGGGTATTGGCCTGGCCGATCGTCACCATCGCCTGGAAGTTCTCGGCCACTACGGTTTCGCGCGCATAGGCGCGCAGCTTCGGGGCCGGCTGGTCGAGCAGCACCGGCAGTTCGAGCGGCTCGAGCCCGGGCTCGATCGCATCCCCGAAGCCGACGTCGACGATGATGCGCAGCCTTGCTCCGCCGATCAGCGCGTAGGTCTGGAGGCGAAGGCCGCCATAAGCGAGGTCTTCGCGATTGGCCGTGACCTTGAGGGCGTCGCGATCGAACTCGACGCCGTCATCGAGCTCGACCGAGCAGATTTCGCGGAAGATCTCGAGCATCGCCTCCGGCTCGGGATCGCCGAAGCCGAGCAGGTCGATGTCGCGCGTGGGCCGGTAGGGATCGTCGAACCAGGTCGTGAGCAGCATCGCGCCCTTGAGGACGAACCTGTCTCCATGGCTGGTCTGGGTCAGCCGGTAGAGGAGCCGCTCGAGCGCGTAGCGCGTCAGCAGCAGATTATAGTTCTGGCCGGTCTCGCGCGAGAGGTTGAGCAGGCGTCCCCGCACCGAGGCGCCCATGTTGCGGATATCCTTAGCCATCGTGAGCCAGCGTCTCGAGATAGGGGCGGATGGCGCGCGCCTGCCCCATCTCGCTGGCGATGGCGTGTATCTGCGCGGGTGTGCCCTTGCGGGTCCTGAGGACTTCCTTGAGCCCCTCGATGGCGAGGTCCTGACCGACCGTGCGCCGATATTTGAAGAGGTCGACGACGGTTCTCGCTGGCGTCGTGAGCCGCACTTCGACCCCCTCGATCGGCTGGGTCTCGACATGGTGCGCAAGGCTCTTCGCGGGAAAGCGCACGAACCTGATCGGGGGATGGGTGATTTTCGGGCGCCAGTCCTTGCCGCCGATCGCCATCCAGACCATGCGGGGCATTCGGTCGGTGAGCTCATGATAAGAGAGGGCCGAGACGAGGCAGACGACGCCTTTCGGCACGAGCTTGGCGGCTTCGGCCAGGGCATGATGCTCCTCGAAAGGCGCATCGGGAAGCTGGTAGAGCCCGCGGCCGAGCCGCAGGATCGTGCCCTCTCGCTCCAGGCGCGAAACGGCGGTGGCGGTGGCGCCGGTGGCCAGGAGCTCCGACAGCCGCGCCATGCCGCGCCGGCTCAGCAGCTCGACTATGCGGTCGCGGTGAGGGGGCGCCCTCTCTGTGAGCATGATATGATTCCTCGGATGTATGCGCATAATGTCCGAGGTTTCCTACCACTAAGCCTAAGCTGTGCAAAGAGCGCGCCCTGACCGCAAGCCGTTGAACGGAACCGGGCAACAACCAACGGGGCGCGCCCGGGCGGGCTATTCCAGCGGCGGCGTTCGTCGGAGACGCAGCTGTGGGCTCGAACGTCATGCGCCACATCGGGCGGCCCAAGCCTTCGCCGAGGATCCTGAACCTGCCGACCGACGAATTCGATTTCGAGCCACGGCTTGGGCGCACGCGCAAGAAGGGCGGCCGCGGCCGCAAATATCTCGCTCTGGTCGTCATCGCCGCGCGTCGCGCGGGAGGCCGGACCGGCGTCCGCAACCGCCGGTTCGACGGAAGCAGGATCGGGCGGGGCGCCGGCATTGGCCGGCTGCTCTCGGGCCGCGATCGCCATGCCGGGCTGCGCGCGCGCCGGGTGGTGGTGAAGGCCCGGCTCGTCAGGCTCGCCGGCAAGGCGTTGACCGGGGCGGGCGCGCACCTGCGCTATATCCAGCGCGACGGCGTCACGCGCGAGGGGGAGCCGGGTCGGCTCTACTCACGCGCGGAGGATGTCGCCGACGGCAAGGCCTTCCTGGAGCGCTGCGGCGAGGATCGCCACCAGTTCCGCTTCATCGTCTCGGCCGAGGACGCGGATCAATATTCCGACCTGAAACCGTTCGTGCGGCGGCTGATGACGCAGATGGAGGCGGATCTCGGGACGAAGCTCGACTGGGTGGCGGTCGACCATTTCAACACCGGGCACCCGCACAGCCACATCATGCTGCGTGGGCGCGACGATCGAGGCGAGAATCTGGTCATTGCCCGTGAATATATCGCGCACGGGCTGCGCGAGCGCGCGGCCCAGCTCGTCACCCTCGATCTCGGCCCGCGCACCGACCTGGAAATCGAGCAGCGGCTGCGCCGGGACGTCGGCGCGGAGCGGCTGACCGCCGTCGACCGCCAGCTGCTGCGCGATGCGGACGAGCGGCGGACGGTGGCCGCCGGCGACCGCGATGCCTTTCGGCAGTCCCTTCGCGCCGGCCGCCTGCAGAAGCTGGGCAGGCTCGGCCTGGCCGAGGAGCTTGGCGGCGGCCGCTGGCGGCTCGCCGAGGGGATGGAGACCGCCTTGCGCGATATGGGCGAGCGCGGCGACATCATCCGGACCATGCAGCGCGCACTTGGCGCGCGGAAGCTGGACCGGCCCCTGGCCGACCGCGTCATCCATGAGCCCGGAGCGATGCGCCCCCTCGTCGGCCGCGTCGTGATGCGCGGCCTGTCGGACGAGCTTCGCGATCGACACTATCTGATCGTCGATGGGATCGACGGCCGCTGCCATTATGTCGCCATCGGCAAGGGTGAAGCGGTGGAGCCTCTGGCCGAGGGCGCGATCGTCCGGATCGCGTCGCGCGGCGGCGGGGTGCGGCAAGCCGACCGGACGATCGCCGAGGTCGCCGCGGCCAATGGGGGCCGCTACGACGTCGACGCGCACCTTCGCCACGATCCAGGGGCCAGCCAGGCCTTCGCCGAAACCCATGTCCGGCGGCTGGAAGCGATGCGGCGCCTGACGCGCGCCGCCGAGCGCGCGCCGGACGGCAGCTGGATCATAGCGTCCGACCATCTCGAGCGCGCGGAGGCGTTCGAGGCGCGCCAGCTTCGGGACCGGCCGGTCATCGTCGAGACATTGTCGCCGGTGCCGCTCGAGCGGCTGCCGCGGGCCGAGGCGGCGACCTGGCTCGACCGGGAGCTCGTTGCCGATGCGGCGGAGCCGGTCAGGGATTGCGGATTTGGACGGGAAGTACGCGCCGCGCAGGCTCTGCGCCGGCAATGGCTGATGGCCGAGGGGCTTGCCGAGAGCCACAGCGGGGCCACGGTCTATCGCGCCGGCATGGTGGAGGCGCTGCGCCGGCGCGAGCTGCTCCGGGTCGCGGGGCAGCTCTCCGACGAATTGGGTCTGCCGTTCGTGGAGGCGAAGCCGGGCGAACGGATCGACGGGACATTGCGGCGGGCGGTGGAGATGACGAGCGGCCGCCACGCTTTGATCGAACGGTCGCGTGAGTTCACGCTCGTGCCCTGGCGGCCGGTGCTGGAGCGCCATGTCGGCAAAAGCGTGTCGGGCATCCTGCGCGGCGACGGGATCAACTGGACGCTCGGGCGAGGGAGGGGCGGACCGAGCATATCGTGATCAAACTCGCAATCTCTCACCGCCAACGTGCGCTTCCGCGTCGCGCCCATGTCGGTCATCCAGGCTTTCCATTGCGCCGCCCGTATTCGGACGTTGAAGGGAACGTTTCGCGGTCGTGTTCGCTCTTGTGCGACTGGACTGAACCATGGCCTACTACATCGCCACAACGCTGCCGCTGTCGTTCGAAGAGACGATCGCGAGAACCGAGGCTGCCCTCAAGGAAGAGGGCTTCGAGATCATTAGCCGGATCGACATCCAGGAGGCGCTAAAGACGAAGATCGGGGTCGACTTCCGTCCCTACACCATCCTGGGCGCCTGCAATCCTGCCTTGGCTCACGAGGCGCTGAAGCTCGAGGATAAGGTAGGAACCATGCTTCCCTGCAATGTCGTAGTGCAAGCTCGGGCGGATGGTAGCAGTGAGGTCGCGGCGATTGATCCTGTCGCGTCCATGCAGGCCATCGAAAACCCCCAGCTGGTTGAGGCCGCGAGTGAGGTGCGCCAACGCCTTTCCCGAGTGATCCAAAGCCTGCAAACCGAGGCTGCCTCCGCATAGTCCCTAATCCCTTGAATTCCCATTAGACGAAGCTAAATAAGTCTTCTCTAATGGAGAATGTGATGCAGTCTGATCTCGTCAACCAGTTCAGCCGTCACGCCGCCGAGGCAGTGGGCTTGTTGAAGGCTTTGGCCAGCGAGCCGCGCCTGCTGGTGCTCTGCTATCTCGCCGAGGCAGGCGAGATGTCCGCCGGTGATCTCACCGAACTTGTGGGTCTCAGCCAGTCCGCTCTGTCGCAACACCTCGCCAAGCTGCGCGAGGAAGGGCTCGTTGCCACCCGCAAGGAGGCCCAGACGGTCTTCTATCGCGTCTGCGATCCGAAGGCAGAGCAGCTGCTCGCGCTTCTCCATGACCTCTTCTGCCCGGACCTTGGGCGGGAGAGCGCCACTGGAGCCAAGGGAAATTGATCATGGAAAAGGACATCAACCTCCACCGCGCTGCCCTTCAGGTGGAGGCGGTGCTGCAGGGAAAAATTCGAACCCCGCACGTGAAGGGATTCTTCGATGAGCCGACCTTTACGGCCAGCTACGTCGTGCACGATCCCGCGACCAAGGTCGCGGCGATCATCGACAGCGTGCTCGACTTCGATCAGGCGTCGGGACGGACGAGCTTCGAGTCCGCCGATGCGATCACCGCCTATGTCGAAGCCGAAGGGCTTAAGGTCGAGTGGCTACTCGAGACGCACGCCCACGCCGATCACCTGTCGGCCGCGCCTTATCTCCAGGAGAGGCTGGGCGGGAAGCTCGTGATCGGCGCCGAGATCGTCACTGTCCAGAACGTGTTTGGCAAGATCTTCAACGAAGGCACCCGCTTCGCCCGCGATGGCTCGCAGTTTGACCGCCTGCTCGTCGATGGGGACAAGCTGATGATCGGCGAGATTCCCCTGATCGCGCTCCACGTCCCCGGGCATACTCCGGCTGACATGGCCTACATCATCGGGGACGCAGTCTTGACCGGAGATACCATGTTTATGCCCGACTACGGTTCGGCACGGGCGGACTTTCCCGGCGGCGACGCTCGGCAGCTCTATCGCTCGGTTCGCCGACTGATGAAGCTGCCGGACCAGAGCCGCGTGTTTCTCTGTCACGACTACAAGGCGCCGAACCGCGACGAATATGTCTGGGAGACGACGATGCTCGCCGAGCGGACCGCTAACGTCCACGTGCATGAGGGCGTCAGCGAGGATGACTTCGTCGAGATGCGTACGCAGCGCGACTCGACCCTCTCGATGCCGAAGCTCATCCTGCCGTCGATCCAGGTCAACATGCGCGGCGGTCGGATGCCCGAGCCCGACGAAAACGGCGTCAGCTACCTCAAGCTCCCGCTCAACCAGCTCTAAGCGGAGACGAAAGTCGTGGATACGATGACGCCATTGATGGCGATCGGCGGCGGCTTGCTGATCGGGTCCGCCGCCGCGCTCC
>NZ_JBQTJC010000034.1:0-4753 GCF_052387495.1 Sphingosinicella sp. | reverse complement strand
TGCTGGTCAACCAGGGCGAGGATCAGCGCTTGATCCTACGCTTCCTTGAGGAGGAGCGGCTGCCCCCAGGGAGCATCCTCTCGGATCGCGGCGCGTCTCTAATGCGGCTGACCGGCAGCTCTGGCCTCCCCACGACATTTTTCGTGCGGTCGGACGGACGCGTTGAGGAAACCCACGTAGGCGAACTGTCAAGAGCTGCGCTGCTGCAGGCTATCGAGCAGCTGCCCCGGCAATAGCCAGTTAGCCACTCGCAGCAGAGCGTCCGGCCTCGCCCAATCGCAGTCCGCTCTTGGCTCTAGAGCGCCAGAAGCCGACCTTCGGCTTCCGGCCAAGAGCAGTCGCCGAGCAGGAAGCGGGCAAGAAGAAGCCCGGCGGGACGGCGCTCAGGCTGTCGCGCGTCGTCCAGAAGCACGGCCTGCGAGTCCTCGCCAAGGGCTGAGCAAGCGAACCGACATCGATGGTCCGAGGCCGGCGACTTCGCAGCGCGCGTCGGCGCCTCACCAATTCAACCCGGTCCGCCGCCAAGCGTCGCGGCCTTCATATCCCTGACGAACGGTCCGACCGGCCGGCCGGCGGCGATCAGGCCGACGAACGTCGAGCCGCAGATCGCCCCGGCCGCCCCCGCGGCGAGCGCGGCGCGGATATGTTCGGGGCGCGAGATGCCGAAGCCGAAAATCGGTGGCGGCGCGCCGTTGGCCCGCAGCGTACCGAGCAGAAAGCCATGGTCGAAGCGAACCTCCTGATCGGCGCCGGTGACCCCGGCGCGGGCGACGCAATAGGTGTAGCCGCCACCCTCGGCGGCGATCCGCGCGAGACGGACGGGCGGCGTGTTCGCCGCGGCGATCAGCACGGGGTCGACCTGGTGGGCACGCGCGGCGGCGTTGAACGGCGCCGCCTCGATCAGCGGCACGTCGGCGACGAGGACGCTGTCGACCCCGGCCTCCGAAGCGGCGGCATAGAAGGCGTCGCGGCCGCGCGCGACGACGAGATTGGCATAGGTAAGAATGCCGACGGGCACGCGCGGATGGCGCGCGCGGAAGTCGCGGAGGATAGCGAAACAATCGGCGGAGCGCGTGCCGGCGGCGAGCGCGCGGGTCGCGGCGGCCTGGATCACCGGCCCGTCCGCGACCGGATCGGAAAAGGGGATGCCGACCTCGATCATGTCGGCGCCGCTCTCGACCAGGGCGTCGAGCAGGCCGCCGCTCGCCGGCGGATTCGGATCGCCGAGCATCAGGAAGGCGCCGAACACCCCCTCTTCGCGCTCCCGGGCGCGGGCGAACATCGCGGCGTAGCGGCTCATGCGCCCAGCTCCAGCAGCCGCTCGGCCTCAGCCATATCCTTGTCGCCCCGCCCCGAGAGACTGACGACGATGAGCTCCGCTTCGTCCGCGAGCTTGAGCGCATGGGCCAGCGCATGGGCGGATTCGAAGGCGCAGACGATCCCCTCCGACCGCGCCAGAGCGGCGAAGGCGGCGAGCGCCTCGGCGTCGGTCGCGCCGACATATTCGGCCCGGCCCGTTTCCTTCAGAAATGCGTGCTCCGGCCCGACCGCGGGATAATCGAGCCCCGCCGAGACCGACCAGGTGTCGGCGATCTGCCCGTCCGCGTCCTGCAGCACCAGGGTCTCGGCGCCGTGGAGGATGCCGGGGCGGCCGCGCAGCAGGGTCGCGCCATGCTCGGCGCCGTCGAGCCCCTTCCCCGCCGCCTCGACCCCGATCAGCCGGACCTCGGTATCGCCGAGGAAATCGGCGAACAGGCCGATCGCGTTGGAGCCGCCGCCGACGCAGGCGACCGCCGCGTCGGGCAGCCGCCCCTCCGTCTCCAGCACTTGCGCGCGGGCCTCGCGGCCGATCACGCGCTGGAACTCGCGCACCATGGTCGGGAAGGGGTGCGGGCCGGCGGCGGTGCCGAGCAGATAATGGGTGTCGGCGAAGCTTGCCGTCCAGTCGCGCAACGCTTCGTTGATCGCGTCCTTGAGCGTTTGCCCGCCGCTCTCGACCGCCACCACCTCTGCGCCCATCAGGCGCATGCGGAAGACGTTGAGCCGCTGCCGCGCGACATCCTCGGCGCCCATGTAGATGCGGGTCTCGAAGCCGAAGAGGGCGCCCGCCATCGCGGTGGCGACGCCGTGCTGGCCGGCGCCGGTCTCCGCGATCAGCCGGGTCTTGCCCATCCGCCGGGCGAGCAAGGCCTGGCCGAGCACCTGATTGGTCTTGTGCGCGCCGCCGTGGAGCAAATCCTCACGCTTCAGATAGATGCGCGCCTTGCCCGCGCCGAGGTTGCGGCACAGAGTCAGCGGCGTCGGGCGCCCGGCATAAGTGAGCAGCAGGTGGGCGAGCTCGGCCTGGAAGGCCGGATCGTCCTGTGCCGCGACGAACGCCGCCTCGAGCTGCTCGAGCGCGGGCACGAGGATTTCGGGGACATAGGCGCCGCCATAAGCGCCGAAGCGGCCGTCCATCAGCATGACGCCGCCTCCCCGCGCACCGGCAATCGCAGCGCTTCGAAGAAGGCGGCGACCCGGTGCGAATCCTTCCAGCGCGGGATCGCCTCCAGCCCGGAGCAGACGTCGAGCGCCCAGGCACCGAGCCGGGCCGCGTCGCGGGCGTTGCCCGGATTGAGCCCGCCGGCGAGCAGGCCGCGCGGCAGCTCGGGCCGGCCGGCGACCCGGGCCCAGTCGAACGCGCGGCCGGTGCCGCCCGGGCCGGAATCGAACAGGGTGCGATCGGCGCGGGCGCACGCGCGTGCCGGCGCCACATCCATCCTTTCGACCGCCCAAATCTCCGTCCCGCCCGGAAGCGCCGCACGATAGGCGCTCGCCTGCTCGCCGCCGTGCAATTGCACCGCATCGAGGCCGAGCAGGCGCGCGGCCATGCCGACTTCGGCGGGCGGGGCATCGCGGAAGATGCCGACCCGCTTCGGCCGGGACCGCGCGGCGCCGAGCATCGCCTCAGCCTCGGCCTCCGTCACCGCGCGCGGCGTGCCGGGCACCATGACGAAACCGACATGGCTCGCGCCCTGCCCCACGGCCATGTCGAGGTCGGCGGCATTGGTGAGGCCGCAGATCTTCACGCGGCCATAGGCCAAATCACGCGCAGCCTCGCCGGGATCGTCCGCGCGCATCAGCGACGTGCCGACCAGGAACGCATCAGCATGGGGCGCCAGCCGCGCGATGTCGTCGCGGGTCACGATGCCCGATTCGGCGACGACCAGCCGGTCGCGCGGCACCAGAGGCGCGAGCCGTTCGGTCATGCCCAAGTCGACTTTCAGCGTGCCGAGGTCGCGGTTGTTGATGCCGACGAGGCGCGCGCCGAGCGCCACCGCGCGGCGGACCTCTGCCGCGTCATGGGCCTCGACCAGCGCGTCCATGCCGAGCAGGGCCGCCTCAGCCAGCACCGCGCGCGCCTCGCCGTCGTCGAGCACCGACAGCATGACGAGCACCGCGTCCGCGCCGTGCAGCCGCGCCTCCGCCACCTGGCGCGGATCGACGATGAAATCCTTGGCGAGGATCGGCCCGGCGAAGCCGCGCCGCGCCGCCGAGAGGTCTTCCAGCGCCCCGCCGAAATAGGGCGCGTCGGTCAGCACGCTCACCGCCGAGGCCGCCCCGCCATAGGCCGCGGCCTGGGCCGCGACGTCGATGCCGGCGCCGAGCACGCCCGCCGTGGGTGACGCCTTCTTCACCTCCATGATGAAGCGCGCGCCGGGCCGGGCCAGCGCATCGGCCAGGCTGAGACGGGTCGGAATGGCCCGCGCGCGCAACTCGGCGAGCGAGACCAGGCCGAGCCGGTCGGCGACGTCCCGCCGCTTGCGCGCGACGATCGCGCCGAGCAAGCCGCCGGGATCACGCATTGGTGATCTCGGCGAGTTGGACCAGCTTCTTGTGCGCCAGGCCCGAGCCGATCGTCCTGATCGCGAGCTCGGCGCCTTCGCGAAGCGTCTCCACCATGCCGGCGGTAAGGAACAGGGCGCCCGCGTTGAGCGCCACCGCGCGGGTCTCGGCCGAGGTGCCGTAGCCCATCAGCAGCGCCCCCAACCGCTCGCCATTCTCAACCGGGCCGCCGCCTCGCAGCACCTCGAGCGGCGCGACGCCCAGGCCCGCGTCGCCGGGCGTGAAGCGCAATCGTTCGAGTTCGCCGCCGGCCAGCCGCACCGCCTGAGTCTCGGCATGCAGCGCCATCTCGTCGAGGCCACCGCCATGGACCACCATCGCCCGCTCGACGCCGAGCGCACGCAGCGTCTCGGCCACGGGTTCGAGCAGTCGCTCCTCGGCGACGCCGAGCAGCTGGACCGGCGGTTCGGCGGGATTTAGGCAGGGACCAAGCACGTTCATCACCGTCCGCACCTTGAGCGCGCGGCGCACCGGCCCGGCATGTTTGAGGCCGGGATGATAGGCCGGAGCGAACAGGAAGCAGATCCCGATCTCGTCGAGCGCCCGGCGCGAGACCGAGGCCGGCGCGTCGAGCTTCACGCCCAGTTCCTCGAGTACGTCGGCCGAGCCGCAACGCGAGGTGATCGAGCGGTTGCCGTGCTTGGCGACCGGCAGCCCCGCCGCCGCGGCGACGAAGGCGACGGCGGTCGAGAGATTGATCGTGCCGGAACCGTCGCCGCCGGTCCCGCACGTGTCGGCGAAGACGTAATCGGGCCGGGCGAAGGGCGCGTCGGCGGCGCGCAGCGCCCGGGCGGCGCCGATCAGCTCGTCGCCGGTCTCGCCCTTGAGCTTGAGCGCGATCAGCAAGGCGGCGATCGAGGGCTCGTCG
>NZ_JBQTJC010000033.1:0-2885 GCF_052387495.1 Sphingosinicella sp. | reverse complement strand
CATCAGTGCGCGCAGGGCGCCGGGGCGGAAGGTCAGTTGGAACTCCGCCGGGATGCAGGGCGCAAGAGTGGGGACGATCCGGTCGATCACCGCCCGGTCCGCAGAGGATCGCGGCAAAGATCCCACGAGCGCGCGCGCGGCGGCCGGATCACGCCGCACGACGCACAGCGACAGCGCCTCATAGGCGTTACGGCCGAGCAGTCCGGCGCGGGCGATCGCCTCGTCGTCCATCGCGACCAGCGCGCTGATGTCGACGCCTTCGTAGCGGCGCAAGATGAAATGCTCGGCCATGCCGCCAACCAAGAGCTGCGGCGGAAAGCGCAACTGGACGGAATTGTCACCGAGGCAGCTCTCCTCCCGATCGATCAGGCGACGGACGGCCGTGGCTTGTTCCTGGCCCTGATAGGGCAACCGAACCACCGATTCCGCCGCTCGCTCTTGCTGCCGGGCGAAGCAGCGGGCGAAGGCGAGCATCACCTCCGCCGAATTGGCCAAATCAGGATTTTCGAGATAACGGACCGCGCCGCGATCGCGGTTAATCAGGCTGCCGATTTCGGGCTGTGCCCCGGCGGCCCCCGCCGGGGCCAGCAGCAAGGCCAGCCAACAGATGACGGAGCGAGCTGGTTTCATGTGCCGCTTCTAGCGCCTCGGTGAAGAATTTGCAGCGGGATTTGCCCTGGCTGACAGTTGACTCGGCATCCCGCAATCCCTATCTGCGCTCGATCCCGTTAACCGGTCGTCCGGCGGCGCATTCGTGCGCGCGTCGGCTATGCCTGTTTTGGGGATGACGAAGCGCTGAGATAGGCGGGTCGCCAGCCCGCCTGTGGAGCAGGAGAAGAAAAGTATGGCACGTATTGCGGGCGTCAACATCCCGACCAACAAGCGCGTCGAAATCGCGCTGACCTACATCCACGGCATCGGCCGCACCAAGGCGAAGCAGATCGCGACCAAGCTCGGCATCCCGAGCGAACGCCGCGTCCAGGACCTCACCGACCAGGAGGTGCTCCACATCCGCGAGGCGATCGACGCCGATCATCAGGTGGAGGGCGATTTGCGCCGCGAGACCGCGATGAACATCAAGCGGCTGATGGACCTCGCCTGCTACCGCGGGCTTCGCCATCGCAAGGGCCTCCCGGTCCGCGGCCAGCGCACCCACACCAACGCGCGCACCCGCAAGGGCAAGGCCAAGCCGATCGCCGGCAAGAAGAAGTAGGTCGGTTTTCGATCAGGCGGCCCCCTTCGAAAGGAAGGACGGGGCTTCGACAGGCTCAGCCCGAACGGGCTCACGGTTTTAGGGTAGAAGAATATGGCACAGGCACCTCAGCGCATCAGGCGGCGCGAGCGCAAGAACATCACGGCGGGCGTCGCCCACGTGAATGCGAGCTTCAACAACACGATGATCACGATCACCGACGCGCAGGGCAATGCGATCGCCTGGTCGTCGGCCGGGATGATGGGCTTCAAGGGCAGCCGCAAGAGCACGCCCTATGCCGCCCAGGTCGCCGCCGAGGACGCGGGCAAGAAGGCCGCCGAGCATGGCGTCCGCACGCTCGAGGTCGAGGTCACGGGCCCCGGCTCGGGCCGCGAGAGCGCGCTTCGGGCGCTGCAGGCGGTGGGCTTCCAGATCACCTCGATCCGCGACGTCACCCCGATCCCGCACAACGGCGTCCGCCCGTCCAAGCGGCGCCGCGTCTGATCGTCCGCGGCTGACGCCGCGGCCGGGCAGAAGAAGTTAGAAGACAACGGGAAGGGACGCCTTCCCCAACCGCCAGAGGAACAACCGGGCCGTCAACGCAAAGAACTGGCAGGAAATGAAGAAGCCCAACACGCTCGAGAAGAAGGCCGGAGGCGACAGCCGCCGCAAGGCCACCTTCGTCGCCGAGCCGCTCGAGCGGGGCTTCGGCCTGACACTCGGCAACTCGCTGCGCCGGGTGCTGCTCTCGTCGCTCCAGGGCGCCGCGATCACCGCGATCAAGATCGAGAACGTGCTGCACGAGTTCAGCAGCCTCGCGGGCGTGCGCGAGGACGTCACCGACATCGTTCTCAACGTGAAGCAGATCGCGCTCAGGATGGAAGGCGAGGGGCCCAAGCGGCTCCAGCTCAGCGCCACCGGCCCCGGCGAGATCACCGCCGGCCAGATCGCGACCACGGGCGACATCGAGGTGATGAACCCCGATCTCGTCATCTGCCATCTGGACGACGGCGCGACGCTCAACATGGAGCTGACCGCAGAGACGGGGAAGGGCTATGTCGCCGCCTCGGCCAACCGCCCGGTCGACGCGCCGATCGGGCTGATCCCGGTCGACGCGCTCTACTCGCCGGTCAAGCAGGTCAGCTACAAGGTCGAGAACACCCGCGTCGGCCAGGAGCTCGATTACGACAAGCTGACGCTGACGGTGGACACGGACGGCACGATCAGCCCCGACGACGCGATCGCCTATTCGGCGCGGATCCTGCAGGACCAGCTCCAGCTCTTCGTCCATTTCGACGAAGGCATGGTGAGCGTGCCGACCATGGCCGGCATCGCCGTGCCGAGCGCCGAGCAGAGCGAAGCCGACGCCAACCAGCTCAACCGCTATTTGCTCAAGAAGGTGGACGAGCTGGAATTGAGCGTGCGGTCCGCCAACTGCCTGAAGAACGACAACATCATCTATATCGGCGATCTGGTCCAGAAGACCGAAGCGGAGATGCTGCGGACGCCGAATTTTGGCCGCAAGAGCCTGAACGAGATCAAGGAGGTTCTCGCCTCGATGGGCTTGCGGCTGGGCATGGACATCCCCGGATGGCCGCCGGAGAATATCGAGGAGATGGCGAAGAAGCTGGAGCAGGAGCTGCTTGGCTAACTGCTCCCGAAGCGATCGAGGGAAGGCCGCCGAAAGGCGGCC
>NZ_JBQTJC010000032.1:0-6167 GCF_052387495.1 Sphingosinicella sp. | reverse complement strand
GATCGGGGTTTCGATCTCGCCCAGCTCGACGATCTGGGTCGAGCCCATGAACTTGCCGTAGCCGTTGGCGACGGCGAAGCCCGCCGGAACCTTGTCCTGATAGAGGTTGCCGCCGTGGGGCAGGATCGTGGTGACCCCCGTGCGAGTCGAGGATCCCTCGTTCAGCGTGACATGGCCGACGCGGACCCCGGCGACGTCGGTGATCGCGTTCAGCGGACCGGTCGGCAGCACGCCGATCTCGACGCCCTGCTCGCGCGCCCGCGGCCGCGTCTCGGCTGCGGCGCTCATCGCGAGCGCGAGGCCGGCAAGCAGCGCGGCGAAGCGGCGATTCGGGAACGATCGAGCACGAATGGCGGCACCTCCGTGCCGCCACCATAAGGATTCCACCGCGCCGTGCTAGCGGCCCTCGCCGCTCCGGACCGAACCGCCGCCGCTGACGTTGGAGACGACCGCCGGGTCGCCCCAATAGGTGATCGAGCCGCCCCCTTGCACCGCCGCGACCAGGTTGGTCCGGGCGCGGGCGCGGATGCTGCCGCCGCCCTGCACCGCCGCGGTGACGCTGACCGCATTGATCGAGCGCAGGTCGAGCATGCCCCCGCCGCTCACCGCCGCGACGAGCTCGCGCGGATCGCCGAAGCCGCCTTGGGTCGAGATATGCCCGCCGCCCTCGATCGCGACCGCGTCGATCTCGGGCACGACGATCTCGATCTCGAGGTCGTAATCGCGGCAGGAGCGCACGCAGGCGTCGATCGTCAGCCGGTCGTCCTCGACGCGGAAACGGGTCAGCGCCGGATCGCCGCGCAGCATCGTCACCCTTTGCTCCGCGCCCTGCCGGACGGTGACCGTGCCGCCGCCGCGCAGCTCGATCTGGTCGAACCGCTCGAGCGCGACCGGCGTCTGCGCTCCAGCCGGGCCGCAGACGGCCAAAGCCGCGCCCGCGATCAGTGCGAATCGTCTCGTCATCCCGAATTCCCTTTCGCTCCGTCCCGGTCGCGATCATGCTACAGACGTAGCATTAGGCAATGCCCGGTCGCCGAAGCGGGCGGCGGGCGCGCCGAAGCGAGCGAATCAGTCGCGGGCGAGCGCGCGCTGGACGCGCAGCCGGTCGATCATGCCGAGCTCGCCGGCATGGAAGCGGGCGATGATGCCCGGGTCGAGCCGGTAGAGCCTTTCTATCAGCGCGCGACGCTCTTCGGGCGCGGTCTCGGCGAGCTGCCGGGTGAGCGCGCGCAGCGGCTCGCGGCTCTTCCAGAGCTGGCGCGCCTCGTCCTCGAACGCCTCGTGCAGCGCGGCACCGGAGAAGTCGCGCTGGCGGGCGAGGAGCAGGCCGGCGCGCGCCGCGTCGGCGACGGTGCGGCCGGTGACCGGATGGAGGAAGCCGCCGCGCAGCCCGAGCCGCGCGACCCGCGCCCCGCCGATGCGCCAGAAGGCGGCGAAGTCGCCGCCCATGGGCAACGGCCGGGCGAGGCTGCGCTCCGCCTCGACCTTCGCGCCGGACCAGCCGCGCAAGGCCGCATAATGATCGAGCCGCGCGCCGGCCTGCTCGTCGGGCTGGCCGCGCTCGGAGACCATCGCGTCGGCGATCAGCAGCCGGTCGGCGGCGAGCGGCAGCACCTGGACATAGCCGAGCCCGCCGTCCTGCCCCATCGTGGCGTCGACCAGCACCGGCCGATCGACCCCGTGCCGCGTGGCGGTGCGATACTCGCGCTCCAGCCGCGCCTCGTAGAGCAGATCGAGCATCGAGAGATTGGCGGCGCCGCGCGCGTCGAGCGCGCCTTCCGCCTTCAGCTCCTCGCCGCCGTCGAGCACGAGCACATCCTCGCGCACCGCGACGATGCGCGTGCCGAGCCGATATTGTTTCGGATCCAGCGTCTCGACCATCGCCTTGTGCAGCGCCGAAGCGCCGAAGCCGAGCGAGTCGCCCTTGAGCTTGCGGCTGGCGCCCGGAAAGGCGACGTAGAAGCCTGGCCAGCGATGCTCGGCTATCGACGCGACGAAGGCGGCGGCATCATCGGCCAGCTCCGCCCCGAAGGCGGCGTAGAAATGGTCGCCGCCGAAGCTTTCGCTTTCCTCGACGATGAGCAGCGGCACGTCCGGCCGGTGCTTGGCCAAAGCGAGCGCGGCCAGGCAGCCGGCGATCCCCCCGCCCGCGATCAGCACCCCGTCTCGTCTGCCCCGCGCCATTCCGGATCGCCTTTAGCTCAGCAATGCGCCCCGGCGCCACGGCCGCGGCGGCTCAGCCTCAATTTGGGACTGTCTTGCACCGGACCTTCACCTTATAAGCACAAAGCGTGAACGACCTAGCCGCCGATCCGCCGCGAGTCGAGCCGCTCGGGGACCCGCCTGTCCGCAAGATCATCCATGTCGACATGGACGCCTTCTACGCCTCGGTTGAGCAGCGCGACGATCTGGCGCTCAGGGGCAGGCCGGTCGCGGTCGGCGGCATGCATCGCGGCGTCGTCGCGGCGGCGAGCTATGAGGCGCGCGCCTTTGGCGTCCGCTCGGCGATGCCCTCGGTCAGCGCGCGGCGGCGCTGCCCCGATCTCGTTTTCGTCAAGCCGCGCTTCGACGCCTATCGCGCGGTCTCACAGCAGATCCGCGCGATCTTCGCCGATTATACCGCGCTGATCGAGCCGCTCAGCCTCGACGAGGCCTATCTCGACGTCACCGAGGATTTGAAGGGCATCGGCCTCGCCACCACGATCGCCGAGGAGATCCGCGCCCGGATCCGCGCCGAGACCGGCCTCACCGCCTCGGCCGGCGTCTCCTACAACAAGTTTCTCGCCAAGCTCGCCTCGGACCAGAACAAGCCCGACGGCCTGTGCGTGGTCGCGCCCGGCAAGGGGGAGGCCTTCGTCGCGGCGCTTCCGGTCAAGCGCTTCCACGGCATCGGCCCGAAGACCGCAGAGAAGATGGCCCGGCTCGGCATCGAGACCGGGGCGGACCTCAAGGCGCAGAGCCTCGCCTTCCTGACCCACAATTTCGGCAGCTCGGGCGAATATTATTTCAATCTCGCGCGGGGAATCTGCCACCGGCAGGTGAAGCCCAACCGGCCCTATAAATCGATCGGGGCGGAGGACACCTTCTTTGACGATCTGCGCGACGAGGCGGCGCTCTGCGCCGAGCTCGACCGGATCAGCCAGACCGTCTGGCGGCGGATCGCGGAGAAGGAAATCCGGGGCCGGACGGTCACCCTCAAGGTCAAATATCAGGATTTCCGCATCGTCACCCGCGCCCGCAGCCTCGACCGGGCGGTGAGCGGCCGCGCGGAGTTCCTCGATATCGGCTGCGCCCTGCTCCGCACCCTGCTGCCGACGCCCAAGGGAATCCGCCTGCTCGGCCTCACTCTGTCGAACCTGACGGAAGGGGACGCGCCGCAGCCACCCAAAGAGGCGCAGCTCGGCTTTCCCCTCTAGGCGCTCTCTCGGCTCGTCGAATTGTTGCAACTTCTCGCTCCACCGCCGCGTTTTCGCGCCACGTTAAGAGTTTGAAGGAGCCGAAGTAATGGCGACGAACGTATTGGCCGACCGTGGCGGCAGCCTGGTCCCCCCGCTGGCCCAGCGCGGCTATCATATCGCTTATCGCGTCGATCAGACCAACCACTGCCCGGGCTGCGGCCGCGAGCATTGGTATATCGGTCGGGTCATGGCCGAATGCGCCTTTTGCGGCACGGCGCTGCCGCTCGAAAACGCGGCCTTGGTCGCGGGCGGACAGATCATCCGCACCGTCCGCCGCTACCCCTATGTGAACGACCACGAGCACGTCCACTGAGCTAAAGGACCGCTGCGCCTGCGCTCGAAGTGCCAATAGCCCAGGCCCAGACGGCCGGCGCCCGTCGGAGCAAACCAGCTTCCGGCGGGCGCTCTTTTGCGCCCGCGTTAACCCGGCATTGGCGATGCCGCTTTAGAACCGGTTTCATGTCGACGGGCGGAACCCTGTTCTGGGCGGGCCTGGCCCTGGTCGGCGCGGCCCTGTTCGCGCCGGGCCTGTCGTCCGTGGAGGCGCCGCCGCAAACCGAGGCGAAAGGTCCCAAGCCTGCCGGTCCGAGCGAGCCGGTACCGATCGGCAATGGCCTCGCCCGGCAGGAGCTGATTCGCAGCGGCGACGGCCATTTCTACGCCGAGGCGCAGGTCAACGGCGCCCGCATCCGCTTCATGGTCGATACCGGCGCCAGCGTCGTCGCGCTCACCCCCGCCGACGCCCGCCGTGCCGGCATCGCCCTCGGCGACGACCGCTCGGTCGCGATCGGCGCGGGCGGCCAGATCGAGGTCGTGCCGGTGACGATCGACCGCATCGCGATCGGCGCCCTCGCCGCCCGCGACGTCCGCGCCGCGGTCGCCGAGGACCTCCCCGTCTCTTTGCTCGGCCAGTCCTTCCTCTCCCAGGTCGGCACCGTCGAGATCAGCGGCGACCGGATGGTGCTGCGCTAGGAAGTCACCCGCCTAACCGGCACGTTGACGTTGCAGACATCGACGCCGCCCGCTGGCACCTGGAAGAAGGTGCCGCCGCGATTGGCGCGGCCGGTGACGTAGGCGGTGAAGGCGGGGCGGTCGGAGCGCATCACTTCGAAGCGCGGCCGCTCGGCCTCCGGCATGTCGGCGGCGAGGCGGATCGAGCGGATCGGGATCGGCGTCTCGCCGCGCTCGATGTCGTAAAAGCCGAGATTGCCCGTGCCGCGCGGTCGCGCGGCGAGGTGGCCGATCCCCTCGATCACCCGGCCGACGGTGGCGATGTTGCGGTCGAGATGGCGCGGCGCGTGGCCGATCACCGCATAGAGCTCGCCACCCGTCCCGGTCGACGGCGCGAGGTCGCGGCCGACGCCGACGCTCGCATAGCAATGGGTGAGCCAGGCCATGTTCCGCGCCGGATCGTACGCCATGGGCCAGCCGTCGACATGCCCCGCCATCGGCGCATAACTGTCCGGATAGCCGAGCGGGCGAATGTCGAGACCGGCCAATGGCCGTTCATATTCCGCGGGCGGCTGGGCGACGACGCCCTCGGGCAGCGCCACCTCGGCGTCGCCGTTTCCCCATTGCGCGACATAATTGTCCTGGACCCGGTAGATTGTGGCGTTGTTCCACCAGCCGGCACGGGCGAAGCGGCGCATGTTGGCGACATGGACCGGCGCGAACTCCGGCGCGAGCTCGATGATCACCCGCCCCCCGTCGGCCAATTCCATGACGAGAAGATTCTCCGGATCGATGGGCCGCCAGTCCGCCGCGACCGAATTGGCGATCACGTCCGAAGGCTCGGTCGCGCCCGCGATGGGCTGCGGCTGCCAGCCGGTCTGGGCCGAGGCGGCGGTGGCGAACAAGGCGGGCAGCAGGATCAGGCGGTGCATGGACATCTCCCTTTGCGGCGATGATCCGCCGAACCGGGCACGGGATCAAGGCCCCCGCCCCGCGGGCGACGGAACAGCCGGCCGAGCCGGCGGTTGAGAGGGCGTAGGGATTTCCGCTTGGACGAGGAGGAGACACAGATGGCTGGCAGGGACGATGTCCGCGAGGGCATGGAAGTGATCGGCGCCGACGGCGTCCATGTCGGCCCGGTCGACCGCGTGCAAGGGGACCGGATCAAGCTTACCCGCGCCGACAGTGGCCAGGGGAGCCACGAAGGCCACCATCACTATCTTTCGCGCGGCCTCGTCGCCGAGGTCGAGGGCGAGAAGGTGCGCCTGTCCGCCAATGCCGACGTCGCCGTCAGCTTCGAAGAAGAAGAGGACGCGGCCTCCTAGCGTCCCTGCGCCTCAGCGCGCGCGGGGCTGGTTCGGGGCGAAAGTGTCGGCGAAGAAGCTGCCCCGGCGCCAGCGCGGGCGCGCGCGGTCGTTGGCGACGGCGCGGGCGATCGCGGCGTTGATCCGCGCCAGCCTTGCCGCCGAGGGCCAGTGGAACGGCTGCGACAGATCGTCCGACACCTCGTGATAATGCGCGTCGAAGGCGTCGATCGCGGCGCGGCTGATCGCGGTGCTCGCCGCGCTGTCGACGTAGATGGAGGGGATGCCGGCGCGGACCAGCGGATAATGGTCCGAGCGGGTGAAGCTGCGCTGCTCCGGCGTCGGATCGGGCACGAGCCGAACGCCTTCGGCGCGCATCGCCGCCTCGGCGACCGGGCCGAGCGTCGAATGCTCCGCGCCGAAGCCGACCGCTGCGGCGACGTCGTAGGTCAGG
>NZ_JBQTJC010000031.1:0-7002 GCF_052387495.1 Sphingosinicella sp. | reverse complement strand
CGCGGCGAGCTCCTTCTTCCTCAGCTTCTTCAGCTTCGGCGGCGGGGCGCTGATCGGATGAGCGCCGTCTTCCACGGGGCCGGAACCCATATCGAGGGCTTCGAGGCGCCGCTGCACCGCTCGCTTGCCGAGCCGATCCTGCTCGGCGGTGCGCCGCGCACGATCGCGATCGTCAACGGCACGATCGCGGCGGCCCTGGGCCTCGGCCTGCAGCAATGGATCGCGGGCCTCCTCCTCTGGGCGGTCGGCCACACGCTCGCCGTCTTTGCCGCCAAGCGCGACCCCGATTTCGCGCCGGTCCTGGCCCGCCACCTTCGCCAGAAGGGGCATATGGCATGCTAGCCTTGCGCGAATATCGCGACCGCGCCGACCGGCTGGCCGACCATCTGCCCTGGGCGGCTCTGGTCGCGCCGGGAATCGTCCTCAACAAGGACGGGAGCTTCCAGCGCACCGCGCGGTTCCGCGTCCCCGACCTCGAAAGCGCGACCGAGGCCGAGCTCATCGCCGCCTGCGCGCGGGCCAACAATGTGCTGAAAAGGTTCGGCTCGGGCTGGGCGCTCCATTTCGAGGCGGAGCGCCGCGAGGCGCTCGGCTATCCGGCGAGCACCTTTCCGGAGGCCGCGTCCTGGCTGGTCGACGAGGAGCGCCGCGCGAGCTTCGAGGCCGTCAGCGCCCATTTCGAGAGCCGATATTATCTGACGCTGACCTTCCTGCCGCCGGCCGATCAGGTCGACACGGCCGGCCGGGCATTGGTCGAGCGCGGCGACGACGCACGCGGCCGCGACTGGCGGCAGGCGCTCGCCGCGTTCGTCGCGGAGACCGACCGCGCCGTCGACCTCTTTTCCGGCTTCATGCCGGAGGTGCGGCCGCTCGACGATGAAGAGACCCTGACCTTCCTGCACGGCGCGATCTCAGGACGGCGCCATCCGGTGGCACTGCCGGAGACGCCGATCTATCTGGACGGATTGCTGGCTGACACGCCTCTCAGGGGCGGTCTCGAGCCGATGCTTGGCGATGCGCATTTGCGCACGCTCACCATCCTCGGTTTCCCCAATCTCAGCCGTCCCGGAATCCTCGACGCGCTCAACCATCAGGATTTCGGCTATCGCTGGGTGACGAGGTTCATCGCGCTCGACAAGACCGAGGCCGCCAAGACGCTGACCAGGCTGCGCCGGCAATGGTTCAACAAGCGCAAGTCGATCACCGCGATGCTGCGCGAGGTGATCTACAACCAGCCGGCCCAATTGCTCGACAGCGACGCCGACAACAAGGTGGTCGACGCCGACCTCGCTCTGCAGGCGCTCGGCGGCGACCATGTCGCCTTCGGCTATCTCACCACGACCATCACCGTCGCCGACGCGGACCGCGCGCGCGTGGAGGAGAAGGTTCGCTCGGTCGAGCGCGTCGTCAACGGCCTCGGCTTCACCTGCATCCGGGAGAGCATGAACGCGGTCGAGGCCTGGCTCGGCTCGCTGCCCGGCCATGTCTACGCCAACGTCCGCCAACCGCTCGTCCACAGCCTGAACCTCGCCCATCTGATGCCGCTGTCGAGCGTCTGGGCGGGGCCGGTGCGCAACCTGCATCTGGACGGGCCGCCTCTGCTCTATGCCGAAACCAGCGGCTCGACTCCGTTCCGGCTCTCCACCCATGTCGGCGATGTCGGACATATGCTGATCGTCGGCCCAACCGGGGCGGGCAAGTCGGTCCTGCTCGCCTTGCTTGCGTTGCAGTTCCGGCGCTACCCGGGCGCCCAAGTCTATATCTTCGACAAGGGCTTCTCGGCCCGCGCCGCGGTGTTGGCGATGGGCGGCGCTCATCACGCGCTCGGTCTTGGCGGCGACGATGCGGAGAGCGCCCGAGCGATCGCTTTCCAGCCCCTTCGGCATATCGACAACGCCACCCAGCGCGCATGGGCTGCGGAATGGATCGGCGCGCTTCTGGCGCATGAGCGGGTGCTGATCACGCCCGAGGTCAAGGAGGCGGTCTGGCTTGCGCTGACCAGCCTCGCCACCGCTCCGGCCGAGGAAAGGACGCTGACCGGGCTGACCTTGCTCCTCCAGTCGACGGCACTGCGCGCGGCGCTCGCGCCCTACACGCTCGAGGGGCCGTTCGGACGTCTGCTCGACGCCGCCGAGGACGATCTGGCTTTTCACCACGTGCAGTGCTTCGAGACCGAGGCGCTGATGGGGCAGGCGGGCGTCGTCGCGCCGGTGCTGACCTATCTGTTCCACCGGCTGGAGGAGCGGTTCACCGGCCAGCCGACGCTGGTCGTGCTCGACGAGGCCTGGATCTTCCTCGACCATCCCTTGTTCGCGGCGCGGATCCGCGAATGGCTGAAGGTGCTGCGCAAGAAGAACGTCGCCGTCGTCTTCGCCACCCAGTCGCTCGCCGATATCGCCGACAGCAATATCGCGCCGGCGATCATCGAATCCTGTCCCCAGCGCATCCTGCTTCCGAACGACCGCGCGATCGAGCCGCAGTCGCGCGCCGCCTACGAACGGTTCGGCCTCAACGACCGCCAGCTCGAACTGGTCAGCCGCGCGACTCCGAAGCGCCAATATTATCTGCAGTCGGCGCGCGGCAACCGCCTGTTCGAGCTCGCTCTGGGTCCCGTGGCGCTGGCTCTCTGCGGCGCGTCGGATCCGGCCGTCCAGAAAAGAATCGACGCGCTTCTCGCCGAACATGGCGAGCGGGATTTCGCCGGCCGCTTCCTCGCCGATGCCGGCCTCGACTGGGCCGCCGGCCTCCTCGCCGATTTTCCGGCCTCCCTACCCCCCGAAGGAGAATGACGATGAAGAAATTGATGCATATCGGCCTGCTCGGCTTCGCTATCGCGGGTAGCGCGCTCGGCGCGGGCGTCGTTGTGACCGCAACGCCGGCGCATGCCATTCCGGTGTTCGACAGCGCCAATTATGCCCAGAATCTGCTGACCGCGGCGCGCACGCTCCAGCAGATCAACCAGCAGATCCAGCAGCTTCAGAACGAGGCGCGGATGCTCGGCAATATGGACCGGAACCTCGCGCGCATCGACTTTCCGCAGCTGCAGCAGCTCCGCCAGCGGCTCGGTCAGATCAACTCCCTGATGGGCCAGGCGCGGGGCGTGGATTTCCGGGTCGACCAGCTGGACGAGCAGCTTCGCCGGCTGTTCCCCGAAAATCTCGACCGGCTGCTTCAGCGCGACCAGCGCGTGGCCGGCGCCCGCGCCCGCCTCGATGCGGCGATGTCGGCGTTCCGCCAGACGATGGGCGTGCAAAGCCAGATCGTCGCCAATGTCCGCGAGGACGCCGAGGCGCTCGGCGAGATCGTTGCGCGCAGCCAGGGCGCCGAAGGGGCGCTGGCGGTCGGCCAGGCCACCAACCAGCTGCTCGCGCTCACCGCCCAGCAGCAGTTCCAGATCCAGCAGCTGATGGCCGCGCATTTCCGCGGGGTCGCGCTCGAGCGGGCGGAGCGGGCGCAGATCGAGCGCGAGTCGCGCGAGCAGGTGCGGCGCTTCCTCGGCGACGGCCGCGCCTACACGCCGCGGCCGCGCCGATGAGCTGAGGCGCACGCCGGCCGGCAAGGGCGCACGCCCCCCTCGTCCTCGTCCGGCCGGCAGCCGTCTCGTCGCGGGGCCTCGTCGGCCTTCCCCCTCGGCCGCCGAGCCCCGCGACATCCTTCTCTCCCTTTTTCAGGACCGACCCGTGGACGACCTCAACGTCATCGACCAGTTCATGGACAGCTTCGTCCGCTACATCGACAGCGGCTTCGGGCTGCTCGGGCCCGACGTCGGCTTCCTGACCACCGTCCTGATCGGCATCGACATCACCCTGGCCGGCCTGTTCTGGGCGCTGGGCGGCGAGGACGACGTCATCGGCAAGTTCCTCAAGAAGATCCTCTATGTCGGCGTCTTCGCGCTTATCCTGAACAGCTTCTCGACGCTGACCGACATCATCTTCCGCTCGTTCGCGGGCCTGGGGCTCACCGCCGGCGGCAGCACGATCACCGCCGACGACCTGCTCCGGCCGGGCCGTCTCGCAGGCACCGGCTTCGAGGCGGCTCAGCCTCTGCTGGACCAGGCGAGCGAGCTGGTCGGCCCCGTCGCCTTCTTCACCAATTTCGTCGAGATCGCGGTGCTGATGGTCGGTTGGGTGGTGGTGATCCTCGCCTTCTTCATCCTCGCGGTGCAGCTGTTCGTGACCATCCTCGAGTTCAAGCTGACTGCCCTGGCCGGCTTCGTGCTGGTCCCGTTCGCGCTCTGGAACCGCACCTCCTTCCTCGCTGAGCGCGTGCTCGGCAATGTCATCAGCTCCGGCATCACGGTGATGGTGCTCGCCGTCATCGTCGGGATCGGCTCCAATTATTTTTCCCAGTTCACCAATTCGCTCCAGGGACAGGAGCCCGACCTCGAGCAGGCGGTGTCGCTGATGCTGGCGAGCCTCGCTCTGTTCGGGCTCGGCATCTTCGGGCCCTCGATCGCCTCGGGCCTGGTCGCGGGCGCACCGCAGCTCGGCGCGGGCGCGGCGGTCGGGACGGTGGTCGGCGCCGGAGCGGCGGTGGCCGTCGGCGGCGCCGCCGCGATCGGCGGCGGGCGCGCGATCGGCGGCGCGGGCCTCGGCGCGATCCGTGCGGGCACCTCGATGGGCGCCGCCGCCTCGACCACCGCCCGGCTCGGCCGCGAGACCGGCGGCTCGAGCCTCGGCGGCATGGCCGCCGCCGCCAAAGGCGCGGCCGTGCAGCGGGCCAGCGGCGCGCTCGGGCTTCGCGCCGCCGCCGAGCGGGGCCGGGACGCGGCCTGGTCGGCGATGACCGGCAAGCCGGCCTCGTCATCTTCATCATCAGCCTCGCCGGCCGCCGCCGGCGGCGACGCGGCGCCGGCCTGGGCGCAGCGCCTTCGCGCCGAACAGACCTCCCGGCAGCGTCGGCAGCTCGCCGTCCATGCGCTCGGCGCCGGCTCGAGCCGCGGCGCCGGCGCCACCCCCGACATCAAGGAAAGGGACTGACACATGCGATTCAAGCGCGCCGTCCAGCGTTATGGGCGAACCCCGGAGCCCGAGACCCCCTATCAGCGCGCCGGCCAGCTCTGGGACGAGCGGATCGGCTCGGCCCGGGTACAGGCGAAAAACTGGCGGCTGATGGCGTTCGGAGGGTTGTTCCTGACCTGCGGCCTTTCCAGCGCTTTGGTCTGGCAGTCGATGCAAAGCCGGGTCGTTCCCTATGTGGTCGAGGTCGACCGGCTCGGCGAGGCGCGGGCGGTGGCGCCGGCGGACTCGGACTATCATCCCACCGATCCGCAGGTCTCCTGGCACCTTGGCCGGTTCATATCGAACATCCGCTCGCGTTCGCTCGATCCGGTGCTGATGCGCGAGAACTGGCTGTCGGCCTATGACTTCGCCACCGACCGCGGCGCCCTGTTCCTCGGCGAATATGCGAGGGCGGCCAATCCGTTCGCCGATGTCGGCACGCGCACCGTGTCGGTCCAGGTGACGAGCATCGTGCGCGCCTCGGACAACTCGTTCCAGGTGAAGTGGACCGAAAGCCTATATGAGCGCGGCAGCCTGGCGGGCACCTCGCGCTGGACCGCGATCCTTACCGTCGAGCTGCGCCCGCCGCGCTCGGCCGACACTTTGCGCAAGAATCCGCTCGGACTCTATGTCGATGCGATCGACTGGAGCCGCGAGCTCGATACGCCCGCACCGGCCGGCCCGGGCGCGCCCGTCGAAGTGCCGGCGCCCCTACCCGCACCGGCCCCGCCGGACGCGGCCATCCCGCAAGGCTCGCCACTCGATCCGAGCCTGACCGAAGAGCCGGCGACCCGGCTCCCCCCATCCGAAAGGAATTCTCAATGACCCGATCTCTCCCCATCCCGATCGGCCTGCTCGTCCTCGCCTTCGGAGCAGCACCGGCCCTGGCCGATCCGCCGCAGCGAAGCCGGCAGCAGGCGTCGCCGACCGCCCGCGTCCAGTCGGCGAACCGGGACGCGCTGCGCGAGCCGACGCGCGCAGGCTATCTGGGCGCCGTCCAGGTCTATCCTTATTCGGAAGGGACGCTCTACCGGCTCTACGCGGCGCCCGAACGGGTGACCGATATCGCGCTGCAGCCGGGCGAGGCGGTCACCGCCGTCGCCGCCGGCGACACCTTGCGCTGGATCGTCGGCGACACCAGCAGCGGCAGCGGACCGGCGCGCCGCACCCACATCCTGGTCAAGCCGTCCTCGGCGGGCCTCAGGACCAATCTCGTCATCACCACCGACCGGCGCGTCTACCATCTGCAGCTCGAGAGCACCCGGGCGACGGCGATGGCGGCCTTGTCCTGGACCTATCCTCACGATGGGCTGATCGCCCTGCAACGATCCGAGGCTGCCGCGGAGGCGGCCGTGCCGGTCGCGACCGGCCTGGCGGTCGAGAATCTGCGGTTCGGCTACCGCATCGACGGCGATAACCCGCCCTGGCGCCCGCTGCGCGCGTTCGACGACGGCCGCCAGACCTTCATCGAGTTCCCGCCGACGATCGCGCAGGGCGAGGCGCCTCCCTTGTTCGTGCTCTCCGAGCGCGGCGAGGCCGAGCTCGTCAACTACCGCATGGCCGGGCGCTATTATGTGGTCGACCGGCTGTTCGCGCGGGCCGAGCTGCGGCTCGGCGCGCGGCGGCAGTCGGTCGTGCGGATCAGCCGGGACGATGCCGCTCGGCGCGCCCAGCGGCGGCGGAGGCCGTCATGAGCGACGATCGCGCTTCCGTCGCGCCCGCGGATCCGGCCAAGGTCGATCCCGAAACCCTCGTCCTTCGCGGCAGCCCCGGGCGGGTGGTTCGCTTCCGGCGCGGCGTCATCGTCGCGATCGCCGCCTTGGGCCTGATCGCGATCATCGCCACCGCCTGGCTGGCGCTGCGGCCGGCGGCGCTCGGCCTCGTGGCGCTCTGCGCGCCGCGCGTGCTCGCTGGCCCGCTTGCCCGGCATTTCGAGAGGGAGGTCACCGTCGCGCCGGCCGACCCTCGTCGGTGCGGGGCGATCGTGCAGCTCGCCGCCCAG
>NZ_JBQTJC010000030.1:0-4575 GCF_052387495.1 Sphingosinicella sp. | reverse complement strand
CGTGAGGCACGACCAGCATCGGCTTGCCGTGGGCGAGCGCGCGAGTCACGGTACCATGGCCGCCATGGGTGATCACCAGCGCCGCTTCCTTCATGAGCTGGTTGTGCGGCGCGCTGCGCACGAGCTGGGTGTTGGCGGCGGGAGACAATTCCTCCGGCGCGATCGTCGCCCCGAGCGTCACCAGCAGCCGCACCGGCAGGCTCCCGGCGCCGTCGATGAGCCGCTGCAGCACGCCGACATGGTCCTGAAAGCTCGTGCTGAAGCCGACGAGGACGAGCGGGCGCACGTCAGCCGCGGGCCAGGGCGATCGCCAAGGCTCCGCCCAGTGCGGATCGTCCAGCTGCGGGCCGACGTAGAGGATGTGCGGCGGCAGGACCGGGGGCGCGAAGTCGAACGCCCGGCTGGTGCCGAGCAGCAGCTTCTCCGCGGCGAGATGCTGGTCGGCGAGGTCGGCGAGCGGCGTCAGGCCAAGCGCCGCGCGCGCCGCGTTAAGTGCCGGCAGCCCTGCGTTGAACATCGCGCGGTTGCCCTCCGCCACCTCGCGGTGCAGCGCCTCTTCCTCGGGGGTCCGCGCGGGCACCAGACCTGGCCCGAGCGGCGGCACGCCCGCCATCGGCAGCAGGCTGATATTGCAGCTGAGCAATGCGAACTTCTGACCCACCGCTTCGCAACCGGCCATCACGCCGAACAGCATTTCGCTGGAGACGACGAGATCCGCCGGCTCGCGCCGCAGCTCTTCGATCACGTCCTCGGCATAAGCGAGCGCGGGGCCGGTCATGATCCGGTCGATGACGCGCTGGACCTGCTCCTGCGGCGTCGCGACCTCCCAGTCGCGGAAGACGTCGCTGTCCTTGGTCCGGTCGATGCGGCTCGGCGCGCGCCGCCAGGGGACGAAGGCCGCGCCCGCCGCTTCGGCCTCGGGCCGGTTGCAGCGATCGCTCATCACGCGGACGCGATGGCCGCGGGCGGCCATTTTCGCCGCGACGGTCAGAGCCGGGCCGACCGAGCCGCCGCCCTCCCAGGTTGCGAACAGGAAATTCAGTCTATCCGAAGCACCGGTCATTCATCGTCTCCCGAAACGGTGTCAAACATCTCTTCGCGCGCAACGCCGAGCGCGGCGGCGCACATTATCTCCAGCAGCGCGCGATACTCCGCGATCGGGCGCGCCATGTCCTTGCGGATCAGCCTCCAGACGTAGATGTCGCCGGCGACGACCAGGGCGTCGACTGCCCGTCGCCGGGCGCCCTCGGTCAACCGCGCCAGCGCGGGCGCGAAGGCGCTCGCGATCCAGTCCCGATGGAAGGCGCGGCCGCTGTCGGTGAAGGCGCGTAGCGCGGGATATTTGTCCTCCTGCGCGAGCATCCGCATGATCAGCTCGCCGATCTCCTCATAATCCTCGATCAGCGCCTCGATGGCGGCCGCATGGTCTCCCGGGGCGACCGTCCGGCGCTGGATGATCTCCTCGTTCATCCGCTCCTGCATCGCGCCGAGCAGGCCCTCCTTGCTGCCGAAGCGGCGGAGTACGGTCTGCACCGCCACGTCCGCCGCGCCGGCGACGTCCTCCAGGCGAATCTCGTCGAACCAGCGCGCGCGGAATTGTGCGACGAACGCATCGACGATGCGCCTGCCCGTTTCCTCGGTGGCGCGCGCACGCGCCGATTGGCGATAGGGCCGCTTGGGCGATTCGACATTCATGCGACTCGCCATAACATGAAAATGCGTGAATGCAACATTCATGTGAGTTTGGCTCGCATGAATATTCGCCGAGCTGGCTTGAGCCCTCCGAGCCCTTGGCAGCCGCTTTTCCGTCGGCATCTCGCCCGGCCGACCGAGTTTCCTCAGCATTCCCTCATGACTTCGACGGCCCTCGCGCCTATGAGAGCGGCGAAGGGGTATTCATGACCGAACGACCGCAAACGCCGCTGCTCGACACGGTCGAGACGCCCGAGGACCTGCGCGGGCTGGAGCGCGGGCAGCTGCGCCAGCTCGCCGACGAATTGCGCGCCGAGACGATCTCGGCGGTCTCGGTGACCGGCGGCCATCTCGGCGCCGGCCTGGGCGTGGTCGAGCTCACGACCGCGATCCACTACGTCTTCGATACGCCGCGCGACCGGCTGGTCTGGGACGTCGGCCACCAATGCTACCCGCACAAGATCGTCACCGGCCGGCGCGACCGGATCCGCTCGATCCGGATGGGCGGCGGCCTGTCCGGCTTCACCAAGCGCTCGGAAAGCGAATACGACCCGTTCGGCGCGGCGCACAGCTCGACCTCCATCTCGGCGGCGCTGGGCTTCGCGGTGGCGAACAAGCTGAGCAACCGGCCCGGCAAGGCGATCGCGGTGATCGGCGACGGCGCGATGAGCGCCGGCATGGCCTATGAGGCGATGAACAATGCCGAACAAGCGGGGAACCGGCTGGTCGTCATCCTCAATGACAACGACATGTCGATCGCGCCCCCGGTGGGCGGGCTCTCCAACTATCTCGCCCGGTTGGTCTCCTCGGGCAAATATCTGACGCTGCGCCACCTCGCCCAGCGCTTCGCCCGCAAGCTCCCCGATCCGCTCCATAACGCGGCGCGCAAGGCCGAGGAATATGCCCGCGGCATGGCGACCGGCGGCACGCTCTTCGAGGAATTGGGCTTCTATTATGTCGGCCCGGTCGACGGCCACGACGTCGACCTCCTCGTCAAGATCCTCGAAAACGTCCGCGACGCCGATTTCGGCCCGATGCTCGTCCATGTCGTCACCAGGAAGGGCAAGGGCTATGCCCCGGCCGAGGCGGCGGCGGACAAATATCACGGCGTCGTCAAGTTCGACGTCGTCACCGGCAAGCAGGACAAGGGCCCGGGCGGCGGCCCGCCGGCCTATCAGAACGTGTTCGGCGAGACGCTGGCCAGGCTGGCCGACGACGATCCGAAAATCTGCGCGATCACCGCGGCGATGCCCTCGGGCACCGGCGTCGACAAATTCGCCAAGGCGCATCCGGATCGCGCCTTCGACGTCGGCATCGCCGAGCAGCATGCGGTGACCTTCGCCGCGGGCCTCGCCGCGCAGGGCATGCGGCCCTTCTGCGCGATCTACTCGACCTTTCTCCAGCGCGCCTACGACCAGGTCGTCCACGACGTCGCGATCCAGAACCTCCCGGTCCGTTTCGCGATGGACCGCGCCGGGCTGGTCGGCGCGGACGGGCAGACCCACGCCGGCAGCTTCGATCTCGCTTATCTCTGCACCCTTCCCAATTTCGTCGTGATGGCCGCCGCCGCCGAGGCCGAGCTCGCGCACATGACGAAGACCCTGCAGGAGCATGACTCGGGGCCGATCGCGGTGCGCTATCCGCGCGGCAACGGCGTCGGGGTGCCCATGCCGGCGGTTCCGCAGGCGCTGGAGATCGGCAAGGGCCGCGTGGTCCGCGAGGGCAAGAAGGTGGCGATCCTCTCGCTCGGCACCCGCCTCGCCGAGGCGCTCAGGGCCGCCGACCGGCTCGACGCGCAGGGCCTCTCGACCACGGTCGCGGACCTCCGCTTCGCCAAGCCGCTCGACGAAGCGCTGATCCGCCGCCTGCTCGCCACCCACGAGGTCGCGGTGACGATCGAGGAGGCGGCGATCGGCGGCTTCGGCGCCCACGTCCTGACCCTGGCGAGCGACGCTGGCCTGATCGACGCCGGCCTCAAGCTGCGCACCATGCGCCTCCCCGACCGCTTCCAGGACCAGGACAAGCCCGAAAAGCAATATGCGGAAGCCGGCCTGGATGCCGACGGCATCGTCGCCACGGTCCTCAAAGCGCTTCGACATAATAGCGCCGGCGTGGTAGAAGGGGCGCGGGCCTAGCGCCCATGATGACCTTCGACATCGTTGCCCGATCGCTGATTGTGATCGCCACGGTCGCTGCGACGTGCGCCTTGTTTTTCTTTAGCATCATGCTGCTGGGTGCTGCCGGCGGGGGATGTGGCGGTTGCTCGGAAGGTACCGGCCTTTTCGTTCTCGCCTTGTGGGCCGGCCTTCAACTAGCCGTATTGCTGGCTGCGCGCCTGTGCTGGCGCCGGCTGGATAGAATTTGGGACGGATGAGCCGAGGAAGGCAACGCGCCGATCAGTTGCTCGTCGATCGCGGGCTCGTGGAGAGTCGGGCGAAGGCGCAGGCATTGATCCTCGCGGGACTCGTTTTCTCCAGCGAGCGGAAGATCGAGAAAGCGGGGCAGCAGCTCAGCGCAGATGCGCCGCTGGAGGTGCGGGGGAAGGATCATCCCTGGGTGTCGCGCGGCGGGATCAAGCTGGCGCACGGGCTCGATCATTTCGGCTGGAACGTGCGCGGCGCGGTGGCGCTCGACGTGGGAAGTTCGACCGGCGGCTTCACCGATGTGCTGCTTCAGCGTGGCGCGGCGAAGGTGTTCGCGGTCGACGTCGGCACCAACCAGCTCGCCTGGAGGCTGCGGCAGGACCCGCGCGTGATCGTCCATGAGCGAACCAATGCGCGCTATCTCACGGACGAGATCGTCACCGAGCCGGTCGACCTGATCGTCTGCGACGCGAGCTTCATCGGCCTCGCCAAGGTGCTCGATACAGCGCTCGGCTTCGCC
>NZ_JBQTJC010000029.1:0-5036 GCF_052387495.1 Sphingosinicella sp. | reverse complement strand
ATATCCGGTCGAGGGCGTGTTCAAGGGCCGGGTCACCAACATCACCGAATATGGCGCCTTCGTCGATCTCGGCGGGATCGACGGCCTGCTCCACGTCACCGACGTCAGCTACAAGCGCGTCGGCCATCCCAGCGAGGTGCTCGAGATCGGCCAGACCGTGAAGGTCCAGATCATCCGCATCAACCGCGAGACCCAGCGCATCAGCCTCGGCATGAAGCAGCTGGAGAGCGACCCCTGGGAGGGCGCGGCGACCCGATATCCGGTCGAGGGCGTGTTCAAGGGCCGGGTCACCAACATCACCGAATATGGCGCCTTCGTCGAATTGGAGGCCGGCATCGAGGGCCTCGTCCACGTCTCCGAGATGAGCTGGACCAAGAAGAACGTCCATCCGGGCAAGATCGTCTCCACCTCCCAGGAGGTCGAGGTCTCGATCCTCGAGGTCGACGAGGAGAAAAGGCGGATTTCGCTGGGCCTCAAGCAGGCGCAGGCCAATCCGTGGAGCGCGTTCGCCGAGAAGCACCCGGTCGGGACCGAGGTCGAGGGCGAGGTCAAGAATTCGACCGAGTTCGGCCTGTTCGTCGGCCTCGACGGCGACGTCGACGGCATGGTCCACATGTCGGACATCGCCTGGGGCGTGACCGGCGAGGAAGCCCTGAACCTGCACCACAAGGGCGAGACGGTGAAGGCGGTCGTGCTCGACGTCGATGTCGAGAAGGAGCGGATCTCGCTCGGCATGAAGCAATTGGAGCGCGGCGGGGTCGCCAAGGGCGGCGCCAAGGCCGCGGGCGGCGCGGGCGGCGTCAATAAGGGCGAGACGGTCACCGTCACCGTGCTCGAGGTCCGCGACGGCGGGCTCGAGGTCCAGGTCGGCGACGACGGCGTCACCGGCTTCATCAAGCGCACCGATCTCGGCCGCGACCGCGACGAGCAGCGCCCCGAGCGTTTCCAGGTCGGCCAGAAGTTCGACGCTCTGGTGTCGGGCTTCGACCGCTCGAAGAAGCCCAACTTCTCGATCAAGGCGCTGCAAATCTCCGAGGAGAAGCAGGCCGTCGCCCAGTATGGCAGCTCCGATTCGGGCGCCAGCCTCGGCGACATCCTCGGCGAAGCGTTGAAGCAGAAGCAGAGTTGAGTGGAGGGCGGAGGGATGCTCGTTACGACGTTCCTCCGCCTGTTTCCAGCTTAACCTAGTTTGTTTGAATTGCTTGGATTTATCGCCGCGCCGCGCTTGCAATTTGCCGGGTTCGGTGCGACTAATCTCGATCAATGGCCGGTGGCAGGGGGAGAATGTGCCGGCCCGATCCGGGGCGATCCCGGAGCGCCAGCGTGAAGGGGGGAGCCGTGATCCGATCCGAACTGGTCCAGAAGCTTTGCGACGACCATCCCGATTTGACCTTGAAGGAGGTCGAGCGGGTCGTTTCGGCCTTTTACGACGCGATCATCGAGCAGCTGGAAAATGGCGGTCGCGTCGAGCTGCGGGGTTTCGGCGCCTTCTCGACCCGCGGCCGCGATGCCCGCAAGGGCCGCAATCCGCGCACCGGCGAAGCGGTGGACGTCGATGCCAAGCGCGTCCCCTATTTCAAGCCCGGCAAGGAAATGCGCGAGCGCCTGAACGTCTGAGCGCACCGCCGGCAGGCGTTGACGTAACCGCGTGGCCCCGCCACGTGGGCGCGTGCGGACGTGGCGGAACCGGTAGACGCTGGAGACTTAAAATCTTCTGCCCCTCGGGGCGTGCGGGTTCGAGTCCCGCCGTCCGCACCAAATCGACCCTTTACGATGCTCGGTGGGCCTAGGCCGCTTCGGCCTTTTCCGCCTTCACGCCCGTCCATTCGCATCGGGCGAGGCTGATCGGATCGAGAAACATGCCGCCCATCCGGTTGCCGATCTGCCAGCGCACCTGGGCGTGGACCGGACCGAGGCCCGGCACGTCGAGCGCGACATGCGACCCGATCCGAACCGCCTCCCCGCATTCGGCCATGAAGCCGCAGGTCGAGACGTTCTGTACCTTGACCTCGATATTGTAGAGCGCCTGTTGCGCGAGGCGCGCGGTCTCGCCAACCTCATGGCGCGCGACACGGCGCTCCTTGAAGCTCGCGTCGCGGCCTGCCTTGGGCGATTTGGGAGCGGCGTTCGCGTCCATCGATGCAGATTAGCTCCGAGAGGTGAATGCCGGGTAAAGCCGGGGCTGGATTTCCGCTGCGCGGGGCTCGAAAAGGCACCTGAATGGCGAAACTGGTTTCTCTCCTCTTGCTGGCGGTGCTGGCGACGCTTTCCGGCTGCCGCGATGCGGCGACGGGTCCGATCGCGATCAGCGCGATCGGCGGCCCGCCCCGGCTGGTGAACCCCAATCTTCGCCCGCTCGAACCGTCATCCGCCCTTCTCATCGACGCCGTCGCGCAGGGTCTGGTGCGCTTCGATTCGCGCGGCGAAATCGAACCGGCGCTGGCCCAGAGCTGGATCGTCTCCAACGACGGCTTGCGCTACACCTTCCGTCTGCGCCGCAGCGACTGGGCCGGTGGCGGACGGGTGACGGCCGAGCAGGTCGCCGCCCGGCTGCGGGCCGCGCTGAGCCGCGCGAGCCGCAACCGGCTGAAGCCGGTGCTCGCCGGCATCGAATCGATCGTCGCGATGACCGACGACGTGCTCGAAATTTCCCTTCGAGGCCCGCGGCCGAACCTGCTCCAGCTCCTCGCTCAGCCCGAAATGGGCATCATTCTCGACGGCAGCGGCACCGGCCCGTTCCGCGTCGCGGGACAGAGCGGCGACCGCCTGCTTCTGGCCTTGCCGCCGGGGGAGGAGGGCGAGCCGCCGGAAAGTCCGCCGATCCTGCTGCGCGGCGAGCGGGCGCCGGCAGCGATCGCCCGCTTCACGCTCGGCAGCGCCGAACTCGTCACCGGTGGCACGGTCGGCGATCTCCCCTTCGTGCGCGCGGCGGACCCGCCGGGCAACCGGCTCGTCGTCGATCAGGCGCACGGCCTGTTCGGGCTTTCCTTCGCGAGCGCCGAAGGGCCGCTCGCCAGCGCCGTGGTCCGCCAGGCGCTCAGCATGGCGATCGACCGTGACGCATTGGTCCGCGCGCTGAACGTGCCCGGCTTCACGGCGCGCAACGCTCTGGTCCCGGGCGGCCTTGCCGAGCTACCGCGCCCGGCGACGCCGGTCTGGGCGACGCAGCCCTTGCCGATGCGGCGCGAGCTGGCGGCGCGGACGATCGCCGCGCTCACCGAACCGCTGAGGCTTCGGGTCGCGATGCCCGAGGGACCGGGCTATCGCATCGTCTTCGCCCATCTCCGCCGCGACTGGCGCCTGATCGGGGTCGAGGCGGAGCGGGTCGCGCTCGGCGCGGCGGCCGAGCTCAGGCTGATCGATGCGGTGGCGCCGTCGGTGCTCGCCAGCTGGTATCTGCGCCACTTCACCTGCGACGCGGCGCGCATCTGCGATCCCGCCGCCGATCAGGCGCTGCTCGCCGCCCGTACCGCGCGGACGTTGCCGGAGCGCCGAGTGCAGCTCGCCACGGCCGACCAGATTCTCGCCGCCGCCACCCCCTATATCCCGCTCGCCGCGCCGATCCGCTGGTCGCTCGTCTCGCCGAGATTGACCGGATTCCGTTCCAATGCGTTTGCCCGGCACGCGCCGAGCGAATTGATCGACGAGGGATTTTGATGCCGAGCCCGGGTGAGCGTTTCGAAGCCATGGCGAGCCAGCTTCCGCTCGGCCGCGATCCTCATTCGGTGCGCCGGCGGATCGAGGCGATGGAGGTGGTGCTCGAGCGCGCCTTTGTCGTCCCCGGCATCAACCGCAGCATCGGGCTCGACGCGATCGTCGGCCTGATCCCGGTCGTCGGCGATATCGTCACGACCGCGATGGGAGCGTGGATCGTCTGGGAGGCGCGCAACCTCGGCATGCCGAAATTCCACATCGCGCGCATGGTGGGCAATGTCGGGGTCGACACCGTGATCGGCGCGATTCCCCTGGTCGGCGATCTGTTCGACTTCGCCTTCCGCTCGAACAGCCGCAACCTCAGGATCATCAAAAGTTGGCTCGACAAGCACCATCCCGCAGCGCGGACGATCGAGGGCGAGATCGTCTCCCGGCAGGATTCGTTGCCCGATCCCGACCTCAGGCCGCGCTGAGCCGCGCCTCGACCGCCGCGACCGCGGCCTCGATCGCCGCTTCGGCGCTCATCTCGCTCGTGTCGAGCAGGACGGCGTCCTCGGCCATGACGAGCGGCGCGGCGGCGCGATCGCGGTCGCGCGCGTCGCGGGCGTGGATATCGGCGAGGACGTCCGGGAAATGGACGTCGAGGTCCATCCGTTTCAGCTCGGCGAGGCGCCGCTCGGCGCGGACCTCGGGCGAGGCGGTGACGAACAGTTTCACCTCGGCGTGCGGCGCGATCTCGGTACCGATGTCGCGCCCGTCGAGGACGGCGCCACCCTCCTGCGCGGCGAAGCGGCGCTGGCGCTCGAGCAGGGCCTGACGAACCATCGGATAGGCCGAGATGCGCGAGGCGATGCCGCCCACCGTCTCGCTCTTGAGCTCGGGGTCGGCTAGGTCGATCTGGGCGATGTCGGTGGCGCGGGCGGCGGCGAACTCGCTCTCGGGATCGCCCCCGGTCGAGAGGAGGTTGAGCGCGGTGGCGCGATAGAGCAGGCCGGTGTCCATATAAGGCAGGCCGAAGCGGGCCGCGAGCGCTCGGGCGATCGTGCCCTTGCCGCTCGCCGCGGGGCCGTCGACGGCGATGATCATAGGGCGGGGAGGTCCGCGAGGGCGGCGGCGAAGCCGGGGAAGGAGGTGGCGACGGGGCTCATGTCGTCGACCCCTATCGGCTCATCGGCGTGGAGGCCAGCCACGGCGAAGCTCATCGCGACGCGGTGGTCGCCGCGGCCCGCGATGACGGCGCCGCCCGGCAGCGGCGCGCCCCCGGCGCCATGGACGATGAGGCCGTCGGCGCTTTCCTCGACGCGCACGCCCACGGCCGCGAGCCCCGCCGCCATGGCGGCGATCCGGTCCGATTCCTTGAAGCGCAGCTCGGCAAGGCCGCG
>NZ_JBQTJC010000028.1:0-2332 GCF_052387495.1 Sphingosinicella sp. | reverse complement strand
TCACCGCCAACCCGCTGTTGGGCCGAATCGCCGACCGCGCGATCGGCGCCGGCGGCGCCGCGATCCTGACCGAGATCCCGGAGATTTTCGGGGCCGAGCGGCTGCTCATGGCGCGCGCCAAGGACCGCGAGGTGTTCGAGCGCATCGTCGACCTGGTGAACGACTTCAAGCGCTACTTCCTCGCTCATGGCGAGGCGGTCTCGGAAAATCCCTCGCCCGGAAATATCGAAGGCGGGATCACGACGCTCGAGGAGAAATCGCTGGGCGCGGTGCAGAAAGCGGGGCGCGCGCCGGTCGCCGACGTGCTGCGCTACGGCGCGCGGCTCAGGCGCAAGGGGCTGAGCCTGCTCGAGGCGCCGGGCAACGACGCGATCTCCTCGACCGCGCTCGCCGCCGCGGGCGCGACGATGATCTTGTTCACCACCGGACGCGGCACGCCGCTCGGCTTTCCCGTGCCGACGGTGAAGCTCGCCTCGAACAGCGCGCTCGCCCGGCGCAAACCGGGCTGGATCGATTTCGACGCGGGCCGAGTCCTCGCCGACGGCTTCGACGCCTGCGCGGACGCGTTGATGACGGATCTCGTCCGCATCGCCTCGGGCGCGCCGACTGCGGCCGAGCGCAACGGCGAGCGCGAGATTGCGATCTGGAAGCGCGGCGTTACGCTTTGAGCATGGCGGGCATCGACGACATCCTCGCCCTCGCGCCGGTGATTCCCGTGCTGGTAATCGACCGGGTCGAGGACGCGCGGCCGATCGCCGAAGCCCTGGTCGCGGGCGGGCTGCCCGCGCTCGAAGTGACGCTGCGCACCCCGGTCGCGCTCGATGCGATCCAGGCGATGAACGCTGTCCCCGGCGCAGTCGTGGGCGCCGGGACCGTGCTCGATCCCGGCCAGCTCGCCGCCGCGCGCGACGCGGGCGCGGAGTTTGTCGTCAGCCCCGGTCTCACCGAACGGCTGGGCGTGGCGGCGCGCGACTCGGGCCTGCCCTTCCTCCCGGGCGTCGCCACTGCGGGCGAGATCATGCGCGCGCGCGATCTCGGCTTCTCGCGGCTCAAATTCTTCCCGGCCGAGGCTGCGGGTGGAATCAAGGCGCTCAAAGGTCTGGCCGCGATTTTCGGCGGCGTGCGCTTCTGCCCGACCGGCGGAATCACCCAGGACAACGCCCAGACCTGGCTCGATCTGCCGGCGGTCGTCTGCGTCGGTGGCAGCTGGCTCGTGCCCGCCGGCGAGCCGCTCGATCGCGCAGCGATTCGCGCCCGCGCCGAGGCCGCCGCCGGCCTCCGCCGCGTCTGATTTCGTCGCACCCCGCGTCACGGCCAGTTGCCTATGACACCGGTTTCCTATAGCTGATAAAAAAAGAGAGCCGGGAGAGCCTGCTTGAACCTCGTGACCGATCGCAGCCGGATCGCCGGCCGATTCCTCGCCGCGCGCCGCGCGGCCGCGGGGCTTGCGGACTATCCGGGCGATTTCCCAGCCACGCTCGACGAAGCCTATGCGATCCAGGACGAGGCGATCGCCGCCTGGGGACGGCCGGTGATCGGCTGGAAGGTGGGGCGCGTGCCCCCTCCTTTGATCGACCGGTTCGGCACCGATCGGCTGGCCGGACCGATCTTCACCGCGGAACGCCCCGCCGGCAACGGCGGGACGGTCGAAATGCCGGTCTTCGCCGAGGGCTTCGCCGCCGGCGAGGCGGAGTTCCTCCTGCAGATCGGGACCGCGCCGGCCGCCGGCAAAGGAGGCTTCAGCCTCATTGAAGCAGCGGCGCTGATCGATGCGGTTCATGTCGGAATCGAGATCGCGAGCTCGCCTCTGGGCGCGATCAACGCGCTCGGCCCGATCGCCGTCATCTCCGATTTCGGTAACAATAACGGGATGGTGATCGGCTCGGAGATCCCCGACTGGCGCGCGAGCGGCTTCGAGGATTGGGAAGTGACGACTTTGATCGACGGTGAGACGGTCGGCACCGGACGCGCCGCCACATTTCCCGACGGGGCGATCGGCGCCGCGCGCTTCCTGTTCGAGCTGATGACGCGGCGCGGCATCGCGCTCGTGCCGGGCCAGTGGATCTCCTCCGGCGCGGTCACCGGCGTCCATGACGCGCGTCCGGGCCAGCGGGTCGAGGCGCGCTTTCACGACGGCCTCGCGGTCAGCTGCGACCTGGTCGCCGCCCGTCCCGAATAACGTTCAGTGCGCCCATTCGCGGGTGAGCACGTCGGCCGTGCGGCCGTTCCAGCGCACTTCGAGCTTCCGCTCGCCCTGATAAACTTCGTAGATGACGAGGCCGTCGGCCTGGACGCTTTCGATGACTCGGGTCGGGGCGAGCGCGGGGTCGAC
>NZ_JBQTJC010000027.1:0-6739 GCF_052387495.1 Sphingosinicella sp. | reverse complement strand
GGAGCGGGAGGGAATCGAAAGCAGGGCCTTAGCTGTTGAAACGACGGTAATTTTCAGATCGCTTGCCTATCGCAGCCCCCGCGGATGCCCCGTTCGCCTCCTCATCAGATGGGATTTACCAAGGTTACCCGCCTCGCGCGTTCTCGCCAGCGAGCCGCCGGACGGAGGCCATGTGGATCAGCGTACGAAAGGCGTCTCTCGGCACCGGTCCGTCACGCCGGCGGGCTCTCTCCGAGCCCAACTCCGTATCATTCCGTATTGGGAAGCGCTCTGGGGCACACCATCAAGAGCGCCATGAACTGGAAAACCATTCGACTGGAGCTCGCCCGGACCCGTGACTTCCCAGACGGGTCGGTCGGCCGTGCGTACCTGCTTCGCCTGCCGCTCGATTCGGAGGGACGAATTGATGCGGCCGCGGTGCAGCAGGATCCCGCTCGGGCGACGGTGCGGCGCTTCTGGACGAGCGAGCCGGACATGATTGGCTACGTCGTCCACACGCCCCGCGGATGGGCGTTCAGCTACGAGCCGGGCGACGAGGACGACGAGCCGATTTTCCACCTCGAGAGCCACGCGCTGCGACTCGGCGAGTATATCACCGTCACTGAACCCGACGGCCGCAAGCTGCCGTTCCGCATCGCCAGCCTCAGGGAACTGAATTAGGCCTGTTGGCGCTTCCTCTCGGCCTATCGAACATGTGGTGCTAGACCCGGCAGCAATGAACGACGCCAGCGACGACGTGCCCGCGCCACGGGTTCCGCGCCAGGACGAGGCTCATCTGCGCTCGATCCTCGCGACGGTGCCCGACGCCATGGTGGTGATCGACGAGCGGGGTCTCATCCTCTCGTTCAGCGCCGCCGCCGAGAAAATGTTCGGCTATATTGAGGCCGAGGTCGTAAGTGAGAATGTCAGCATGCTGATGCCCTCGCCTTACCGCGAGGAGCACGATTCCTATCTTGAGAACTACCGCGACACCGGCGTCAGGAAGATCATCGGTATCGGGCGGGTGGTGACGGCCCGCCACCGCGACGGCTTCACATTCCCGATCGAGCTCTCGGTCGGCGAGGCGAGGGTCGATGGCAGCCGCATCTTCACCGGCTTCATCCGCGACCTTACCGAGCGGCAGCAGACGGAGCTCAGGCTGCAGGACCTGCAGTCCGAGCTCGCCCATGTCGGCCGCGTGAGCGAAATCGGAACGCTCGCTTCCTCGCTCGCCCACGAGCTCAATCAGCCTCTGACGGCCGTTACCAATTATTGTGAAACGGCACGCGACCTGCTTTCGGAACAGCCCGATGCCGAGACGCTCGGGATCGTCCGCGAAGCGCTTGACGACGCCGCGAAGGAGGCGGTCCGCGCGGGCCAGATCGTGCGACGGCTGCGCGACTTCATCGCCTACGGAGAAACCGAGCGTCGTGTCGAGCATCTGCCGCGCCTGATCAACGAGGCCAATGCGCTGGCGCTGGTCGGTTCCCGCGAGCACGGCATCGAAGTCGAGGTTAAGCTGGATCGCTCGGCGAGCCGCGTCATCGTGGATCGTATCCAGATCCAGCAAGTCCTGGTGAACCTGATTCGCAACGCCATCGACGCGATGCTTGATTCCCGAATCCGTGCCCTCACCATCCGCACGCGGACCGAGTCGAACGGCTTCGTACGCGTCAGTGTTTGCGACACCGGTGGCGGCATAAACGAGGAGATAGCCGGACAGCTGTTCCAGCCGTTTGTGACGTCCAAGGAGAGCGGCATGGGAATTGGCCTGTCGATATGCCGAACGATCGTTGAGGCGCACGGCGGGCGCATCTGGTTTGAGCCCGGCCGGCGCGGCGGGACCGAATTCCATTTCACCCTTCCCGATGCCGGAGCAGACGATGCAGGATGATTCCAAGCCCCTCGTTCACCTCGTCGACGACGAAGCCGCGATCAGGCGATCCGCGGGCTTCATGCTGAAAACCTCCGGCTTTCGCGTCGAAACCTACGAATCCGGCGTCGAGCTGCTCAAGCGCGGCCGCGACCTGCAGCCGGGGTGCATCCTGCTCGATGTACGCATGCCCGCAATGGACGGCCTCGAGGTCCAGCAGGCATTGCGCGACCGCGGGATAGGTCTGCCAGTGGTGGTGATGACCGGCCATGGCGACATCTCCGTCGCGGTCCGGGCGATGAAGGCGGGCGCGGTCGACTTCATCGAGAAGCCGTTCGAGAAGAAGGCTTTGCTCGAAAGCCTGGAAGAGGCTTTCGCCCGGCTACTCCGCGCGGAGCGGGGCGCGGAGCAACAGCGGGACGCCGAAGTCCGCCTCGCTGGCCTAACTGTGCGCGAGCGGGAGGTGCTTGAGGGTCTTGCCCGGGGGCTCCCCAACAAGAGTATCGCTTATGACCTCGGTATCAGCCCGCGCACCGTGGAGATCCACCGAGCCAACCTGATGGAAAAGCTTGGCGTGCGAAGCCTGTCGGAGGCGCTGCGCATCGCTTTCGCCGCCGGCCTGGACGAAGGAGGTGGCTAGCCGCCGCCTCATGGCCGAGCGCCCTATGAGCGCACGCTGGCAACCCCGCCCAAGCATTGACGCAGGTCAATCGGACGCGGACAAACGCCACTAGGCGCAGGGCCGAGGAGCGAACGACTGATGAAGATTCTGTTTTTCGGACGCCTTGCAGACAGCGCTGGCCGCGAGGTCGAGCTCGACTTGCCGGCCGAGGGCTGCACCGTCGCCGAGCTGCGCCGCCGGCTCGCCGGAGCGCTACCGCAAGCGGCCGGCGAGCTCACCAGGCCGTCGATCCGCGCCTGCATCGACCTTGAAGTCGCGCCCGAGACGGCGCGCGTGATGCCGGGGCAAGAAGTCGCCTTCCTGCCGCCGCTGTCGGGAGGGTGAGATGGGCGCCGAGGCGCGGCTCGCGGCCGCTCCCTTCCGGCCCGAGGACGAGCTGGCCGACTTCATCGCCGGCCGTGGCGGCGACGGCGCCGTGGTGAGCTTCGTCGGGCTTGCCCGCCCCGCGGGCGCGGACGGCGAGGCCGTGACCGGCCTGTTCCTCGATTCCTATCCCGGCATGACGGAATCTTCGCTGGCGGCGATCGCCGATGGCGCGCTGACGCGCTTCGGCGTCAGCGCGGTGCGGGTGGTCCACCGCTGCGGCCAGATCGCGCCCGGCGAGCCGATCGTCTTCGCCGCCGCCGCGTCGGCGCACCGCCGCGCCGCCTTCGAGGCCGCCGACTATCTGATGGACCGCCTGAAGACCGACGCCGCGTTCTGGAAGCGCGAGGATGGGGTTGACGGTTCCAGATGGATCGAGCCTGCCGCCGACGATCGTGCGGCCCGCGCCCGCTGGAGCGACCCATGCCCGGAATAAACGAGCAACTGCCCTTCCATCCGCTGCGCATCGCGGTGCTGACCGTGTCGGACACCCGGACGGAGGAGACCGACACGTCCGGCGGCCTGCTCGCCGGGCGGCTCGAGGCGGCCGGGCACGAACTGGCCCGCAGGGCGATCGTCCCCGACGAGGTCGCGGCGATCCGGGCGCGGGTGCAGGCCTGGGCCGACGATCCCGACATTGACGTCGTCCTCGCCACTGGCGGCACCGGCTTCGCGCCGCGCGACGTCACCCCGGAGGCGGTGCGGCCCATGCTCGACCGCGAAATGGACGGCTTCGCGATCGTCTTCCACCAGGCGAGCCTCGGGACCGTCGGCGTCTCGACCCTGCAGTCGCGCGCTTTCGCCGGCCAGATCGGCGATACCTTCATCTTCTGCCTGCCCGGCTCGACCGGCGCCTGCCGCGACGCGTGGGACCTGGTGCTGGGCCTCGAGCTCGACAGCCGCTACCGGCCCTGCTCGCTCGCCGGTCAGGTGCCGCGGCTGCGGCATTTGTGCGCATGACGGGGCTCAGCCATCTCGACGAAAGCGGCCGGGCGCGGATGGTCGATGTGTCGGACAAGCCGGCGACGGCGCGGACCGCAACGGCGGTAGGACATCTGCGCTGCCGGCCCGAGACGCTGGCGCGGGTCCGCGCCGGGACGACCCCCAAGGCCGCGGTGATCGAGACCGCCGAGCTGGCCGGGGTGATGGCGGCGAAGCGGACCGCCGAGCTGATCCCGCTCTGCCACCCGCTGTCGCTGACCAAGGCCGCGGTCAGGATCGAGATCGACGAGGCGCTCCCCGGCTTTCGGATCGAGGCGGAGGCGCGCACGACCGGCCCCACCGGCGTCGAGATGGAGGCGCTCACCGCGGTCACGGTCGCCTGCCTGACGCTGTTCGACATGCTGAAGGCGGTCGACCGGGAGATGGAGATCGGCGGCATTGCCATGACCTCGAAGAGCGGCGGCCAATCGGGGAACTGGGGCAGATGATCTCCTTCGACGAGGCCGTCATGCTGGTCGCCGATGCGGCATCGCCGGTCGGTCGCGAGCAGGTCCCGTTGGCGGCCGCGCATGGCCGCGTGCTCGCGGAAGCCGTGCGGGCGCGGGTCGACGCTCCGCCCGGCGATGTCTCCGCGATGGACGGTTATGCAGTGCGCGATGGCGACCTGGCGGCCCTGCCGGCGCGGCTCCGGCTGATCGGCGAATCCCTCGCGGGGCGCGGCTTCGGCCACCCCGTGGGCGCGGGCGAGTGCGTGCGCATCTTCACCGGCGCACCGGTTCCGGCGGGCGCGGACCGCATCGTGATCCAGGAAGTGGTGACACGACAGGGCGAGACCGCTTGCTTCACCGAGACGCCGGGCGTGGCGCGGCACATCCGCGGGCGCGGATCGGATTTCGCGGTCGGCGACATTTTGCTCGAGCCTGGCCGCCTGCTGGATGCACGCGCCCTGGTCGCCGCGGCCGGCGCAGACCTCGATCAGCTCGAGGTCTTCCGTCGCCCCCGCGTCGCGATCCTCGCCACCGGAGACGAGTTGGTCCCGCCCGGCACAGCCGCGGGCCAGGCCGAAGCGCTGCCGGAGAGCGTCTCGTTCGGCATCGCCGCGCTGACCGCCGACTGGGGCGGCGCGGTGGCCCTGCGGCGGCGGCTGCGCGACGACCTCGAGGACATGCGCAAGGCCGCGGCGGAAGCGCTGGCCTCGGCCGACCTTGTCGTCGTGACCGGCGGCGCCTCGGTCGGCGAACGCGACTTCGCCAAGGCGATGTTCGAGAAGCTGGACCTGGTCTTTGCCAAGGTGGCGATAAAGCCGGGCAAGCCGGTCTGGCTCGGCCGCGCGGCGGGCCGGCTGGTGATGGGGTTGCCCGGCAATCCGACCTCGGCGATGGTGACGGCGCGGGTCCTGCTGGCGCCGTTGCTCGCCCGCATGACCGGCCGCAATCCGGCCGAGGCTTTGCGCTGGCGATCGATGCCGCTGGCCGGGCAGCTCGGGCCCTGCGGCGGACGCGAAACCTTCGTCCGCGCGGCGAGCGACCGCGATTTGGCCCAGCCCCTCTCGAACCAGGATTCGAGTGCGCAGAAGACGCTTGCTCATGCCGACCTTCTCCTGCGCCGCCCCGCTGGAGCGCCGGCCGCCGTCGCAGGCGAGATCGTCGAAGCGCTCGACTTCTAGCGAAGCAGCATCGCCTCGGCACGCCTGAGGTCCTGCGCGCTATTGATGTTGAAGAAGGGATCGAGCGACCCGACCGACCAGTCCACCTCGATGAAGCCCACAGTCTCCGCGAAGCCGCGTAGCGAGCGGCGGCCAGTCGCGAGATAGGCGTCGAGCCGGTCCAGCACGTCGCGTCGCCACATGGCGCAGACCGGATGGATCTCTCCGCCGCTCGCGGCAATGGCGGCGGCCCGCGCCTCGATCGCAGTGCCGAGGCGGCCGGGCAGGTCGGGAGGCGCGAACGGCATGTCGCACGGCAGGGTCAACACGGCCTCATGGCCATGGCTGCGCGCGAAACGCAGCGCGGCGGCGAGGCCGCCAAGCGGCCCGGCGATCGCCGCATCGTCGAGCAGCAAGGGCGCTCCCGCGGCCTGGCCGGGATCGCGAACGACCGTCCGCACCTCGTCCGACCATCCGCGCGCCAACCGCAACGCGCGCGCGAGCAGGGTCTCGCCGCCGAGGAGCCGCGAGGGCTTTCCGCCGCCGATGCGGCGGCCCTCGCCGCCCGCCAACACCGCGACGAGCAGGCCGGTGCTCACGCGAACAACAACTTGGCGCCGGCGATGACGAGCACCAGCCCGAGCCCCTGGAGCAACCGCTCGCGCGGCAGGCGCGCAACCCCGAGCCAGGTGCCGACCAGAGCGCCCCCGACGACCGCCGCGGCTAGCCAGGGCAGCTGCGGCGGAAGCGCGCGCACTGCCGCGAGGTTGCCGGCCAGCCCCGCCGCCGAGTTGAGAAAGATGAAGGCTGCCGCAACGCCGGACGTGTGACGCGGCGTCTCCCAGCCGAACAGGATGATGAGCGGACTGAGGAAGATGCCGCCGCCGGTGCCGGTCAGGCCGGCGAGCAGGCCGAGCGCCGCGCCCGCGGGCAGGGTCAGCGCCAGCGAAGGCTGGCGTACCTCCTGCCAGGCCAGCCGCTTCGGCTGCCAGAACAGCCGGACCGCGGCGGCCCAAAGCAGGAGTCCGACAAGCGGGCGGTAATATTCGGGCGGAAGCTGGACCCAGCCGCCAAGGAAGGCGGCCGGCGTCGCCGTCGCGGCGAAGGCGAGCAGCAGCCGCCAGTTGGTCTGGCCGGCGAGGGCGAAGCGCACCGCGCCGAACCCGGCGACGATCAGGTTCAGCGTCAGGGCGGTCGGCCGCATGGTTTCCGGCGCGACCGCGAACAAGGCCATGATCGCGAGGTAGGCCGAGGC
>NZ_JBQTJC010000026.1:0-8641 GCF_052387495.1 Sphingosinicella sp. | reverse complement strand
GCATCCCGGTGAGAGTGCCTTGGGCGAGCGGCTCGCTGATCGAGATGCGGACCTCGTGCCCGTCCTCGGCGAGCGCCAGGTAGAGCGCCGCGAGGTCGCAGGTTTCGGTGACTCCGAGGAACCGCATCTCTCCTCCCTGGACGGCGCGTGGGCCGCATTCGCTAATCTGGATCAGTAATGAGCGAAAGCCGGAACCCTCTGGGTAAACAATGGGTTATCCCTGCTCATTACAGGGTGGAAATCAAGCCACATGGCGACTCAATTGAACTACGAACCCCGTGCTGCAACGGGTGCTTATCTGACTGACAAGGTGCAGCGCGAGCTGGCACGCTGGAATCGCGCGCGGCTTGAGCCGGGACTGCCTTCGCCCGACTGGCGGCTGCAGCTCGAGCGCGATCATCGGCTGCTTCGGCTGGAAGGCGACTTCCTCGAAACGCTTCGCGCCGAGATCGCGGAGGAAGCGGCGGCCGCGCCGACCGAGCCGGGGCATTTCGTGCGCTGGTTCGAGGGGCTGGAGGAGAGCGGCCCCGGCCAGGGCGATCCGCTTTTTCCCTGGCTCGCCGAGCAGGCGTCCCTCGCGGATTTCCGCTGGTTCATGGAGCAGGAAGCGGCGGGCGAAGCGGGCTTCGACGATCTCGTCGCTTATGCGCAGGTCAAGCTCCCGACCCGCGCCAAGCTTGAGCTCGCGCGCAATTATTGGGACGAGATGGGGCGCGGCAATCCAAAGGGCATGCACGGCCCGATGCTGGATGCGCTGGTCGCGCGGCTGCGGCTTGACCCGCGGATCGAAGCCACCGTCCGGGAGAGCCTGGCTCTCGCCAACGCGATGACCGCGATGGCAACGACGCGGCGCTACGCCTGGCACGCGATCGGCGCCCTGGGTGCGATCGAGCAGACCGCGCCGGGACGCGCCGCCCATGTCGCCGCGGGGCTCCGGCGACTTGGCCTCACCGGGCGCGAGCGGCATTATTTCGAGCTTCACGCCGTGCTCGACGTCAAGCATAGCGAGGCGTGGAACAGGGAGGCACTCGCACCCTTGGTCGCGGAGGACCCGCGCCGCGCCACCGCGATCGCGGAGGGCGCGCTGATCCGGCTCAAATGCGGCGAGCGCTGCTTCGAGAGATATCGCGCCCATTTGTGGTGACGGCTTGACCGGCGCCGACGCCGCCCTCCTGGCGCTGCTCGACCATCTCGCCGGCGACGGCTATCGCTTCGTCACGCCGACGCCCGCGACCCACGCGCGAATTATCGCCCGGCCCGAGAAGTCGGCCGCGCGCGATCTGCGCGACGTTTTCGGATGGAGCCTGCCCTTCGCCCGCACGGTCCTGCCCGACGCGCTGTTCCAGCTGCTCGAACGTGCTGAAATGATCACCGGCGCGGAGGGCGGCTTCCGCAGCCTCGTGCGCGTGTCGTCGCTGGACTCTCTCCTCTTCCTCCACTCGGCTTATCCGACGACGCGCTCCGACGCCGTCTTCTTCGGGCCGGACAGCTATCGTTTCGCGCGCTTCGTCCTGGCGGAGCTCGCTGCGGCGACCGCCGATCGGCTGGTCGATGTCGGCGCAGGGGCGGGCGTGGGGGCGATCGCGGCGATGCGCGAGGGAAGGGTAAGCGAGGCGCTGCTCACCGACATCAACCCGCTCGCATTGCGGTTCGCGCGCATCAACGCGCGCCACGCGGGGCTTCGGATCGAAACCGCGCTCACTACCGGCCTGTCCGATGTCGCCCCGGGCTTTCCCTTCGCGATCATGAATCCGCCCTTCATCGCCGATCCGGCAAGGCGGACCTACCGGGACGGCGGAGGCCGGCTGGGCGGGGACCTCTCCCTGGCGTGGGCGCTGGCCGCGGCGCGGCGCGTCGCGCCCGGCGGCCGCGTGCTGCTTTATACCGGGAGCGCGATCGTGAATGGCACAGATCCCCTGGAAGCGGCGTTGCGCGACGCACTCCCGCCCGACTGCGCGCTCCGCTACGCCGAGCTCGATCCCGACATATTCGGCGAGGAACTCACCCAGCCAGCTTATGCCGGGGTGGAGCGCATTGCAGCGATAGGTGCCATCATCGAGCGGCGGCATTGATCTTCAGCGGGAAATAATCGGCGAGCGCGGCGAGGCTCGCCTTCGCGCTCTTGTGGTGGATGAAGACCCCGCCGATCTCCTCCCAGAGGTGGCGGTGCCTCACCTGATCGTCGACGAGGACGTCGCCTTCCTTGGCATGGTCGCGCTTGTCGCGGGCCATGGTGGTGATGATGCGGGTGCCGGGGAAATATTCCGCGGCCCAGCGCACCTTCTGGTCGGCCGCCCAATTGCCGCGCGGCAGGCCGGTGAGGATGATCGGATCGAGATGCTTCACCGCCACGAACAGCTCCATCGCGTCGTCCATCAGCGGCAGGCCGAAATAGAAGTCCGGCGCGCTGGCGAGCTTCGCCCAGAAGCGGCCGATGCCGTGGCGCTTCTCATAGGCGCGAGGTGGCAGGCCGAGCACGGCGGTCGCCCCCTTGTCGAAATCGGCGAGGACCCCGTCGCAATCGAGGTAGAGCTGGCGGCTCATCGGAAGCGGGCCGGGGCGAGGGCGATGGGAATCGGCTCCGAGAGCGGCGTCCAGCCATGCTCGGCGATGACGTCGTTGCTCTCTTTGGCGCGGCGGCCGTCCTCGAGCGACCAGGTGATGTGAAAGGTCGAGCCGTCGGGCCGGTCGGTGGTGCCGGCGATGCGGACGACCATCGCTTCGACGCCTTCCCCGTCATCGGCGCGACCGACGATCTCGCCGCCGTTCTCCTGCGGGAGCGGCGCGTCGGCGGTGGCCTTGCCGGCGAGGGTGACATGGTCGGCGATTGGATTGCGATATCTGGGCGGGAAGCGGCGGAGCAGATCGGCGCGCTCGCCGCGATCGAGCTTCCAGCCGGTCACGCTGTCGCTGGTGCCGGCGGTTCTCGCGGCTTCAAGGGCGCTGGGCATGGCGGTTCAACCGGCTTGCGGTCGGTGCGTTCCCAGCCATTTGGCGAGGGCGGCCTGCTCCTTCGCGCTCATCTCCAGGCCGAGCTTGGTGCGCCGCCAGATTATGTCCTCGGGGGTGCGGGCGAATTCGTTGTCGATCAGGTGGCGGACCTCGGCTTCGTAGAGGCCGGCGCCGAAATGACGACCCAGGTCCACGAGGCTGATCGCATCGCCGAGGATCGCGTCGAGGCGGGTGCCGTAGGCCTGGGCCATGCGGGCGAGCATCGGCGCGGGTAGCCATTCGGCCAGCTCCTCGAGTCGGGCGTTGAAGACAGGAGTGACGTTGCCGCCGGGGAGCGGCGAATTGCGGGTGAACTTGAAGCCGCCGATTCCTAGCTTGTCGAGCGCCTCGGCGGCGAGGGCGCGGGCGGTGGTGAGCTTGCCGCCGAAGACGGAGAGCAGTTTCGGCCCCGGGTCGGGATCGAGTTCGAGCCTGTACTCGCGGGTGACGTTCTTGGCGTCGGCGGCGCCGTCGTCGTAAAGGGCGCGGATGCCGGCATAGGACCAACGCACGTCGGCGGTCGCGATCCGGCGGCGCATGTAGGCGTTGGCCGCGGCGCAGAGATAGTCGATCTCGGCGGGGCTGGCCCGGTCGTCGTCGGGGCCGACGGCGGGGCAGTCGGTGGTGCCGACCAGGCTGAGCGCGCCATAAGGCAACACGAAGACGATGCGACCATCCGGCTGCTGCAGGATGTAGGCGTGGTCGCCCTCGTGGAGGCGAGGGACGGCGACGTGGCTGCCGCGGATCAGGCGGACTCGGGCCTCGCTTTGCTCGCCGAGGCGGTTCCCGAGCACCTCCGCGACCCAGGGGCCGGCGGCGTTGACGATCGTCGCGGCGCGGACATCGCGGCCGCCGGAGAGGGTGGCGGTCCAGGCGTCGCCGTCGCGGCGGGCGGAGAGCAATTCGGTGCGGGTGGCGATCTCGGCGCCGCGCTCCTTCGCGTCGAGCGCGTTGAGGACGACCAGGCGGGCGTCGTCCACCCAGGCGTCCCAATAAGCGGCGAGCTTTGCGTTCGGGTCGCGCAAGGGTGCGCGGACCGCGGCGTCGTTCTTGGGCACGCCGCGCGCGCGCGGCAGGCTCTTGCGGCCGCCGAGCAGATCGTAGAGCGCGAGCCCGGCGCGGACCATCCACCAGGGACGGCCGCCGGGCGCCTCGGGCAGGATGAAGCGCAAGGGGCGGACGAGATGCGGCGCGGTGCGCAGCATCGTCTCACGCTCGCGCAGCGATTCGCGGACCAGCCTGAAATCATACTGGGCGAGATACCTGAGGCCGCCGTGGATCAGCTTGGACGAGGCCGAGCTGGTGTGGGCGGCGAGATCGTCCTTCTCGACGAGCAGCACGGTGAGGCCGCGCCCCGCCGCGTCGCGCGCGATCGCCGCCCCGTTGATGCCGCCGCCGACGACGAGGAGATCGAAGGAGTCCATCTGGCCGGTCAGGCTTCGTCGCCGTCGGCGGCCCCAGCGAGGTCCATGAATTTCCGCGCCGCCTCGCGGTCGGCTTCGTCCTTGAAGGCGATGTCGAGATCGGGCGCGGCGCCGAGCATGTGGAGCAGCGCCCAGAGCGCGAAGCGGCGGGGGGGATCGGTCGCGAGGCCGAGATCGACCTGCATATGCTCGATCCCCGCGGCGAGCGCCTGGGGCGGGACGGAGGCGAGATCGGCGGTGCCGAAATAGCGGCGGAGCTGGTCGTCGAGGTTCATGGGGCTCCTCTTACCGTCATTCCAGCCAAAGCTGGAATCCAAGCCGCCTTCGTGTCACCAAAGCCGTCTGGACCCCGGCCTTCGCCGGGGTGACGGATGGGATCGTGAGCGAGAAAATCCTCGTCATCGATGCGGGCCCGACGAGCACGAGGGCGATGCTGTTCTCGCCCCGCGGCGAGTGCCTCGGCTCGGCGCAGCGGGAGCTGGCGCAGCATTACCCGCAAGCTGGCTGGGTCGAGCATGACGCCGAGGAAATCTGGGCCTCGAGCTTCGCCTGCGCGCGGGAGATGGCCGAGGCGGCGGGCGGTGCGGAGGCGATTGCAGGGATTGGAATCACCAACCAGCGCGAGACGGTGGTGTTCTGGCGGCGGAGCACGGGACGGGCGCTGGGCCGCGCCATCGTCTGGCAGGACCGGCGCACGGCGGAGCTGTGCGCGGCGCTGAAGCGCACGGGGCACGAAGCGGCGCTGCAGGCAAAGACGGGGCTGCTGCTCGACCCCTATTTCTCGGGGAGCAAGATCGCCTGGGCGATGGCGAACCGGCCGGAGCTGGCCGAGGCGGGCGACGATCTCTGCATCGGCACGGTGGAGAGCTGGCTGGTGTTCCGGCTGACCGGCGGGCTGCACATATCGGACGCGACCAACGCGTCGCGGACGGCGCTGATGGACATCCATGCCGGGCGCTGGGACGCGGGGCTGATCGAATTGTTCGGGGCGCCGCGTGCAGCGCTGCCGGAGATCGTGGATTGTGCCGGGCGGTTCGGCGAAACCCTGCCGGAGCTGTTCGGCGCGGCGTTGCCGACCTCAGGGATGGCGGGCGACCAGCAGGCGGCGGCGATCGGCCAGGCCTGCTTCGCGCCGGGCGACACCAAGGCGACCTACGGCACCGGCGCGTTCGTGCTCACCCATACGGGTGGCGAGGCGCGGGTCTCGGCCAACCGGCTGCTGACGACGGTGGCCTGGCAACTGGGCGGCGTAAGCACCTATGCGCTGGAAGGCTCGGTGTTCGTTGCCGGGAGCCTGATTCAGTGGCTGCGCGATTCGCTCGGGCTGGTCGCGACCTCGGCTGAGACTGCGGCGATCGCCGCCTCGGTCGACGACAATCGGGGCGTCTATCTGGTGCCCGCCCATTGCGGACTCGGCGCGCCGCATTGGCAGCCCGACGCGCGCGGGGCGCTCTCCGGTCTCACCTTCGCGGCGGGGCGGGCGCATGTCGTGCGCGCGGCGCTGGAGGCGCAGGCGTACCAGACCCACGATCTGATGGCCGCCTTCGCCGCCGACGGCGCGGCCTGGGCGCGGCTCCGGATCGACGGCGGGATGAGCGCGAACGAGTGGCTGGCGCAGGATCTGGCGGATGTGCTGGACCTCGAGGTGGAGCGGCCGGTCTTCGTCGAGACGACGGCGCTCGGCGCGGCGATGCTGGCGGGAATCGGCTGCGGCCTGTTCGGCTCGCTGGAGGAAGCGGCGGCGATGCGCGGCGCCGTCGAGCGCTTCACGCCGGCGATGACGGACGACGTGCGCGATGCGCGGCTGGCGGGCTGGCAGAATGCCCTGCAAGGCGTCCTCCTCGCTTAGCCGTCACCCCGGCGAAGGCCGGGGTCTCGGGTCAAGCAGGCTCGGGGTTTCTCCCTGAGTTCCCGGCCTTTGCCGGGATGACGAGATTATTCGGCCTCGGCCTGCCAGCTGTCGTCGATCATCTTGATGATCGCGGAGAAGTCCTTCCCCCCGCCGCCGAGCGCTTCGGCGAAGCGGGCGTAGAGGGTCTCGGCCTCGGCGCCCATCGGCGTGTAGGCATCGACGCTCTGCGCCGCCTCCATCGCCAGGCGGAGATCCTTTAACATTAAAGCAGCTGCGAAACCGCCCTCGTAATCGCGGTCGGCGGGGGTTTCGGGGCCGACGCCGGGGACGGGACAGTAGCTCGTCATCGACCAGCACTGGCCCGAGGCCTTGGACGAGATGTCGAAGAAGGTCTGCAGGTCCAAGCCCAGCTTTTTCGCCATCGCGAAGGTCTCGCAGGTCGCCGCCATCGACGCGCCCAAGAGCATGTTGTTGCAGATCTTCGCGGCCTGTCCGGCGCCGGGCGCGCCCGCGTGGATCACCGCCTTGCCCATCATCGCGAGAAAGGGCTCGGCGCGCTTGAACGCCTCCTCGGTGCCGCCGGCCATGAAGGTGAGCGTGCCGGCCTCGGCGGCGGCGATGCCGCCCGAGACCGGGGCGTCGGTCATCAGATAGCCGGCGGCGCGGGCCTTCTCGATCTCCTCGCGCGCGGTGGCGACGTCGATCGTCGAGCAATCGATCAGGATCGCGCTCGCCGGCGCCTTGCCGATCACCTCGGCCTCGTAGACGGCGCGAACGTGCTTCCCGGCGGGGAGCATCGTGATCACCGCCTCGGCCTCCGCGACCGCTTCGGCGGCGGAGGCGGCGCGGCGGCAGCTGCGGGACTCGGCGCGGGCCAGCGCCTCCTCGACCAGATCAAAGGCGACGACGTCGTGCCCCGCCTTGGCGAGGTTCGCGGCCATCCCGCCGCCCATGTTTCCCAAGCCGATGAAGGCGATGCGTGCCATTTTCTTCCTTTCGTCGCCCCGGCGAAGGCCGGGGTCTCAGCGCGGGCTCGCGCCGCGCCCTTCACCCCACGAGATCCCGGCCTTCGCCGGGATGACGGTTACCGGCCCTTCCACGCCGGATCGCGTTTCTCCACGAAGGCGGCCATGCCCTCCTTCTGGTCCTCGCTGCCGAACAGGCCGTGGAACAGCCGGCGCTCGAAATTGATGCCCTGCGCCAAGCCGTTTTCGAAGGCGGCGTTGACCATTTCCTTGTTGGCGATGGCGGCGAGCGGGGACATCGAGGCGATCGTCTCGGCGGTCTTCAGCGCCTCGTCGATCAGCTCGGTGATGGGGACGACCCTTGCGACGAGACCCGAGCGTTCGGCTTCCTCGGCGCCCATCATCCGGCCGGTCAGGCACATCTCCATCGCCTTGGCCGTGCCGACCGCGCGGGTGAGGCGCTGCGAGCCGCCCATGCCGGGGGTGACGCCCAATTTGATCTCGGGCTGGCCGAACTTGGCGGTGTCGGCGGCGATGATGAAATCGGCCATCATCGCGACCTCGCAGCCGCCGCCCAGCGCATAGCCGGCGACCGCGGCGATCCAGGGCTTGCGGGTCGCGGTGACCTTCTCCCAGCCGGCGAAGAAATTGGACGCGTACATCGAGGCGAAGCCCTGGTCCGACATCTCCTTGATGTCGGCGCCGGCGGCGAAGGCTTTCTCCGAGCCGGTGAGCACGAGGCAGCACTGGCTGTCGTCGGCGTCGTAGGCGGCGAAGGCGGCGATCAGCTCGGCGAGCACCGTCGAATTGAGCGCATTCAGCGCCTGCGGGCGGTTGAGGGTGACGAGCGTCACCGCGCCCTTTTGCTCGACCAGGATGGTTTCGTAGTCGCTCATCGCATCCTCACATAGCTGCCGGGAGCCGGCTCGATTTCCTTCTTAGGCTTGCGCGCTTTCACTTTCTCGGCGCCATCGCGGACCAGCCATTGCTGCCATTCGGGCCACCATGAGCCTTCATGGCGAGTGGCGCCTTCGAGCCATTGCTCCGCCGTCTCCGGCATCGCCGCGTTGGTCCAATAGCCGTGCTTGTTCGCGGCCGGCGGGTTGATCACGCCGGCATTGTGACCGGAGCCGCCGAGCAGGAATTGAGTCTCGGCGCCGAGGAGCTTGGCGCCGTCATAGGTCGCCTGCCAGGCGGAGACATGGTCGTCCTTCAGCGAGATCACCATGGCGGGCGTCCCCATGTCCAGCGCGCCGGGCTCGGTCAGCTCGTTGGCGACGAGGATGCGCCTGGTCCATTCGGTCAGGAAGGCGGCCGGAATGTGGGCGCCGTCGGCGAACCAGTGGAGAATGTCGCTAGGCGGCGCCTCCTTGTCGAGCAGATAGTGGCTGACCACCGACGACCAGATC
>NZ_JBQTJC010000025.1:0-3442 GCF_052387495.1 Sphingosinicella sp. | reverse complement strand
GAAATGGAAGTGCAGCATTTCAGCTATGCTCGGAAACGCTGCTGGAAGCATTTTGACTTCCGGCTTTGGGACATTGATGCTTGGAAGCAGGCGAGGCTCTACCGCTCAGTATATGCGCGCCAGATGCGGGACTATTTGAACAAGAGTCAGCTTGCGTGAATGTGCCCGCCAGGGCCAGGGCCTCGGCACCGCCCTCATGGAAGCCGCGATCGCCCGCATCGACGCCGACGGCCGCCCCGCCTATCTGGAAAGCTCGAACCCGCGCAACATATCGCTCTACGAACGCTTCGGCTTCGAACGCATCGGCGAGATCCAGACCGAGACGTCGCCCGTGCTGACGCCGATGGTCCGGCCGGGGCGGACGTGATGAGCGAGAAGTTCGGCGAGAAGGGCGGCGAAATCTACCTGCCGGCGGCCGAATGAGGTTCTTTCGCCGGCGCGGGCCTTCGGCGCTCGAGCTGCTGCGCGATGCCGCCTGGACCTGCGCTTCGTGCGAAACCGAGCATCGCGGCATGTTCGATATCGGCGCCTCCGCGCCCGATCATTGGGGCGAGATCGAAGTGAGGGAGCCCAACAGCGCACTTCGGCTGGACGGCGATTTTCTCTCGGAGGATTTCTGCGTCATCGGCGGCGAAAATTTCTTCGTCCGCTGCGTGTTCGAAATCCCGGTGCACGGCATGTCCGAGAAGTTCGGCTACGGAATCTGGTCGACACTCTCGCGCCAGAACTTCGAGCGCTACGTCGATCGCTTCGACGATGGCGCCTATGCCGGCGAGGGGCCGTGGTTCGGCTGGTTCTCGAACCGGCTGTCCGAGTTCGGGGAAACGCTCAACCAGGCGTGCTGGGTCTATCCGCAGCTCGACCGTCAGCGTCCGACCATCGGGCTGGACGATCCCGAGCACGAATTGTCGCTGGCCCAGGAGCAAGGCATCACGCCCGAGCGGGTGCTGGAAATCTATGCAGCCAATGGGCATGGTCCGCGTCCAAGCGTGGCGGCCGAATGATGCCCACGCCCCACCCGGCCAACGTCCCGGGCGACTTCTATGTCGAGGACAGCTGTTGCCTCGCGTGCGGCGTCTGGGAGACCGAGGCGCCCGGCTTGCTGGCATGGCTCGAAGATGGCGAATATCCGCACTGCTATGTCGCGCGGCAGCCGGAAACCGATGCCGAGTTCCGCCAGATGCTGCGGGCGATGGAGGTCCAGGACCTGAACTGCCTCCGCGTCCGCGACTGCAAGCCGGAGTGGGCGCAGGAACTCTGCCGCAACCGGCTGGGCGCGCAGATCGACAACGAACAAACGCGCATGGAGGCCGAGCGAGAAACGCGACCGCGCGGATTTCTCGCTATCCTTCGTTCACTTTGGCCGAGATGAGAGAGAAACTCAAAGAGAGCGGCGGGGAGATTTATCTGCCTGCGACGGACCGATCTTTCATCGCTTCACCTTGGGCTTCACGCCCAAGGATGCGTAGGGGAGGCCCTTTCCAAAGACAATTTCGAAAAGGTCATTTGCACACCCGAGAGCAGCTAAGATCTCTCTTTCAGTCTGCCCCTCATCTAAGGTCACCGGCGCGCGAGGATGAGCTACGGAATTTCGGTGTTCGGTGCCGCTCATTAGAGGTTTTCCTACACCCCCCGACATGCACTAAATGGTTCGCTCCTTTTTCGATTCGAAGGAGCAAGGATCATGAAGCGTCACACGGCAACGCATTCCGAGGCACGCATTGCGGGGCGCATGCCCGATCCAAAAACAGGATGCCCGAAGGCCACGATCGGCCGCAACCGATCCAACGGCCCCATTTTGCGCTGTCTTGCAGCCCGCCTCATCTGATCCATCCTGCCGGATGAATGGCTCGCCCGCCCCCGCCGCCCCGCGCCGCGCTGCCGCCGGCCCGGATTTCACCCCCGTCCCCGTCCGCGCCCGCAAGGACGGCTGGACGCCCCGCATGCAGCGCGCGTTCATCGCCGCGCTGCGCCAGACCCGCTCGATCAGCAAGGCGGCGCGGGCGGTGGGGATGAGCCGGGAGAGCGCCTACCGCCTGCGCGCGCGCCCGGGTGCGGAGAGCTTCGCCGCCGCCTGGGATTCGGCCATGGCGACTCGGCCGCCGCCGGCCCGGACCAACCATTCGCAGCTCTGGTTTCGCGCCGTCTTCGGCAAGGTGAAGCCGATCATCCGCAACGGCGAGCAGGTCGGCACGCTCCATCAGCCCGACAATGACGCGCTCCTCCGGCTTTACGACCGGGTCGAGCGCAACGCCCGCAATTACGACCGCTGGGCCGAGCGCCGCCGTGGGCGTGGAAGGTCACAATGAAAATCTTCCGCGAAATCCCTCAACTTCGTGACCTTCCGGGCCTGTCGCCAAGGCGGGAGCGTGCCGTCTCACCCCTCCCGCAAAATCTTCTCCATCTTCTTCCCCCGCGCCAGCTCGTCGATCAGCTTGTCGAGATAGCGGGCCTCGCGCATCAGCGGGTCCTCGACCTCCTCGACGCGGATGCCGCAGATCAGGCCGGTGATTTTCTCCCGCGCCGGGTTCATCCGCGGTGCGTTCCCGTAAAAGTCCTCGAAATTGGTGCCCGCCTCCAGCTCGGCCTTCAGCGCCTTCGCGTCATAGCCGGTCAGCCAGTGGATGATCTCGTCCACCTCCGCCTTCGTCCGCCCCTTCTTCTCCGCCTTGGCGACATAATGCGGGTACACGCTCGCGAAGGCGATCTTGTAGATGCGGTGCTTGGTCATCGGTCGATCAGCCTGTTCTGCTTCGAGCTCATGTCCGTTCGTCCCGCTTCGCCGTCACTCCGCATAGGGCGCGACGATGACATCCCAATGCTCCTCGATCATCGCGAAGCGGCGGGTTTCGGCGGCGAGATGGGCGTCGCGGTCGGCGAACAGCCGCCGGCTCGCCTCGGCCGCGGCGCGGTCGTAGCCCGGGTCCGATCCCGCCGCCGCATTGCCGTCGCGATAGGTGATCGTGACGCGCAGGTCCCAGCGCTGATCGCCGGCCATGTGGGTCAGCGGCGTCTCCGTGCGGATCGCGGTGATGAAGCCGAGGCGCTGCATCTCGGCCAAGATCGGCGCGTGGTGCTGCCGGTAAATCTCCATGAAGTCCCAGAAGCTGCCCCAGCGGATGCGGTAATAGGATTCGACCGTCACCGGCCCCGGCACGCTTTGCGCCGCCGCCTGAGACGGGGCTGGCTGGGCGGATGGCGCGGGCTGGGCGGCGAGCGGCGCCGCGGCGGACAGGATCAGCAGCACGGCAAGACGCATGGCGAGGTCCCCCTTCCCGCCTTGTCTAGCCGCTCTCGCGTGCGCCGCTCAAGCTTGCCTCTCCGGCAACCTCCGGGGCCCGGCCGAGTTCAGCCTCCGGTGGCGCGCAAGCGGGACTCGCGCGCGCGCCTGACCAGAGGAGAGAGATGATGCGCTTGTCCGGCCCGATCGCCGCCGCCTCGC
>NZ_JBQTJC010000024.1:0-40389 GCF_052387495.1 Sphingosinicella sp. | reverse complement strand
AGTTTTTGCGGGCACGCTTTCCTCCCTAGCAGGCTTCAAGCCTGAACTGGGCCGCCCTTCGGGGCGGCCCGTTCTTTTTCCGGCCCGTCGCCGCTATAGGGTCGCGCCATGAGCCAGGCCGCCGTGGAGCTCCTTTCGGGGGGGCTCGAATCGAAGGTGACCGCCGCCCTCGCGCGCGAGGCGGGGTACCGGCTGCTCGCGCTCACCATCGACTATAACCAGCGCCACAAGGTCGAGCTGCAGGCGGCGGCGACGATCGCGCGGGCCCTCGGCGCCGAGCAGCATATCGTGCTGCCGCTCTATCTCAGCCGCTTCGGCGGTTCGGCGCTGACCTCCGATATCGAGGTGCCGAAGGATGGGCTCGGCAACGACATCCCGGTCACCTACGTCCCGGCGCGCAATACGATCTTTCTCTCGCTCTGCCTCGGCTGGGCGGAGGTCGCGGGCGCGCGCGAATTGTTCATCGGCGTCAACGCGCTCGATTATTCGGGCTATCCCGATTGCCGCCCGGCCTTCGTCGCCTCGTTCGAGGCGATGGCCAACCTCGCCACCAAGGCGGGGGTGGAGGGCGAGCATTTTCGGGTGCGGACGCCGCTGATCGCGATGACCAAGGCCGGGATCGTCAGGGAAGCGGCGCGGCTCGGGCTCGACGCGGCGATGAGCTGGTCATGCTACGATCCGACGCCGGACCTCAAACATTGCGGGCTGTGCGATTCCTGCCGTTTGCGCGCCCGCGGCTTCGCCGAGGCGGGGCTGCCCGATCCGACCGATTATTCGGTGCGCCCGCCGACCTAGTTGGCGCGCTCGCACTCGCGGCGTTCGCGCCCGCGCAGGCGCGAGCAATCGGGCGGGGCGACGTTGATCGGCGAGAGCGGGACAGGGGTGCGATTGAAATAGAAATTCTCGTGCGCGACGGTGAGGCTTGCGCGCAGCTCGCGCATCCGCGCCTGGGCGAGCGCGCCGAACTCGCCCTGGCGCCGGGCCAGCGCCTCGCGCGCGATTCGCGCCGCCGTCTGGCAGAAGCCGAGCTGGGCCTGGAAGGTCGAGAAATTGTTGTAGGTCTGGGTCGAGTAATCGTCGAAGCGGCGCGGCCCGGTGCGGCCGTGAACGCGGCGGAAATAGGCCTCCAGAGAGCTGTAGGCGGCGGCGAGTTCGCGCCCGTGATGGGCGAGGATGCCGTTATAATTGTCGACCGCGCGCAGATAGGGCGAGAATTGGCACTGCAGCGCCGCGACGTTGAGGCCGGAGCGCAGGTTCCAGATCAGATGGGCGCGATATTCGGCCGGGGTCGCCCCTGGCATCGGCAGGCCGACCAGCGGATCGCTGGGCTCGACCGGGCCCGACGCGAAGACCGGCTCATAGAGAAAGAGCTGGGCCGAGGCGGCCTGCGGCGCGAGCGCGCCGGCCGCGGCGAAGGCGGCGGCCTTGAGGGCGAAACTCCAGATGCTCTTCATCGCGCCCTCCCGCCGGTCACTTCGTCATCGTCCAGTAACAAGCCCGCAGCGCGGCCCCTATCCTCCGGCGCGGCGCCCGTCGCGCCCGGGGCACGTCTCGCCCCGGCCGCGCGGGTCCGGCTCACATCCCCGTGACGTTGCTTTCGACGCTGGTGTTGCCGCCCGGCGGCAGCGGCTCGTAGGGCGTGTCGGTCGCCGCATTGTCCATGGGCACCAGCGGAGTCGTCACGTTCGCGGCCGATTCCATCGCGCTCGCATCGTTCATCGGCTGATCGAGCAGAAGGTTGCTGCCGAGATCGTTGCCGGTGTTGGTCGTCGCCGAGTCCCGGCTGCCGCAGCCCGCGGCGAGCAGGGCCGCGCCGGCGAGGATCGCGATCGAAATGGTGCGCATGGAATTCCCTCCTCTGCAATGGATTCGCCCCGAGCTTAGCGGCCCGGGCGAAAAAAAGAAGGCCGCCGGTCGCCCGGCGGCCTTCTCCAAAACGCGTGAGACGCGTGCCTTACATGCCGTTAGACGTGTTGGCGTCGGCCGGCGGCATCATATTCATGTCGGCCGGCGGCATCGCGTTCATGTCCATCGTCATGTTGGCGTCCATGCCCATGTCCATCGCATTGGCGTCCATGGTCGTGGTGTTGCCGAGATCGGTGACGTTGGTCGTGTTGGTGGTGGTCTCGCTGCTGCAAGCCGCGACGGTGAGGGCCGCGCCCGCAATCATCGCACCAACGGTCGCTTTCGAAAGAAGGTTACGCATTAAAGTCTCCCTAGATTGATGATTTGGTTGGGTAGGCCCCCTTTTTGCCCAAATCGGTGCACTCTTATACGGAAAGAAAGCGGCTCTCAACCCTTCCCGTCTCCCGCCTCAAGCGAGGACAGGAATCTCAAAAGCCTGCACTGCAGCGCCAGATCGAATCGGGCAAGGCCATCGGCCACGCCCAACGCCTCGAGGCTGGTCACCGGTGCATCGCCAATACCGCACGGCACGATGCCTGAGAAGTGGGAAAGTTCCGGCGCCGAATTGAGCGCGAAGCCGTGCATCGTCACCCAGCGCCGCACGCGGACGCCGATCGCCCCGATCTTCGCCTCGGCGCCGTCCCGGTCGGTCCAGATTCCGATCCGCCCCGGCGAGCGCCACGCCGCCACGCCGAGCTCGGCCAGCGCGTCGATCACCCAGCCTTCGAGCGCGCGGACGAATCGGCGGATGTCGCGGCCGCGCCGGTCGAGATCGAGCAGCACATAGACGACGCGCTGCCCGGGTCCATGATAGGTGTAGCGCCCGCCGCGCCCCGCCTTGAACACGGGAAAACCTTGCGGGTTGAACAATTCGGCCGGATCGGCGCTCGTCCCGGCGGTGTAGAGCGGCGGATGTTCGAGCAGCCAGATCAGCTCCGAGTCGGCGCCATCGCGAATCGCCGCGGCGCGCGACTCCATCTCGGCGAGCGCGGCGGGATAGGGGGTGTGGCCCGGCGAGACTCGCCACTCGATCCCGGCCGGGACCGGGTTCCGGGCGGGCGTCGCCACCGGGCTCTGCGTTGCGCGCTCCATCGCGCTCGCGCATAGTCGCCGCAACAGCGGAGGAAAAGCGATGGCGAAGCTTTCGATCACGACGGCGTGGAACGAGACGGTGGCCTTTATCGGCCGCGAGGCGCAGCTGATCCTGCCGATCGCCTTCCTGCTCCTCGCCTTGCCCGGCGCCGCGCTCCAGCTTTTCATGCCGACGCCGGCGCCCGGCGCGACTCCGGAATTCCCGCCGATTCTCTTGCTGCTCTTTCCGATCGCGGTCGCCACGGGAATGATCGGCAGCATCGCCATCACCTGGCTCGCGCTGCGCCCGGGCGGCTCGGTCGGCGAGGCGCTGCAGCGCGGGCTCAGCCGCTTCCTCATCCTGTTCGCCGCCTCGCTGCTGATCGGGCTCGCGGCGCTGGCGATCTTCGTCCCGCTCATCCTGCTGCTCGCGGGCGGCACCGTGCTGAGCGGCGGCACGGTTCCCGCGGCGGCGGCCGGCCCGATCCTGCTCGCCATGCTGATCTTCCTGGTCGTCGTCGTCGCCTTCTGGGTGCGGCTGATGCTGATGACGCCGGTCGCCGCGGCCGAGAATGTCGGGCCGATCGGCATCATCTCGCGCAGCTGGGCGCTGACCCAAGGCTATTTCTGGAAGCTGCTCGGCTTCGTCCTGCTGCTGCTCCTCGCCACGCTGATCGTCACCTTCGCCATCTCGGCGGTGATCGGCATCGTCCTGTTCCTCGCCGCCGGCCCGCCCGAGCCCGGCAGCGTCTCGATGATCGTGATGATGATCGTCTCGGCGCTGATCCAGTCGGTGCTGAGCGCGATCTTCCTGACCCTGATCGCGCGGATCTACGCCCAGCTCGCCGGCGGCGACGACAAGAGCGCGGTTTTCACCTAGGATCAGCGGCTTACCGGCTGGACAAAAGGGGCCGCACTCAGCAATCTTGCCCGGGGGAGGGCGCGCCTTCGAAGGGCGGTCCTCAAAAAGGGGGCAGATAATGGATTCGTTCAGCATGGGCGGTGCCTGGCAGGCCGGCGCGCGCTTCTTCGCGGCGCGGCCGCTTCACAATCTCATCCTGATCGTCGGGATCGGCGTGCTGATCCCGATCGCGCTGCAACTGCTCTTCTTCGGGCTCAGCGGCGGACCCCCGGGCGCGGCGCCGGTCGAGGCCGGCGAAGGCGCGGAGCTGAGCGCCGCGGACGCAGCCGCCTTGATCGTGCTCGGGGGGACGTTCGTGCTCCAGGCCGCAACCTATTTCGCCGCCTGGCGGCTGGGCTTCGGAAATCGTGAATCCTTCGGCGGCGCGCTTCTCTTCGGCCTCCTCGCCGGGCTGATCGCCGCAGTCGCCTCGGCGCTTCTGCTCTTCGCCGCCGGCATGGCGGCTGCGCAGGCGGGCCCGCCGGGCATCGTCGTCTTCGTCATTCTCTTCACCCTGCTTCCTGTCATGCTCGCGCTGGCGATCTTCTACACATTCATGGCGGCGCTGATCGGCACCGGCGTGGCGCTGCTGCTCGTGCTGGCGATGGTGCTCGGCACCTCGAGCGGCGACCTCGGGCTCGCCGCGACGATGGTCGGCGGCAGCGGCTTCGTCGTCGTGATGCTGCTGGTGCTGGCGGTCGTGCTGCTCTGGCTGACCGCGCGCCTCTCCTGCACGACCGTCGTGATGGCCGACCGCAAGAGCTACAATCCGTTCGCGGCGATGCGCGCCTCGTGGGAGCTGACCTGGGAGGCGCAGTGGCAGGTGATGGGCTATCTCGCCTTGGTCGCATTGGGTTGCGTCATCCTGCTGATCGCCCTCGCCGCGGCCGTCGGGGCGAGCGCGCAGGCGATGCAGGGCGGCGAATCTCCCACCGCGGCCGGGATCGCCGGGTTGATGGTCGGCATCGCCATGGGGCTCGGCTTCTCGCTGCTCGCGGTGATGCTGCCCGCCGGCATCTACCGCCAGCTCGCCGGGGAAAGGGCGCCGGTCGAGGTCTTCGCCTAACCGATCAGCGGCACCTGCGGCGCGGCGTCGCGCGGGAGGTGGCCGGCGAGGCGGGGGTCGGGGAAGCTTTCGAAGGCGCGGCCCGTCGCGACGAAGCCGGCGCGGAGATAAGCGGGCAAGGCGGCCGGATGATCGAGGCTGCAGGTGTGAACCGTGACCCGCTCGACGTCCTCGCGCCAGACCAGCCGCAGCGTCTCGGCGAACAGCCAGCGGCCGTGGCCCTGGCCCGCGAGCTCCGGGGCGAGGCCGAGAAAGCGGATGAAGCAGGCGCCCGGGGTCTTGAAATCGAGCTCGACCAGGCCCGCTTCCGCGCCGCCCGAATCGCGAACCGCGTGGACCTCGGCGATCGCCGCGCCGAGCGCCGCGTCGTCCATCGCGAGCCGCGAATACCACAGCCAGTTCGCCCCGACCCGTCGGAAGAGCTCGCGGTAGCGCTCGGGATCGACCGCATCCCAGCGCTCCAGCCGCAGCGGCGATTCTGGCACGGAAGCCAGCGCAGGCCGCTGCGTCATTTCCAGGAACGTCACCACCGCCCCGACATGCCCGGCCGGCAGATGCGTGAATCCGTCGCTCATTCCCACGTCGCCAGCGGGGGGAGGCTCATCAGGATGGCGTCGACATTGCCGCCGGTCTTGAGGCCGAACAATGTGCCGCGGTCGTAGATCAGGTTGAACTCGGCATAGCGGCCGCGCCATTCGAGCTGGCGCGCGCGGTCCGCCTCGTTGAAGGGCGTCGCCATCCGCCGCCGCGCCAGCTTCGGGAAGACGTCGAGAAACGCCTCGCCGACGTCGCGGGTGAAGGCGAAATTCTCCTCGAACGTCGCGCCCTCCCCGGGCGCGGCGCATTCGAGATGGTCGTAGAAGATGCCGCCCACGCCCCGGTGCACGCCCCGGTGCGGAATGAAGAAATAGTCCTCCGCCCATTTCGAGAAGCGGCCGTAATAGGTCTGGTCGTGGGCGGCGCAGGCGGCGCGCAGCCGCGCGTGGAAATCGGCCGTGTCCTCCGCATAGGGGATCGGCGGGTTCAAATCCGCGCCGCCGCCGAACCAGCGCCGCGTCGTGCAAAGGAAGCGGGTGTTCATATGGACCGCCGGCACGTGCGGATTGGCCATGTGCGCGACCAGGCTGATCCCCGTCGCGAAGAAGCTCGGGTCCTCGCCGGCGCCGTGGATGGTGCGCGCGAACTCCTCGGAGAAGCGGCCGCCGACGGTGGAGACGTTGACCCCCACCTTCTCGAACACCTTGCCTTTCATCAGCCCCCGCACGCCGCCGCCCCCAGGCGCGCCCTCCGGGTCCTCGCGCTCCCAGCGCTGATAGTCGAACGCAGCGTCCGAGCCCGCCTCGCGCTCGATCGCCTCGAACTCGGCGCAAATCCGGTCCCGCAGCGATTCGAACCAGTCGCGCGCGGCCTGCTGCTGGTCGTCGAGTTCGGTCATTCCGGCCATTGCCTCGTCTGCCTGAGCGCCTCCGCCAGCGCGATGCCCGCGGCGACGGCGATATTCAAGGATCGGGTCTCCCGAACGTGCGGGATGCGGACGCGAAGACCGGCGCGGTCGCGCACGGCATCGGGGACGCCCTTGCTCTCCGAGCCCATTAGCAGCACGTCCGTGGATTCAAACCGGGCCGCGTCCAGCCGCACTTCCGCGTGGGTCGAGTAGAGGATCAGCCGGCCGGACAGCGCCGCCTCGAATCGCGCCCAGTCGACATGCCGGGTGACGTTGGCGAGCTCGGCATAGTCCATCCCGGCGCGCTTCAGCGCCCTATCGCCCCACGGAAAGCCGCAGGGCTCGATCACGTCGACCGGCACGCCGAGGCACGCCGCGAGCCGCAGGATCGTCCCTACATTCCCCGCCTGATCGGGCTGATAGAGCGCGAGCCGCATTCCCCGTCATTGCGAGGAGCGAAGCGACGAAGCAATCCAGACCGTGCCGAATCCTGAATCGCTTCCCCGGCGTGCACCGGGGTCGCAATGACGGATCGCCCACCCGTGCCACAGCGGCGTCAAATTGCATGTTGGCAAACCGCGCCGGGCGCGGCTATCAGGCCCACCGAACCGCGCCGCCCCGTCCGGGGACCGGCGGAGCATGGGGGCGTATCCGTGTTTTCCGGTTCGCGAGACAGGTGCGAAGGACATTATGGCTGCGGTCGAAACCAGCGAGGTCAGCGTCACGGACGGCGTGCGCCGCCGCGACTTCATCAATATCGCCGCGGTGAGCTTCGCCGGCGTCGGCGGCGCGGCCCTGCTCTATCCTCTGGTCAACCAGATGAACCCGTCGGCGGACGTGCTCGCGCTCGCCCAGATCGACGTGGACATCTCCGCGATCCAGCCCGGCCAGGCGATCAAGACGATCTGGCGCAAGCAGCCTATCTTCATCCGTAACCTCACGCCCGCCGAGATCGAGGCGGCGAACGCGGTCGACATCGGCTCGCTGCGCGATCCCCAGACGCTTGCCGAACGCACCCGGGAAGGCCACACCAACTGGCTGATCACGCTCGGCGTCTGCACCCATCTGGGCTGCGTGCCGCTGGGCGCGGCGGAGGGCGAGAACAAGGGCGAATATGGCGGCTATTTCTGTCCCTGCCACGGCTCGCACTACGACACGGCGGCGCGCGTTCGCAAAGGGCCAGCGCCGACCAATCTCGAAGTGCCGGAATATGAGTTCACCACCGACACAACCGTCCGCATCGGCTGAGGTTAGACAAAGATGAGCTTCCCCTGGGCTGAGCAATATGCGCCGAAGCATCCGTTCATGCGCTGGCTGGACGAGCGCCTGCCCTTGCCGCGCCTCGTCCACGGTTCGGTCGGCGGCGGCTATCCGCTGCCGCGCAACCTCAATTATTTCTGGAATTTCGGCGTCCTCGCCGGACTCGCTCTGGTCATCCAGATCGTCACCGGCATCGTCCTCGCCATGCATTACGAGCCTTCGGCGGCGGGGGCGTTCAACTCGGTCGAGCACATCATGCGCAACGTCAACCAGGGCTGGTTCCTGCGCTATCTCCACGCCAACGGCGCGAGCTTCTTCTTCATCGTCACCTATCTGCACATCTTCCGCGGCCTCTATTACGGCTCCTACAAGGCGCCCCGCGAGATGGTGTGGATGCTGGGGCTCGTCATCTTCCTCCTGATGATGGCGACCGCCTTCATGGGCTATGTCCTGCCCTGGGGGCAGATGAGCTTCTGGGGCGCCAAGGTGATCACCGGCCTGTTCGGCGCGATTCCCCTGGTCGGCGAGCCGATCCAGACCTGGCTGATCGGCGGCTATGCGCCCGATCAGGCGACTTTGACCCGTTTCTACTCGCTCCACTATCTGCTGCCCTTCGTGATCGCGGGCGTGGTCATCCTCCACATTTGGGCGCTGCACATTCCGGGCTCGGGCAACCCGACCGGGGTCGACGTGAAGAGCCCGCAGGACACGGTCCCCTTCCACCCCTATTACACCGCGAAGGACGGCTTCGGCGCGGGCGTCGCCCTGATCTTCCTCGCCATCCTCGTCTTCTTCATGCCGAACTATCTCGGCCACGCCGACAATTACATCCCGGCCAACCCGCTCTCGACCCCGGCGCACATCGTCCCCGAATGGTATTTCTGGCCGTTCTACGCGATCCTGCGCGCCTTCACGGTCGACTTCATCCTGCCGGCGAAGCTGTGGGGCGTGCTCGCCATGTTCGGCTCGATCCTGCTGCTCTTCTTCCTGCCCTGGCTCGACAAGTCGCCGGTGCGCTCCGGGAGCTACCGACCGAAGTTCAAGATTTTCTTCTGGATTCTGGTCGTCGACGTGGGTGTGCTCGCCTTTTGCGGCGGCATGCCGGCGGAGGAGCCCTATGTGATGCTCAGCCAGGTCGCGACCATGTACTATTTCGCGCACTTCCTGATGATCCTGCCGATCCTGTCGATGGTCGAGCGGACGAAGCCGCTGCCCAATTCCATCTCGGAAAGCGTGCTGCACGGCGAGGCCGCGGAAGCGGCGCCCTACGGCGTCCAGCCGGCTCCGGCCGAATAAGGGGAACGAGAAGAACATGGTCCGCATTCTCGGCGTTCTGGTCGGCCTCGGCTTCGTCGGCGTCGCCGCCTGGTCGCTGCTCTGGGGGGTGATCGCCTTCTCGCAGGAGGGCTTGCCGCACACGGTGGAGCACGATTTCCATCATGAGGCCCGCGACATCGCGTTCTCGTTCGACGGCCCCTTCGGCCGCTACGACAATCAGCAGCTGCAGCGCGGTTTCCAGGTCTATCGCGAGGTCTGCGCCGCCTGCCACGGCCTCGGCCTGGTCGCGTTCCGCAACCTTCAGGGCATCGGCTACAGCGAGGCCGAGGTCCGCGCGATCGCGGCGCAATGGCCGATCCAGGTGCCCTCGGTGAACCCCGATACGGGCGAGCCCGCGACTCGCCCGGCGATCCCCGCCGACCGATTCCCGCAGCCTTATGCCAACGAGGTCGCCGCGCGCGCCGCGAACAACAACGCGCTGCCGCCGGACCTCTCGCTGATCACCAAAGCCCGCCACGGCGGGGCGCCTTATATCGCCTCGCTGCTCACCGGCTATCAGGACCCGCCGGCCGAGCTTCCGGCCGAGAACCGGCCGGGCACCGGGCTGCACTACAACCCTTATTTCGCGAATTTGAACATCGCGATGCCGCCGCCGATCACCGCCGACGGCCAGGTCACCTATGCGCCGGGCAATCTGCCCGCGACCCGCCAGCAGATGGCGGAGGACGTCTCCGCCTTTCTCGCCTGGGCGGCCGAGCCCAATCTGGGCGCGCGGCGCGACATGGGGATCGTGGTGCTGATCTTCCTCGCCGTCGCCACCATGCTCGCCTACCTGGCCTATCAGAACGTCTGGGCGAGCGCGAAGCGCGCGGTCCGCATCACGGGCGCGCTCGATCCGGAGAATATAGCCAAGCGCGAGGCGGCGAGCCGCGAGGCCGGCGTCGAGGGTTAGGCTTCAGGCGCCACCCGACCGAGTCATCCCGGACTTGATCCGAGATCCATGAACACGGAATGCGAATCATCGCGCGCGGCGGTGTTCATGGATGCTGAATCAAGTTCAGCATGACGATAAGGGTGTCAGTCGGCGGGCCGGCGGCGGATCAGCACGATCGAGGTGAAGGTGAGCACCGGGACATCGTCCTGGTTGGTCACCGTCGTCCTGGTGCGGAACGAGCCGATTTCGGGCTTCGAGCGGGACGGCGTCTTTTCCAGGATTTGCCCGCGCACGTGGAGCGTGTCGCCGGGATAGACGGGTTTGAGCCAGCGCAATTCGTCGATCCCCGGCGCGCCGAGCCCGGCCTGCTCCTCGGCGACGACCTTGCGCGCGATCACTCCCATCACCATCGCGCAGGTGTGCCAGCCGCTCGCCGAGAGTCGTCCGAAATAGGTCTTGGCGGCGGCCTCGTCGGAAAGGTGGAAGGGCTGCGGATCATATTTGCGCGCGAACTCCAGCACCTCCTCGCGCGTCACCTCGACGCTGCCGAAATAGCTTTCCTTGCCGACCTCGAGGTCCTCGAAATAGATCACGCGCGTCTCCGTTAATCCGTCATTCCCGCGAAAGCGGGAATCTCAGTTCGCCTTTGCAACTAATGGCAGAGGGATTCCAGCTTTCGCTGGAATGACGAGTTAAACCTCCCGCAGCGCGACCTCGCCGTGCGCCATGGCGAGGGTGGCGCGCTTGCTCAGGCTCCCGCCGGGCGTGCTCACCCGGTCCACCACCATGTAGTTGGTCCGCCATTCGTCGGACGTGACGTCGCAGGTGAGGTAGCCGCGCTGGTCGTTGATGAAGCGGATCTGGGGGTTGCTGGCGAGGATGCGCTCCGAGCCCTCGCGGCGGTCCGAGCCGTCGCCGCCGGAGGAGATCGAGGTGGCGACGAACTCGACCGCCACGGCACGGTCGCGGTCGTGGAGCAGCCCGGCGAAATTCTGGTGCTCGTCGCCGGTCAGCACGACGACATTGTTGAGTCCGGCCATCCGCGCGAGCAGCCGCCGACGCGGCGTCTCGTAAGCGGCCCAGGTGTCCATGTTGAGCACGCGGCCGCTGTCGTCCCAATTGTTGCGGTCGATGGACATCATCATGATCTGCTGGGCGAGGCAGTTCCACCGCGCCTGGTTGCGCTGAAGGTTGCGCGCGAGCCACGCCTCCTGCTCGGCGCCCAATATGGTCGCGTTCGCCGCCTCGATCTCTTGGCAGACCGGGGTGAAGCCGTCGCGGCAGGGCTGGTTGGAGCGATATTGGCGGGTGTCGAGGATATCGATCTCGGCGAGATTCCCGACCCGCACGGCGCGGTGCATGCGGACCTCGCCGTTGCGCGGCATCAGCGCGCGGCGCACCGGCATATGCTCGTACCAGGCCTGGAGCGCGGCGGCGCGGCGCAGGCGGAAGATTTCGGGCGGAATCTCGTCCCAGTCCGTGTCCTGCGTCCAATTGTCGGCGATCTCATGGTCGTCGAACGAGTGGAAGAAGGCGTGGGTGGCATGGGCGCGCTGGAGGTCCGGATCGGCCTTGTACTGGGCGTAGCGCCGCCGATAATCGTCGAGGCTGTAGAGGGTGTCGCCGGCGACCTCGCGCACGGCGACGATCAGCTCGCCGGCGCGGCCCCGCCGGGTCGGCCCGCCGCGATATTCGTAGATATAGTCGCCATAATGATAGACGAAGGCGAGCTCCTCCTCGGCGAGGTGGCGGTGGGCGGTGTAATAGCCGTCGGGATAGCTCTGGCAGCCGCAGACGCCGAAGCTCAGCCGCTCCGGGCTGCTCGCGGCGAGAGGCAGGGTGCGGGCGCGGCCGTGGATGCTGCGCTCGCCCGGCACTTGGAAGCGGTACCAATAGGGCCGGTCGGGCTGGAGCCCCGCGACCTCGACATGGATGCTGTGGCCGAGCTCGGGCCGCGCCACCGCCTGGCCCTGCGCGACGCGGTTGCGGAAAGCCTCGTCGTCGGCGACCTCCCAGCTCACCTCCATCGGCGCCATCGCCATCCCGCCATGCTGCTCCAGCGGCTGCGGCGCGAGCCGGGTCCAGATCACAAAGCCGTCGGGCGAGGGGTCGCCCGAAGCGACCCCGAGGCTGAACGGGTAAGCGCGGAAAACCGTCTGCGCCCGGATGATGGCGGGCGCCGCGAACGTCGCGGCGGCCCCGGCGATGAAGTGGCGGCGCGTGAGCATGGTGGCCTCCCACGTCATCCCGGCGAAGGCCGGGATCTCGGCACAAGACGTCTCGGCGCTTCACACCGAGACCCCGGCCTTCGCCGGGGTGACGATCCTTGTCAAACGTTGAAGCGGAACAGCAGCACGTCGCCGTCCTGGACGACATAGTCCTTGCCCTCGGCGCGCATCCTGCCTGCCTCCTTGGCGCCCGCCTCGCCGCCGCACGCGACGAAATCCTCATAGGCGATGGTCTCGGCGCGGATGAAGCCGCGCTCGAAATCGGTGTGGATCACGCCCGCCGCTTGCGGCGCCTTCGCGCCTTTCTCGACCGTCCAGGCGCGCGCTTCCTTCGGCCCCGCGGTGAAGAAGGTGATGAGGTGGAGGAGGTCGTATCCGGCGCGGATCACCTGGGCGAGGCCGGTCTCCGTGAGGCCGAGATCGGCGAGGAATTCGGGGCGGTCGGCCGGGTCCATGGTCGCGATCTCGGCCTCGATCGCCGCGGAGATGACCACCGCTCCGGCCCCTTCGGCGGCGGCCTTCTCGAAGACCCGCGCGCTGTGCGCGTTGCCGCTCGCGGCGTCGCCCTCGTCGACGTTGCAGACGTAGAGGATCGGCTTGGCGGTCAGCAGCTGCGCGCGCTCCAGCGCCAGCTTCTCCTCATGGTCCTTCGGCTGGGTCAGCCGCGCGGGCTTCGAGGCGCGCAGCAGGTCCAGCGCCTGGCCGAGGACGGAGGCCTGGACCTTCGCCTCCTTGTCGCCCTGCTGCGCCTTCTTGAGGAGATTGGGGACGCGCTTCTCGAGGCTTTCGAGGTCGGCAAGCATCAGCTCGGTCTCGACCGTTTCCGCATCGGCGACCGGATCGACCCGGCCCTCGACATGGGTGACGTCGCCACCCTCGAAGCACCTGAGGACATGGACGATCGCATCGACCTCGCGGATGTTGCCGAGGAACTGATTGCCGAGCCCCTCGCCGGTCGAGGCGCCGCGCACCAGGCCGGCGATGTCGACGAACTCCAATTGCGTCTCGATCTCCTGCGCGGAGCCTGCGATCTCGCGAATCCGGTCGAGCCGCGGATCGGGCACGGCGACCCGGCCGACATTGGGCTCGATCGTGCAGAAGGGATAGTTGGCCGCCTGCGCCGCCGCCGTCTCGGTCAGCGCGTTGAACAAGGTGGATTTGCCGACATTCGGCAGCCCGACAATTCCGCAACGAAAGCCCATTCGAAGACCTCAACAAAATTCCTCCCCCGGATTTCCGGGGGAGGGGGACTAGGCGCAGCCTGGTGGAGGGGACCCCTCCACCGTCCTGTGGACGGTCCCCCTCCCCTGCAAAAGCAGGGGAGGATTGAAGGCCGCTCCGTTAGCCGTTGCGCTTGGCGATTGCCAGCATAGTCTCCGCGCAATCCGAAGGGGGATTTTCATGTCGCTACGCCTCGCCTGCCTGCTGCTGCTCGCGCTGCTGTCCGCGCCCGCGCTCGCCATCGATCCGCCGGCGCAGGTGCTGCAGGGGACGAGTGCGCAGAGCGGCCTGCTCACCGTCCATGTCGACCGGCGGCAGGGTCGGATCCTGCTCGCGCTGCCGGCGCCCGACGCGCAGGGGATTTCGGGGCGCTTCGTCTATGTCTCGGCGCTCGAGACCGGGCTCGGCTCGGCGCCGATCGGGCTCGACCGGGGCCTAGCGAGCGGCTCGAAGATCCTCGTCTTCCGCCGAGTCGGGCGGCGGGTGGCCGCCGAGATCGAGAACAGCCGCTTCCGCGCGCCGGGCGGGACCTTGCTCGAGCAGGCGGGGGTGCGCACCAGCTTCGCTTATTCGACGATCTGGATGGGCGAGGTCGCCGCCGAGACCGCCGACGGCGGCTTCCTCGTCGACGTCGCCTCCTTCATCGCCCGCGACGATCTCGGAATCGCCCAGGCGCTGCGCGCCGGCAATGGCGGCGAGTTTCGGCTGGTGCCGGAGCTCAGCGTCGCCGATCCCAATGCGGTCCGCGTCTTCCCGGAGAATGTCGAGCTGGAAGGGAGACTCACCTTCGTCTCCGCCGCGCCGACCGCCGAAGTGAACAACATCTCCCCGGTCAACGGCAACCTCAGCTTCATCGTCCGCCATTCGCTGATCCGCCTGCCCGAGCCGGGCTATGTCCAGCGCCGCTTCGATCCGCGCGCGGGGAGCTTCGGCACGCAGGTGGTGGATTATTCGCAGCCTTTGGGCGCGCCGATCGTCTACGAGCTCGCAAACCGCTTTCGGCTGGAGCGGCTCGATCCGGGAGCGCCGCGCTCGCGCGTGCGGAGGCCGATCGTCTTCTACATCGACCGTGCCGCGCCCGAGCCGATCCGCACCGCGCTCTACGAAGGCGTCGACTGGTGGCGCGAGGCGTTCGAGCGGGCGGGCTATATCGATGCCTTCCGGGTCGAGTACCTCCCCGAGGACGCCGATCCGCTCGACGTCCGCTACAACGTCGTCCACTGGGTCAGCCGCGCCACCCGGGGCTGGTCCTACGGCCAGGTGATCGAGGACCCGCGCACCGGCGAGATCATCCGCGGCCAGGTGCTGCTCGGCTCGCTCCGGGTGCGGCAGGACATGCTGATCTTCGAAGGGCTGGTCGGCGCCGGCCAGACCGGGACGGGCGGCCCTGACGACCCGGTCCGCGCCGCGCTCGCGCGCATCCGTCAGCTCGCCGCGCACGAGGTTGGCCACGCGCTCGGCCTCGCCCACAATTTCGCCGCCTCGACGCAGGATCGCTATTCGGTGATGGACTATCCGGCGCCGCGCATCGCCCTCGTCAACGGCGTGCCGAGCATCGCCGACGCTTATGGCGTCGGCGTTGGCCGCTGGGACCTGTTCGCGGTCGACTGGCTCTACGGCACCGACAGCGACGCCGAAGGCGACCGGCGGATGGCCGCCGGTCTCGCCGAGGGTCTGCGCTTCGTCGGCGACGGCGAGGCCCGCCCGCCCGGCTCGGCGCAGCCTTATGGCAGCTTGTGGGACGATTTTGCCGATCCGGTCGCGGAGCTGACCCGGATGATGGCGGTTCGGCAGGCGGCGGTGGCCCGCTTCGGCCCCCATGCGCTCTATCCGGGCGAGCCGGTTTCCAATCTCAGGCGGAAGTTCGTGCCGATCTGGCTGCTCCACCGCTACCAGGTCGAGGCGGCGGTGAAGCTCGTCGGCGGCGTCGAGTTCGCCTATTCGCGCAACGGCGACGGGCAGGAGGCGGCGCGGGTGGTCGATCTGGACCGCCAGCGGGCCGCGCTCGATGCACTGATCGCGACGCTGACGCCGCAGGCGCTCGCCGTCCCCGAGGGCCTGCTCCCCTATCTCTCCGCCGGCTGGTCAGGCAGCACCGACCGGCAGGAGGCGATCGAGATTTTCCGCACCGCCGGCGCCAACATCTTCGATCCGCTCATCGCCTCGGAGGTCGCCGCACAGCACACGCTCAACAATCTGCTCGCCCCCGATCGACTCAACCGGCTCGAAATCCAGAGCCGAGGTGCTTCGGACTGGCTGACCCCGGCGGACCTCTTCGAGCGGCTGATCGCGGAGGCGACCCGCACCGGCGGCGATGCCTCCGAGCAATTGCTCCGCCGCCGCGTTGGCACCGCGATCGTCCTCGCGATCGCCCGCGTCCAGCGCGATCCGGCCCTCTCGCCAACCGTCGCGCTGGCGCTTTCCGACCGGCTGGCGCGGCTGGAGAGGCAACTCGCCGCGACCGGCGGCGGCGGCGCGCAATCCGAATGGAGCCGCGGCCTCGGCCGCCTGCTCGGCGACAATGCCGCGCTCACCGCCGCCCTCGCCGAGCAGCGCCGAATCCCCCAAATCCCGCCCGGCATGCCGATCGGCGGCGGGGAATAGCCCATCTCCGTCATTGCGAGCGAAGCGAAGCAATCCAGTTCCGGCCTAGGATGGATTGCTTCGTCGCTGCGCTCCTCGCAATGACGATTAGGGTCAGAGCCGGGGCAACCGCCGGTCTCTCCGGCACTGGCTCAGCGGCACCGGGCTCGCCGAGCGGATCCGCGTTATGCGCATGGTCCGGCGGTCGGTCTCGACCGTCATGCAGGCGCAGCCATGGCCGTAATAGCCGTTGGTGCGCACCCAGCCGCGCGTCGTCATGTCGGGCATATTGTCCATGCCGGGCGCCTGATAGCCGCCCTGCGCGCCGATCAGCCACTCGCCGTCGCGATCGACCAGCCACCAGTTCGCCGGAGTCGGATTCTGCAGCCAGCCGCAGCGCCGCTCGGGCTGGCTCTGAATGGCGCCAAGCGCGACGAGGGCGAGGAACGAAGCCAGCATAGATCCAATTTTAACTCCGTTGGAGCCGAAGCGCCACTCCGCTGCCGACCGCTCAGGCGGAGGCGCAAGCGAGACAGAGGGTCACGGCCGGATCGTTGTCGAGCCGGGCGGGGGCGATTGCCTCGCCGCAACGCAGGCACCAGCCGAATTCGTCGGTGTTGAGCCTCGCAAGCGCGGCGTCGATGCGGGCGATCGCGGCGCGGCGGCGGGCCTGCTGAGCCATCGCCATCTCGCGAACCTGCATCGCGTCCATTCGCGACAGGCGGCCCACGCTCTGCTGGTCGAGCTCGACCACCTCGCGATCGGCGGCGGCATTCGCATCCTCGGCGACCAAGGCGGCCCGATCCGCCTCGAATCGTGCGCGCAACGCCGCGCGGTCGACGGCGCTCATTCGTCGTTCCGGAGCCGCAGTGCCACGTCGCTCATGAAGCGGGCGTCGTCGCCTTTGGCGAGCCATTCGGCCTCGGCGGCGATCGCGGCGAGGAGGTCGCTCAGCGGCTCGGCCTCGGCCTTGGCGTAATTGCCGAGGACGTGCTTGGTCACCTTGTCCTTGTGCCCCGGATGGCCGATCCCGATCCGCACTCGGCGGAATTCGGGGCCGATATGGGCGTCGAGCGAGCGCAGCCCGTTATGGCCCGCGGTGCCGCCGCCGGTCTTCACCTTGACCTTGAACGGGGCGAGATCGAGCTCGTCGTGGAAGGCGGTGACGTCCGCCGGGGTCAGCTTGAAGAAATCCATCGCCGCGCGCGCCGCGCGGCCGCTGTCGTTCATATAGGTGGCGGGCTTGAGCAGCAGGACGCGCTGGCCGCCGATCCGGCCGGCCTGCGCCCAGCCGGAAAAGGCCTTCTTCGGCGGCTCGAAATTGTGGACGGCGGCAATCGCGTCGACGGCCATGAAGCCGACATTGTGCCGGTGCATCGCATATTGCGTGCCGGGATTGCCGAGGCCGACCCAGATCTGCACGGGCGCGTCGCTCCCCCAGTCCGCCGCCTCGGGTGCATCCGCCGGCTGGCCGTGCAGCTCGACGCGCCGGGGCGCGAAGAGCGAGGCCAGCCAGCGGAGCACGTTCGGCCTATTCTTCCGAGGCGCCTTCTTCGGCCTCGGCGTCGCCGACGGTCGGAACCTCGTCCGCGCCGGGCTCCTCGCCTTCGGCCTCGGCCGCGGCGGCCGCCGCTTCGGCGGCTTCCGACTTGACGCCGGACGGGGCGACGATGGTGGCGATGGTAAAGTCGCGGTCGGTGATCGCCGACACCGCGCCCTCGGGCAAGGTGACGTGGCTGATATGGATCGAATCGCCGATGTCGAGGCCGGCGAGGTCGATGACGACGTCCTCCGGAATCTCGGCGGCGTCGCAGACCAGCTCGAGCTCGTGGCGGACCATGTTGAGCACGCCGCCGCGCTTCAGGCCCTTCGAGGCCTCCTCGTTGACGAAGCGGATCGGGACGCCGACGGTCACCTGCGCATGCTCGCTGATGCGCAGGAAATCGACATGGACCGGCCGGTCGGTGACGACGTTGAACTGGACGTCCTTGGGCAAAGTGCGCACGGCCGCGCCGCCGGCATCGATCATCACCACCGAGTTCATGAAGTGCCCGGTATGCAGGATCTTCATCAGCGCCTTTTCCTCGATATGGATCGAGAGGGGGGCTTCCTTGTTGCCGTAGACGACGGCGGGAACGCGGCCTTCGCGACGCAGGGCACGGGAGGCTCCCTTGCCAGCCCGTTCGCGCGTCTCGGCCGACAGCGTAAGCTGCTCGCTCATTGCTTGTCTCCAAAATGCGGGTTTCAAACGCTCCCGCTCACGCCTCCAGGGATGACCATGAGCGGGGAAGGGGCGGCCTATAGGTGACGCTGCTCCTTCGCGCAAGTCAGGGCACGTCTAGGACGCCGGCGCCTCGACATGGGGGACGCGCTCGGCGCGGATGCCGCGGCCCTGGAGCGCGTCCTGGACGCTGTTGGGGCCCCCGAGATGACCGGCGCCGACCGCCATGAACAAGGTGCCGGGCCGCGCCATCCGCCAGGCGAACAACTCGCCCCAGCGGGCGTTGCGGTGGGTGAAGAGGGCGTCGTAGAGCGTCCGGTCCTCGGCCAGGCCGTCGGTCAGCATCGCGCTCAGCCGGTCGACATTGCCGGTCGACCAGGCCTCGAGCATCGGCGCGAGCATGCGGCTGAGCTCCTCCAGATCGTCGAGCGCCGCCCGCAGCGTCCGCAGCTGATCTTCCTCGGAGAGCGTGTCGAAAATCATCAGCTGAGACTCCATTGTCTCGAGCTCGCCCTGAGTCATGTTGCGCTCGGTCGCCGCGCGGCGGAGCACCGCCTCGGGCCCGTTGGCGGCGTTGAGGTTGAGCTGGCGCGCCGCCACCTGGGCGAGGGTCAGCGAAACGAACCAGGGCTCGAACCGGTCGAGCGCGCCGGCCGGGACTCCGAGCGTGGCGAGCGCCTGGTTGAGTCGCGCATTCTGCTCGGGCGTCAGCCGCGAGGAGACGGTGCGGCCCTGCGGATCGATCGCGAGACGCATCAGCAGCGGCTGCATCAGCGCCTGTTGCGCGGCCGGGTCTTCCGGCAGCATCACCTCGACGACCAGCTCGTTCGAGGCGTCGAAGGCGGTGCGGACCTCGTCGTTGAACCAGGGCCGCCCGTCGAGCAGGTGGAAGGTGCCGAACAGATAGATGGTGGTGTCCTCGTCGCGCACCACCCAGAGCGCCGGATCGGCGTCGGGAAGGGCAGCGGCGGGCGCTTGCGCCGGGGCGGCGGCGGGCGGCTGGGCCGGCGCGGCCTCCTGGGCGAAAGCGGGCGCGGGCGCGAAGGCCAGCAGCGCCGCGAGCAGCAGCTTCTTCATGTCGAATCTCCCTGATTCGGTAAGTCCTTTAGCGGCAAGGATAAAGAATGGAAGCGCCGGGATTCAGACGCGCCACTGCTCGGCATTTCGTTCGTCCTCGAAAATCTCCTCGATGCTGATCCCGAACAGCCGCGCCAGCCGGAAGGCGAGGGGCAGCGACGGATCGTGCTTGCCGGTCTCGATCGCGTTCACCGCCTGGCGCGAGACGCCGAGCCGGCCGGCGAGTTCGGCCTGGCTCCAGTCGCGCTCGGCGCGCAGGACCTTGAGCCGGTTCTTCATGCCGCGCGCGCCGGATTCGCGTCCGCCGCCTGGCGGTAGAAGACGTAGAAGGCGCTCCCGGCCAGCGTGCCGAGCAAGCCGACGACGAGGCTGTCGACGCTCATCAGGGCCCAGAGCGGCGCGGGCGCGGCGCCGCGCGCCAGCTCGTGCAGCCAGAGATGGACGAGCATCGGCGGCCCGACGGCAGTGACTGTGACGATGACCAGGCGGGCGAAACCGCGCACCCCGGCCCGGGCCGAGCGGCCGAGCGTCATCCCGTCCTCGCTGCCGAGAGCGGCGAGGAACCAGGGCAGGATCAGCACCTGCGGCACGAACAGCAGGGTGTCGGAGAAGATGTCCGCCGGCGCCGCGGCCTCGCGGCTCAGCCCGAGCGCCTCGAACGCCGCCTGGCCGTTGCGGGTCCCGTAGTCGAGCAATGCGAAGACGGCGAGGCCGATCGCGATGCGGATGAAGTCGACCGTCCGGAAGCGGACCGAGCGGGCCAGGCTCGCCCCCTGCATCCAGAAGCGGAACGCGAGGAGCATGCCGAGCACCAGCCCGGTCACCTTGGCATAAGCGAACAGCCAGAAGATCGACGCCTCCGCGTCGGTCGGCATGACCGGGTTTGCGTCGTGCAGCCCGATCCGGATTTCCCAGACATGCTGGGCGAATTCGGGGAGCACGATCAGGGCGAAGATCGCCGGCGCCAGCCAGGCGAGCGAGACGCCGCGGCGCCAGGCGTCGACGATCTGCGCGCCCACCGAGCGCAGCCAGCGCCATACCGGGTTGCCGGCTTTCACGTCCTCGCTCATCCGCCCCTCCGTGTCAGACATACCTGACTTTGTGTATCGCACGCCTGACTATTGGTGATTCGCAAGTATGTCAAGCTAGCATGACATAAAGCTATCGCAGCTTGACGCGTCGCGGCGGACGCCGTCGCTTGACCGCCCCTCGCCCATCCGCCAAAGCGGAGCCGCATTTTCCACGTTTCGCGAAGGCGACGCATGGCCTCCACGCCGCCCAGCTTCGAGCAGCTGATCCTGACGCTCCACGATTATTGGAGCGCGCAGGGCTGCGTCATCCTCCAGCCCTACGATCTGGAGATGGGGGCGGGCACCTTCCACCCGGCGACGACGTTGCGCGCCTTGGGTCCCGACCCGTGGAACTGCGCCTTCGTCCAGCCCTGCCGCCGCCCGACCGACGGCCGCTACGGCGAGAACCCGAACCGGCTCCAGCATTATTATCAATATCAGGTGATGCTGAAGCCGAGCCCGACGGACCTGCAGGACCTCTATCTCGGCTCGCTCTCCGCGATCGGCATCGACTTCGCGAGCCACGACATCCGCTTCGTCGAGGACGATTGGGAATCGCCCACGCTCGGCGCCTGGGGGCTGGGCTGGGAGGTCTGGTGCGACGGCATGGAGGTCACCCAGTTCACCTATTTCCAGCAGATGGGCGGTTTCGATTGCAAGCCGGTCGCGGGCGAGCTCACCTACGGGCTCGAGCGGCTGGCGATGTACGTGCAGAACGTCGACAGCGTTTACGATCTCGATTTCACCGGGGCGGGCGTCAGGTACGGCGACGTCTTCCTCGAGAACGAGCGGCAGATGTCGAAATGGAATTTCGAGGTCGCCGACACCGAGACGTTGTTCGACCTGTTCCGCAAGGCCGCCGCGGAATGCGAGAATTGCCTGAACGCCGCGCTCCCCATCCCCGCCTACGAACAGGCGATCAAGGCGAGCCACGTCTTCAACCTTTTGAACGCCCGCGGCGTCATCTCGGTCGCCGAGCGCCAGGCCTATATCGGCCGCGTCCGCGATTTGGCGAAGGGCGCCTGCGCCGCCTGGATGGACAAGAACGGGTGGGCGGCGTGAGCGTCCCTTCAGATCCTCCCCGGGACGGGGAGGGGGACCGCCGGCCGCAGGCCGGTGGTGGAGGGGGCAGCCCGACCTTGCGACGACCGACGGTCTATGCCGCGCGAAGGCTCCGGCGCACGATGAGTCTGCCCGAAGCGCTGCTTTGGCAACGCCTGCGCGGCGCGCCCGAAGGCATTTCCTTTCGAAAACAGCACCCCATCGATCCCTATGTCGCGGACTTCTATTGCAGCACGGCCAAATTGGTCATTGAGGTAGACGGGACCGCGCATGATCGAGGCGACGGGCCGCGACGGGACCATGCGCGCGACGCCTTTCTGGCTGAGCGCGGATATCGCGTGCTGAGAATTATGGCGGAAGATGTGTTGAAGGACCCAGAAAGCGTCGCTGCCTCGATCGTCTCATGTGCGGCGAACCCCCTCCCCCAGCCTGCGGATGGTCCCCCTCCCCGTCCAGGGGAGGATCGGTAATGGCTGATTTCCTCCTCGAATTGCTCTCCGAGGAGATCCCGGCGCGCATGCAGGATAAGGCGCGGGCCGATCTCGCGCGGCTGTTCGCCGAGCAGCTCGCCGCCGCCGGGCTGAAGGCAGAAGCGATCGAGACCTTCGCCACGCCGCGCCGCCTCGCCCTGATCGCGCGCGGCTTGCCCGAGGAGACCGCGGCGGTGAGCGAGGAGCTGAAAGGCCCACGCACCTCCGCCCCCCCGCAGGCGCTGGAGGGCTTCTTGCGCAAGACCGGCCTGACGCAGGACCAGCTCGCCGAGCGCGACGGCGTCTGGTTCGCCCAGATCGACAAGCCCGGCCGCGCCACCGCCTCGGTGCTGGCCGAGGCCATCCCCGCCATCGTCCGCACCTTCCCCTGGCCCAAATCGATGCGCTGGGGCGCGGCCTCCGTCTCGACCGAGTCCCTGCGCTGGGTCCGTCCTCTCCACGGCATCGTCGCGCTACTGGGCGAGGAGATCGTCGACTGCGAAGTGGCGGGGGTGAAGTCCGGCGCCGCCACCGTCGGCCACCGCTTCCACCATCCCGGCGTCATCACGATCGGCGGCGCCCACGATTATGCCGAAAAGCTCCGCGCCTGCCACGTCCTCATCGACGCCGACGAGCGCAAGGCGATCATCCGCGACGGCGCCCGCGCCGCCGCCGAGGCCGCCGGCCTCCGCCTGATCGCGGACGAGCCGCTGGTCGCGGAGAATGCCGGCCTCACCGAATGGCCAATGCCCCTGCTCGGCCGCTTCGACCCCGTTTTCCTCGACGTCCCACCCGAAATCATCCAGCTCACCGCCCGGCTGAACCAGAAATATTTCGTCTGCATTCCTCCCCGGGACGGGGAGGGAGACCGCTCGCCGGAGGCGAATGGTGGAGGGGGCCCGGCGCTCGCACCCAATTTTGTATGCATCGCCAATCTCGACGCGGCGGACGGCGGCGCCCGCATCGTCGAGGGCAATCGCAAAGTCCTCGCCGCCCGCCTGGCCGACGCCCGCTTCTTCTGGGAGCAGGACCTCAAGGTGCCGCTCGAAGATCAGGCGGCGAAGCTCGGCCAGATCGTCTTCCACGAAAAGCTCGGCACCGTCGCCGACAAGGTCGAGCGGGTCGCGAAGCTCGCGAGATGGCTGGTTGAGGAGGGGATCGTCGCCCCGGCGAAGGCCGGGGCCTCAGGCCGCGAAGATGCCGAGGCCAATCCCGCCGAGATCCCGGCCTCCGCCGGGATGACGTTGGCGGACATGGCCGAGCGCGCCGCCCGCCTCTGCAAGGCGGATCTCGACACCGGCCTGGTCGGCGAGTTCCCCGAGCTGCAGGGCGTGATCGGCGGCCACCTCGCCCGCGCCCAAAGCGAGCCCGCCGAAATCGCCGACGCCATCCGCGACCATTACAAGCCGGTCGGCCAGGGCGACGAAGTGCCCACCTCGCCGGTCACGGTGGCCGTCGGCCTGGCGGATAAGCTGGATACGCTGTTCGGCTTTTTCAAAGAAGGACTGGTGCCGACGGGGTCAAAGGATCCTTTCGCACTCAGACGCGCCGCGGTCGCGCTTCTGCAAATCGTTGTTGCAAATCGGCTTCGGTTCGGTCTCAGTCCTGTCATTCTCGCGGCAGGCTACAGATATTATCGGCAAACTTATTCCCGAGAGACGCGGTCGATTTTTATCGATGTCTTCTCAGGTTTGAGAACGGCTGCGGGTCGGGATCCGACGAGTGCCGAGTTACGAGCGATGCTCGACACCCGGATGAGACAATCGGCCTCCGGGGATGTGCTTGAGCCGCACGCCGACGCGCTCAACTCTCTCCTTTCCTTCTTCGCCGACCGCCTCAAGGTTCAGCAGCGCGAGGCGGGGGTCCGGCACGATCTGATCGACGCGGTGTTCGCGCTCGGCGGGGAGGACGATCTCGTCCGCCTGCTCGCGCGGGTGAAGGCGTTGCAGGCCTTCGTCGAGACGGCCGAGGGCGCCGATCTCCTCGCCGGCTACAAGCGCGCGGCCAATATCCTGAAGAAGGAGGGGTGGCCGTCCCCCGTCGCCCCGGCGAAGGCCGGGGCCTCGGGACAAGAAGGCCCAGCGGCTAGCCCCCCTGAGGTCCCGGCCTCCGCCGGGATGACGACAAGGGAACAAGGCAGGAACAAACCCCTTTCCTACACGCCTGAAAAGGCGGAAGAGGCCCTGATCGCCGCGCTCGATTCGGCCGAGCCCGCCGCCCGCGCCGCGGTCGAGGCCGAGGACTTCGAAGCGGCGATGCGCGCGCTCGCGAGCCTGCGCGCGCCGGTGGATGCGTTTTTCGACAAGGTGACTGTGAATGACCCCGATGAAACCAAGCGCGCCGCCCGCCTCGACCTATTGGCCACGATGCGCGACGCGGTCCACCGCGTGGCGGATTTCTCCAGGATCGAGGGCTGATCGGATCGTTCGATCTTTTTCTCCTTATGGGAAGCGGGACCTTCCGGACCTTTCGAACCTTCCGGCGGGAAGGGCCGCCCAATGACTCGCCACGTTTATCGCTTCGGCGGCGGCGTTTCCGACGGCGAGGCGGGCAACAAGAATCTGCTCGGCGGCAAGGGCGCGAATCTTGCCGAGATGGCGTCGATCGGCCTGCCGGTCCCGCCCGGCTTCACCATCGCCACCACCGCCTGCGCGCTCTACCAGGAACAGAGCGAGGGCTATCGCGCGGCGCTGTCCGATCAGGTCGCGCAAGGGATCGCCCATATCGAGGCGGTGACCGGCCGCCGCTTCGGCGACGCCGCCAATCCGCTGCTGGTCTCGGTCCGCTCCGGCGCGCGGGTGTCGATGCCGGGGATGATGGACACCGTCCTCAATCTCGGGCTCAACGAAGAGACGGTGCGCGGCCTCGCAACCGGCTCCGGCGATCCGCGCTTCGCCTGGGACAGCTACCGCCGCTTCATTCAGATGTACGGCGACGTCGTCCTTGGCGTCGATCACGGCCTGTTCGAGGAAGCGCTCGAGATCGCCAAGGAGGACAAGGGCGTCCATCTCGACACCGATCTTGGCGCGGCGGACTGGGAGAAGCTCGCCGGCCGCTACAAGGAGATCGTCGAGGAGGAATTGGGCCGGCCCTTCCCGGGCGACCCGCACGACCAGCTCTGGGGCGCGATCGGCGCCGTCTTCGGCTCGTGGAACGCCGAGCGCGCCAAGACCTACCGCCGCCTCCACGCCATTCCCGGCGACTGGGGCACGGCGGTCAACGTCCAGGCGATGGTGTTCGGCAATATGGGCGAGGACAGCGCCACCGGCGTCGCCTTCACCCGCGATCCCTCGACCGGCGAGCGCGCCTATTACGGCGAATATCTGATCAACGCCCAGGGCGAGGACGTCGTCGCCGGCATCCGCACCCCGCAATATCTGACCAGGGCCGCGCGCGAGAAAGCCGGGGCGAAGGCGGCCTCGATGGAGGAGGCGCTGCCCGAGGTCTATGGCGAGCTCGCCAAGGTGTTCGACCGGCTCGAGCGCCACTATCGCGAGATGCAGGACATCGAGTTCACCGTCGAGCGCGGCACCTTGTGGATGCTGCAGACCCGTACCGGCAAGCGCACCGCCAGGGCGGCGCTCAAGATCGCGGTGGACATGGCGGAGGAAGGGCTGATCAAGGAGGAGGAGGCGGTCTGCCGGGTCGATCCGCAGGCGCTCGACCAATTGCTCCACCCGACCCTCGATCCGCAAGCGCACCGCGAGGTGATCGCCAAGGGCCTCCCGGCGTCGCCCGGCGCCGCCTGCGGCAAGGCGGTGTTCGACGCCGACACCGCCGAGAAATGGAGGGCTGACGGCGAGGCGGTGATCCTCGTCCGGGTCGAGACCTCGCCCGAGGACATTCACGGCATGCACGCGGCCGAGGGCATCCTCACCGCGCGCGGCGGGATGACCAGCCACGCCGCCGTCGTCGCCCGCGGCATGGGGCGCCCCTGCATCTCGGGCGCCGGCGCAATCGCGATCGATTACAAGAACAAGCTGATGCGCGTCGGCGGGCGCGAGGTGAGGGAAGGCGAGGTGATCACCCTCGACGGCAGCACCGGCGAGGTGATGCTGGGCGAGGTGCCGACCGTCCAGCCCGAATTGAGCGGCGATTTCGGAACGCTGATGATATGGGCGGACGCGAAGCGCCGCCTCAAGGTCCGCGCCAATGCCGAGACTCCGAACGACTGCCGCGCCGCGCGCGAGTTTGGCGCCGAGGGGATCGGCCTCTGCCGCACCGAGCATATGTTCTTCGACGCCGAGCGGATCGCCAACGTCCGCCAGATGATCCTCGCCTCGGACGAGGCGGGCCGCCGCATCGCGCTCGACAAATTGCTCCCCGCCCAGCGCGGCGATTTCATTGAGATTTTCCGGATCATGGCGGGCCTGCCGGTCACCATCCGCCTGCTCGATCCGCCGCTGCACGAATTCCTGCCCCATGCCGAGGAGGAGTTCGCCGAGGTCGCCCGCGCCTCGGGCCTCGACGTCGAGACCCTGCGCCGCCGCGCCGCCGAGCTGTCGGAATCGAACCCGATGCTCGGCCATCGCGGCTGCCGGCTCGGTATCACCTATCCCGAAATCTACGAGATGCAGGCCCGCGCGATCTTCGAGGCCGCGCTCGAGGTGGCGGGGGAAGGCGAGGCGCCCCTGCCCGAGGTGATGGTCCCGCTCATTGCCACCCGCAAGGAACTCGCCATCATCCGCGCGCTGATCGAGCGCACCGCCGAGACGGTGTTCGCCGAACGGGGCGCGCGCATCGACTACCTGATCGGGACGATGATCGAGTTGCCCCGCGCCTGCCTCGCCGCCGGCGAGATCGCGCAGGACGCCGATTTCTTCAGCTTCGGCACCAACGATCTCACCCAGACCGCCTTGGGGGTCAGCCGCGACGACGCCGGCCGTTTTTTAGGCGCCTATGTCGAGCAGGGCATCTTCGCCCGCGACCCCTTCGTCAGCCTCGACGCCGAAGGCGTCGGCGAGCTGATCTCGATCGCGGCGGAACGGGGAAGGGCGGCGCGCGACGGCCTCAAGCTCGGCATTTGCGGCGAGCATGGCGGCGATCCCGCCAGCGTCGCTTTCTGCGAGAAGGTCGGCCTCGATTACGTCAGCGCTTCGCCCTATCGCGTTCCTATCGCGAGGCTGGCGGCGGCCCAGGCGGCGCTGCGGAAAGCCTAGAGCGGCCCCGGCCGGTCGCGGTCGTCGTGCCGCGCCTCGTCCCGGGCGGCGGCGTGGCGGAGCGAGTCCATCTCGGCGGCGTCCTTGCGGAGCTGCGCGTTCTCGGCCTCGAGTTCGCGCACGCGCTCATTCTCCTCGCGCCAGCGGCGCTTCCACTTGGGGCTGGCGAGGAAGGCCATGCCGAGGATCAGGCCGAGCACGAAGGCGAGCAGCAGCACCAGCCATTGATCGAGCGAGAAAGCTTCCATGGGGGACCTCCTGCGGCTCAATCGCACGTGGCGCGCGATTGTTCCGCAGGCGGTTCAGCCCGAGAGCAGCGCGTCGTTGATCGAGCAGGCCGCCGGGCCGAGGATGACGATGAACAGCACCGGCAGGATGAACAGGATCAGCGGCACGGTCATGATCGCCGGCAGCCGCGCCGCTTTCTCCTCGGCGCGCATCATCCGCTCGTTGCGGAACTCGGCCGAAAGGACGCGCAGCGCGCTGGCGAGCGGGGTGCCGTATTTCTCGGTCTGGATCATCGTCGTGACGACGCCGCGCACCGCGTCGAGATCGATCCGCTTGGCCAGGTTCTCGAACGCCAGCCGGCGATCGGTGAGGAAGCCCAGCTCGATCGCGGTCAGCGCGAACTCGTCGCCGAGCTCCGGATAAGCCTTGCCCAGCTCCTTGGCGACGCGGCCGAAGGCGGCGTCGACGGTGAGGCCGGCCTCGGCGCAGATCACGAGCAGGTCGAGCGCGTCGGGCAGGCCCTTGCGGACTGCCGAGGTGCGCTTGTCGATCTTGTTCTTGAGCCACAAATCGGGCGCCTTGTAGGCGAGCAGCAGCGTGCCGGCGACGAGGCCGTATTTCTTGAACGCGCCCCAATCGGGAAAATAATCGACCACATAGACCATCACCACCGCGAAGGTGCCGAACACGACCGGCATGACGAAGCGCGCGAAGATGACGACGAAGGCGAGATCCTTGGAGCGGATGCCCGCCTGCATCAGCTTCCCCTGCGCCTTCTGCACCTGGGAATCCTGGAGCATCTGCAGCGAGGAGAGCAGGCCGCGCACCTTGTCGGCCATTTCGTTGCGGTTGGAGATGGTCTTCTTTCGCCGCTTCGAGGTCGAGGCGACGATGCCGGCTTTCAGTTGCTCGCGCCGCTCGTTCAGCGCCTTGACCCGTTTGGCCATGGGGTCGCGCACCGTCGTCGCCGCGTAGATCGCGACGAGCACGGCGAAGGTCGCCACCGCGGAAAGCGCGGTCGCCACCATCGTGACGTCGATACCCATCAAGGTCGGCCCGGTCGACATTGGCTGCTGGCCTTCCCTCTTAGATCTCGAAATTGATCATCTTGGACATGATGAAGGCGCCGATCGACATCCACACCAGGCCGACACCGCCCGCGATCATCAGCCGCGGATCGACGAAGAAATTTTGCATATACTGGCCGTTGATGAACCAGATCAGCCCGAAGACGATGAAGGGCAGGGCGCCGATGATATAGGCCGACGCCTTGGATTCGGACGACATCGCCCGGATCTTGAGCTTCATCGCGGCGCGCTTCCTGAGCACCTCGGCGAGGTTCGACAGGGTTTCGGCGAGGTTGCCGCCGGTCTCGCGCTGGATCTGCAGCGAGATCACGAAGAACTGGAATTCGGCCGTGCCGAGCCGGTCCGCGGTCTCCTGCAGGGCCGCCTCCATCGTCCGCCCGATCTTCATCTTGTCGGAGACGTTACGGAACTCGAGGCCGACCGGATCGGGGATTTCGGTCGAGACGATGCCCATCGTCTCCGAGACTGGCAGACCCGAACGCAGGCCGCGCACCATCAGCTCGCTCGCATCCGGAAAGCGGGCGGTGAAGGTGTTGACGCGGCGCTTGATCAGCTGGCCGACGATGAAATGGGGCAGGCCGATGCCGGCCAGCGCGCCGAGCGCTAGGCCGAGGCCGATCGGCAGGCCGCGCAAGATCAGGACGGCGGCGACGGCGCCGGCGAGCCCGACCGAGGCGATGCCATATTGGCCGAGCGTCCAGCTCTTGCCGGTCTGCTCCAGCCGGCGGCGGAACAGGGCCGGATTGGGAATGAAGCGCTGGGCGAGGCCCTCCATCCGGTTCTGGCGCTGGGCGTAGATGCGGCGAAGCTGCGCCTGGGCGACCGCCTCGGTCGACCGGCTGTGCCGCTCGCGCACGCTCTCCAGCCGCCGCGCCTGGGCCTTCGCGAGAGAAGGCCCGGCGAAAGCGGCCATGACGAGCAGCAGCGTGGTGATGAGCCCCGCCGCCATCAGCATCAAAGCAAAACCGGACATCTATCCTCCTCGCCTGGCGGCGACGTGTTGCCGTCAGGCGGCCTGCGCCGAAGCCTCCTTGGGCTTCTTGGCGACCAGCGATTTGAAATTGCCGAGCCTGCCGAGCAGCGAGCCGCTGCCGCTCTTGCCGGTCGCGGCTGCTTCCTCCTCGGGCCCCTGCTCCAGCGTCTGCGTGAGCAGCTGGTTGAGCGGCTGCGAGATTTTCGTCGACTTGGTCGCCTTGGCGAGCGGCTGGCCGAGCTTGGCCGCCTGGGTCGCCGCCTTGGCGTCGAACGGAAGGACCACATCCACCTTACGCTCGATCGAATGCTCGAAGTCCTTGCGCGTCACCTCCTGCCCGGCGGGCAGGCATTTGTTGGCGACGACGATCACCTTGGCCTGCGGCGCGTTCGCCTTCAGCCAGGAGAGAACCCGGATCGCGTCGCGGGTCGCGGCGAGGGTGAACTCGACGACCACGATCACGACCTGGACGTCGCCCGCGAGGTGCGGGAACTGGACCAGCATGTGGCGGGGCAGATCGATCACGGCGCCTTCGAAGGCGTGACGGATTTCTTCCTGCAGCTGGAAATAAGCGGAGCCGTCGCTCAGCATCGGCTGGTTGATCGGCGCCTCGGCGGAGAGCACGCAGAGCTTGTCGTTGGCGCGCACCATCGCGCGCTCGATGAACAGCCCGTCGATGCGGCTCGGATTCTCGATCGCGTCGGTGAGGCCGCGGCCCGGCTCGAGATCGAGCCCGAGCGCGCCCGTGCCGAAATGGACGTCGAGGTCGAGCAAAGCGGTGGAACGCCCGGCCTTGTCGCCCATCAGCCAGGCCAAGGACGAGGCGATGGTCGAGGCGCCGACGCCGCCGCGCACGCCGATCACGGCGGCCGCCACGTTCGGCTTGTCACTGCCGCCCTCGTTCATGCGCGGACCGGAGATGGTCAGCTGCGCATTGGCGAAGGCGTCGCGGAGCTGGTCGGGCGAGAAGGGCTTCAGGAGATAGTCCTGGATGCCGCTGGCGACGAGGTCGCGATAGAGACGGACGTCGTTGACCTGGCCGGCGGCGATCACCACCGTGCCCGGCTCGCAGACTTCGGCCAGCGCGTTGATGTCGCTGAGCGGATCGCCGCTTTCGGAGAGGTCGACGAACAGGATGCAGGGGCTGGCCGAGACCGAGAGGGTCTGGACGGCGTTACGGAGCCCGCCCTTGTTCACCTTCTCCGGCGACCAGCCATGCTCGACCGCGATCGGGCGCAGCATGTCGGCCGTCGCTTCGTCGCAGACGAAAGCCGTGAAGGGATCGCGGAGCCCGGCTGCGCGGCTCCCATGGAAAGGCGCGTTCATTACTGGTTGCTCCCCCCGGTAGTGGTCGGCGCCGACAGGCCGCGCTGGCCAGACGGCTGAGCTTCGCGGTAGACACGGATGGCGCGCGACGCGGTGCTGCTGGCGCCGTTGCCCGAATTGACCTGGCCGCGAACGAGATCGTTGGGATTGGCGACCATCGACGCGAGGTTCGAGTTGGTGGAGCAGCCGAAATTGGTTGACGTGCCCTGCGGCGGGGTGATGCCGTTGCCGGCCGCGGCCCAATCGGGGCAGCTCGGCACGCTGGCGGTGGCGCGGCTGGCGATGACGCGGACCGAGCCCGCCCCGACCTCGCCGGCGGTGACCGGCGCGCCAGGCTCGAGCTGCAGGCCATATTCGCCGACCGCGCGGGCGATGTCGGCGCGCGCGCCGCCGGCGCCATAGCCCTCGTCGACCGAGATGCGGTCGCCGTAGCGAAGACCGATCGAATCGAACCAGCCGTGCAGTCGCTCGATCTCGCCCGGCGAGACGCCGCCTCGGTCGGACCTCAGGTCGAGCACGAAGTCGGTGCGCTCCACGACGGGCTGGTGCACCGAATAGACGCTCGGATTGTTGACAGCGCTGAGTGGGCCGCTGTTCGACGACGCGCAGGCGCTGGCCCCGAGGCCGAGGACGGCGGCGGTCGCGAAGCTCTTGATGCGAGACATGGTCTTTTCGTCCTTTCGCTCTCGGGCGCTCATCAGAAGTCGAAGCCGGGCTGGGCGCTGGCCGACTGGGGCGGGCGGGCGGCCGCGTTCTCGGCCCGCTGGGCCGGGGCGGGCGCGTTCGGCACCGGCGCGTTGTTCGCGGCGCCCGCGCCGTCGATGCCCGGCGCCACGGTGCGCGGCGGGGCTGCGGTCGGGACCGGACGCCGCTCGCCGCTGACGCTGTTATGCTCCTGGCCGAGCAGGATCCGCTGGCCGTCATTGGCCGAACGGAAGCCGTCGGTCGGCAGCGCGATCTGGTTGGCCGAAACCGGGTTCACCAGATAGGGCGTGACGATGATCACCAGCTCGGTCTCCGCGCGGCGGAACCGGGTCGAGCGGAACAGCGCGCCGATGATCGGCAAGCTGCCGAGCCCGGGTGCGCGGTCGATCGTGTTGGTGTTGGCGTTGCGCAACAGGCCGCCGATCATGAAGCTCTGGCCGGAGCCGAGCTCCACCGTCGTCTCGGCGCGCCGCGTGGTCAGCGCCGGCACGTCGAAGCCGTTGAAGCGGATGCTCCCCTCGGTCGACAGCTCGGACACTTCCGGGCGAACGCGCATCGAGATGCGGCCGTCCTCGAGCACGGTCGGCGTGAAGGCCAGGCCGACGCCGTAGGATTTGTACTCGATCGTCACCGTGCCCAGCGACTGGGAGATCGGCACCGGGAACTCGCCGCCGGCGAGGAAGCTCGCCGTCTCGCCGGACAGGGCGGTCAGCGTCGGCTCGGCCAAGGTCGTCACCATGCCGTTATTCTCGGCGAGGTCGAGCGCCGAGGCGACGTCGAGGCCGAACAGCCGGCCGGCCGCCTCGAGCGTCCAGCTGCCCGTGGCGATCCGCTGGAAAGCGTTGATCGGGAGCTGGGTGGCTGCGTCCGTGGCCGTCCCCCGCGTGCCGCGGAAGACCCCGAAATTGAAGCCACCGGTCGTATCCTGGGAGATCAGGTTCATGCCGACCTCGCGGACGAAGGAGCGGCTCACCTCGGCGATGCGGACCTGCAGCATGACCTGCTGCGGCGTCGCGGTGCGCAGGCGGCTCACCACCTGCGTGTCGGCGCCGACGAAGGCCTGGACGAGGCGCTCGGCCTCGGCCGCGTCGTTCGGCTGGGCGACGGTGCCGGTCAGCAGCACCATGCCGTTCAAAGGCGTCGCCTGAATGTCGGCCTCGGGCATCGCCATGTCGAGCAGCTGATCGACCGAACCCAGATTCTGGCCCACCCGGACATTGGCCGAATAGACCACCCGGCCGGAGCGGTCGGTCGCGTAGACCGAGGTATTCCCTGCCGCGCGGCCGAAGATGTAGATCTGGTTGGGCGAGCGCACCTGGACGTCGGCGATCGCGTCGTTGGCGACGAAGAGGTCGCTCATCGTACCGTTGAGGCGGACCATGCGCCCCGTGCCGACGGACAGGGTCACGTCGTTGGTCGGAGCCACCGCGCCGGCCGGCTGGGCCGCCGTCTGGCTCGGCGCCAGGGCCAGGCCCGCCGCCAGCGCCGCCGCCAGGGCGGTGCCGAGCGCCGTGCGCTTGATCGAATTGAACTTTTTCATCTTAGCGTGCTCCCACCGGAACGAGCGTCACGTTGTTGCCGCGGGCGACGCGGACGACCGGACCCGCAGGTCTGCCGTCAACACCAACCGCACCAGAGGCACCACCCGAAGCCGGCGCAGCATTATTATTGTCGTCACGCGCCCGACCGGGCACGCTGCCGCGCTGGAAACGGGAGACATCGGCGCCCACCGTGTACGTAGAAGGTCCGTCGCTCGGACGATTGGCGACGGCGAGCAGCATGCGGCGCTCGGCGCGCGGATCGTCGCTTTGCGGGACCTGGACCTCGCCGGAAGCGATGGCGCGCTCCAGCTCGGCATTGTTGTCCGCCAACGACCGGAGCGACAGCGAGAGCTGGCCGATCGTCTGGGCGACCGCGATCCTCTCCGCGATGCGGGGCGTGGCTTCAAAGGTCACGGTCGAGACCGTCTGGGCGACCTGGTTGCCCTCTTCGTCGCGCGCGTTGAGGCGCTGGTCGACGGCGAGGACGCGGATGTTACGAAGGATCGTCTCGGAGACCCGGAGCGGGGCCCCGTCGCCGCCGCCCTCGACCTCCTGGGTCAGGACCATATCGACCCGGTCGCCCGGGAAGACGAAGCCGGCGACGCCGCTGGTCGCGGAGACGGGAACGGTGACGGCGCGCATGCCGGGCCCGAGCGCCGCCGCCAGGAAGCCGCGCTCGCCGGGACGCACGAGGGAGCCTTGGGTAACGGGCTGGCCGGCGGTGATCTCGGAGCGCACGACGGTGCCGATCAGGCTGGACGGATCGGTCTCGCCCTCGGCGCCGCGGATATAATAAGCGTCCTGAACGAGGCCCTCGGGCCAGGGCTGGTAGCGGAAGGCTTCGGCGTCGACGATCGTGCCGACGGGGAGGGTGCGGGTCGCAACCAGCACCTGCGGGCCCTCGGGCACGACCGGTCCGGCCTGCGCCTGCGGCGCGCCCGCGCCGGTGAACATGTTCTTCGCCATGACGGCGGTGACGGCCGCGATGATGAGCGCGCCTACCAGCAGCGCGATTTTCTTGACGTCCATGGCGTTTGTCGCCTCCCCCGAATGGGACCCGAGTGAAATTTCAGGGCCCAGTCATCAGCCAAATTGGTAAAGAAACCGTTCGCTAATCAGCCACAATCCGCCGAACGAGATCGCCACGCCGTACGGAATTTCGAGCCGTGCCTCGCTGCGGGCGAGCCGCTTGCGGAGCAGCATGGCGAGCGTGAGCGCGCCGCCGGCGAGCGACATGATGACGAGCAGGGCAAGAACCGCCGGCCAGGGCAGCCACAGGGCGATCGCGCCGAGCAGCTTGACGTCGCCCCCGCCCATGCCACCCAGCGCGAAGACGCCGGCGAAGGCGGCGAAGACGAGCAGGGCGACACCGACCTGCAGCGCGACATCGGGCCAGAGCGCCAGCCCGCTCGCCCACCAGAAGGGGATGGCGAGCAGCGCGACGGCGAGGTTGAGGCCGTTGGAGATGGTGCGCGTCCGAAGGTCGCCCCACGAAGCGACGACCAGCAGCAGCGCCAGAAAGGCGAGCAAGATCCAGGAGAGCTCCGTCCACATGGCGCAATCCTCTAGACGGCGAGGCTTTCCAAACCGTAACCGTGACGGCGATGGACACGGGCACGCGCAACTGGCGATCGCACCCGGCCGAGGCGCTGTTCTCGACCTGGGCCGCGCCGGACGGCTGGGCGCTGCGCCGGATGGACTGGCGCCAGGGCGAAGGGCGCGCGGCGCGCGGCAGCCTGCTTTTCGTGGGCGGGCGGGGCGACTTCATCGAGAAATATCTCGAAGCCTATGGCGATTGGCATGAGGCCGGCTGGAACGTCACCAGCTTCGACTGGCGGGGACAGGGCCTGTCGCAAGGCGGCAAGGCGGGCCGGGCGATCGGCTTCGAGGAGCTGGCGGCCGATCTCGCGGGGCTGATCGAGGCGTGGCGCGCCGACGGTCCGGGGCCGCACGTCGCAGTCGCTCATTCGATGGGCGCCCACCTGCTGCTTCGCGCCTTGGTCGACAAGCGCCCGGCGCTCGACGCGGCGGTGCTCGTCGCGCCGATGCTGGAGGTCAATTCCTATCCGATGCCGGCCTGGCTGGCGCCCCAGATCGCCGACTTCATGTGCCAGCTGGGCTGGGAGAAGGAGCGGGTGTGGAAGCCGCCCGTGGGCGGCTCGCCCTGGGGCTCGGCCCGGCAGCGCAACCTCACCGACTGCCGCGAGCGCTACGAGGACGAGCTGCATTGGTGGACAGCGCAGCCGGGCTTCGACATCGGCTCGCCGAGCTGGGGCTGGCTGCGCGAGGCGTTCCGCTCGTCGGCCGCCTCCTTCACGGCGGAGAAGCTCGCCAATGTGACGCTGCCGATGCTGATCGTCGCCACCGAGCGCGACCGGCTGGTCAGCTCTGAAGCGATCCGCCGCGTCGCGCGCCAACTTCCCGATGCGTGGGTCGAGTGGATCAACGACGCGGCGCACGAGATTTTGCGCGAGAGCGATCCGATCCGCCGCGACGCGCTCGACCGGATCGACGCCTTTCTCGCCGGGCTGGAGCATTGAGCCGCGCCTATGACGTGGCGGTGGTCGGCGCGGGGATCGCCGGCGCCAGCCTCGCCGCCGAGGTGGCGGGCGAGGCAAAAGTGGTGCTGATCGAGGCGGAGGCGCAGCCCGGCTATCACAGCACGGGGCGCTCCGCCGCCTTCTGGTCGGAGACCTATGGCGGGCCGCAGATCCAGCCGCTGACCAGCGCCTCGGGCCGCTTCCTCGCCGCGCCGCCCGCCGATTTCGCCGACCGGCCGCTGATGACGCAGCGCGGGGCGCTCCACCTCGCTGACGCCGAGGGGGAGGGCGTTCTCGACGCGCTGCTCGACGAATTCGCCGGCTCGCCGGTCCCGCTGGAACGGCTCGGACGCAGGGAGATCGAGCGGCGAATTCCGGGGCTCAGGCCGGGCCGGGACGCGGCTTTGTTCGAGCCGAGCTGCGCCGACATCGACGTGGGCGCCCTTCACGCGGCCTATCTCAAGCGCGCGCGCGCGCGCGGGGCGGCGCTGGTCACCGACGCGCGGGTGACGGGTGCGCGGCATGACGGGGGCTGGCGGATCGAGACGAGCGGCGGGACCTTCGCGGCGGACATTCTCGTCAACGCAAGCGGCGCTTGGGCGGACGAGGTGGCCGCCTTGGCGGGCATCGCGCCGATCGGCATCACGCCCTATCGGCGGACGATCGCGCAGCTCCGGGTCGCGCCGCCGCCGCCCGCCAATCTGCCGCTGGTGATCGACGCTCGCGAGCGTTTCTATTTCAAGCCGGAGGCGGGCGGACGACTCTGGCTGAGCCCGCACGACGAGAGCCCGTGCGCGCCTTCGGATTGCGCGGCCGAGGAGATCGACGTCGCCACCGCGATCGACCGGCTCGAGCAGGCGGTCGACTGGCGGGTGGAGCGGGTCGAGCGCGCCTGGGCGGGCCTGCGCAGCTTCGCCCCCGACCGGCTGCCGGTCTACGGCTTCGACCCCGGCCGGCCGGCCTTCTTCTGGTGTGCCGGCCAGGGCGGCTTCGGCATCCAGACCGCGCCCGCCGCGGCCAGGCTCGCGGCCGCCTTGCTGTTCGGCCGGGCGCCGGACGAGACGGTCGCCCATATCGACCCGGCGCCTTACTCCGCCGCGCGCTTCAGCTGAGCTTCGGCGGCGGCGCAGGCGAGGCGGTCGGCGCGCTCGTTCTCCGGGTGGCCGGCATGGCCCCTGACCCAATGCCATTCGATCCGATGCGGCGCGCAGGCCTCGACCAGCTCCTGCCAGAGCTCGGCATTCTTGACCGGTTTCCTATCCGCCGTCCGCCAGCCGTTCCGCCGCCAGCCGTGGATCCATTTGGTGATGCCGTCGCGGACGTAGAGGCTGTCGGTGTAGAGCTGGACGCGGCAGGGGCGGGTGAGTGCCTCCAGGGCGCGGATCGCGGCGAGCAGCTCCATGCGGTTGTTGGTGGTGAGCGGCTCGCCGCCGGACAGCTCCCGCTCCTTCGCTCCGGAGCGGATCACGACGCCCCAGCCGCCGGGGCCGGGATTGCCCTTGCAGGCGCCGTCGGTGAAGATCTCGACCTCGGTCAGATCGCTCATGCGACGAGGGCGCGGGGGAGCTTGAAGACCATATTCTCCTCGACGCCCTCGACCGGCTCCTCGCTGACCTCGAAGCGCTCGGCCAGCCGCTCGACGACCTCGCGGACCAGCACCTCGGGGGCCGAGGCGCCGGCGGTGATGCCGAGGGTGCGGACGCCCCCGAGCCAGCGAAAATCGACGTCGTGGCCGCGCGCGACCAGCATCGCGCGGGCGCCGGCCCGCTCGGCGACCTCGACCAGGCGAAGCGAATTGGAGCTGTTCGAGGCGCCGATCACCAACATTGCGTCGCAGCGCCCCGCGATCGCCTTGACCGCCGCCTGCCGGTTCGAGGTGGCGTAGCAAATATCCTCGCTGCGCGGGACCTGGATCAGCGGGAAGCGGCGCCTCAGGATCGCGACGATCTCCGCCGTGTCGTCGACCGAGAGCGTGGTCTGGGTGAGGAAGGCGAGTTGCGTCGGATCGGCGGGCTCGATGGCTTCCGCATCCTCGGCGGTTTCGATCAGGGTCATCCGCCCCTCGGGCACCTGGCCGAAGGTGCCGACCACCTCGGGATGGCCTTCGTGGCCGATGAAAAGAATATGCCGGCCTTGCTCGATCAGCCGCTCGGCCTGGCGGTGGACCTTGGAGACGAGCGGGCAGGTCGCGTCGAGATAGTTGAGGCCGCGTTCCTCGGCCCGCGCGGGCACGATTTTGGGCACGCCGTGGGCGGAGAAGACCACCGGTACCCCGTCCGGCACCTCGTCCAGCTCGCGCACGAACACCGCGCCCTGCGCCTTCAGCTCCTCGACGACGAACTTGTTGTGGACGATCTCGTGGCGGACATAGACCGGCGCGCCATAGCGCTCGAGCGCGAGCTCGACGATCCGAATCGCGCGGTCGACGCCGGCGCAGAAGCCGCGCGGCGCGGCGATCAGCAGGGTGAGGGGAGGCTTGTCGGTCATTCGTGGTTCACTTGGGGGCCGCTCTACCGAATTGCCAGTTTGCACGATAGTCCTGGGACGCTAGGGAAGCGTCACGACACATATTGGGGATCCCGCTTTGCGCCTGTTCACTTCCAGGGCGGCCGTTGCCGCTTTCGCCACTCTCGGCCTGATCGGCTGCGCCCGCGAGGGCGACATCTACCAGGCGGGCATCCTGACCAGCTACACCGCCTGCCCCCCGGTCGCGATTCCCGCGCCGGCCGGCGACGTCACCCTGTTCAACCCGGCGACCAGCCGCGACGCGAGCGCGATCGACGTGGTCGCGCAGATCACCAATCTGCGCGGCACCTGCAACGAGGCGGGCGAATATATCGTCACCACCGCGACCTTCGAGGTGCACGCCCAGCGCCGCGACGCGAGCGGCGCGCGCGAGGTCGTGCTGCCCTATTTCGCGACCGTCGTTCATTCCGGCACCAGCATCGTCGCCAAGCGCGTCAGCCGCGTCGCGGTGCGCTTCGAGGACGGCCAGCATCGCGCCAGCGCCTCGGCCGCCGCGACCTCGCAGGTGCTGCGCTCGGCGGCGACTTTGCCCGAGGACATCCGCCGCGAGATCACTCGCCAGCGCCGCCCCGGCGATCCCGCCGCCGCGGTCGACCCGCTCTCCGATCCCGCCGTCCCCGCCGCGGTAGACCGGGCGCGGTTCGAGCTTTTGATCGGCTTCGAGCTCACCGAGGATCAGCTCCGCTACAACGCCACGCGCTGATTTCCGCATTCTCGTCTGCCGCAGCGGGTGCGTCGGGACGCAGAACCTTTGCGTCTTAGCGTCTTTGCGTGAGTCCTTCTGAATTGGTTCACGCGAAGACGCAAAGACGCGAAGGCACCGAGGCCTGCGTCGCTGGCGGTGCGGTCGCGCGGATGCGGGGACCGGCATTGGCTCAAACCTGAACGGATGTTTCATAAGTTTCAGCTTCCCAGGGCGAAAAAATCTCTTCGTCCCGGAGGCCGCCCTCGAAGCCGAAAAAGCGGTCACGGCGGGCGGAGGCGAGGCGGACTGCCTCGAGGCGCTCTTCCTCGTCTTCCTGGTCGCACGCGGCGAGCGCGGCCTCTTCCGCTTTGGTGAGCGAGCGGCGATAATCCTCGTCGCCCGGAACGCCATCCTCAACGCCGTCGAAGCCGGCTGGCGGCGGGAAGCTGGTCAGCCAGCCGCCATCCTCCTCCCAGACTTGCTCGCCAATGATGTCATTGGCGTCGTCTCCTTCGTCCTCTTCGTCCTCTTCGCTCTCTTCGGCATATTCGGCCAGCCGCTCGTCTCGTTCGCGCTCCCATTCGGAGCGAAGGTCCGGGGTTGGCGTGCCATGCTCGATCGATTCGACCAGCGCCTCCCAATTTTCGGTGGCGGCGTGGACACGGCCAAGCTCGGGGACGAGATGTTCGGTCTTCCCGAGCAGGTAGATGAGCAGGCGATTGTCGTAGACCACCTCCTCGCTCTTCAGTTCGCCATGATAATAATGACGCTTCACCGTGCCTTCGATCGCCCGCTCGAAAGCGATCGAGCGGATTCGCCGGGCGCCGAAGCGGGCGGCCGCTTCGCAGGCGAGATCGAAGCTGCGCGCATCGGCGCGGCGGCGGACGCGGTTCACCGCCTGCTCGGAAACGCCGATCCGCGCCGCCGCCTCGCGCGCCACCCCGCAATCGGCCAGCGCCTCGACATATTCGCGCTGCTTCTGCGGCGTCAGGCCGTCCTGCCGATAGCGCAGTGGGACCGGATCGAAGTCTCGAACGCCAGCGCCCGAAGGCACAATGTTGAGGGAAGAGGCGGACTCATCGGCCGGCGCCTCGGGGACGAGTCGGTTCTGGTTCTGTTCCATCCGACAGGGTAAGACACAAAGCGGGGGCTGTAGGAAAGTGTTTCTTGCGCGTGATCGTTCAATCGGTACGTCCGCGTTCGACCCATTGCGGTCGCGCTCTTCTGCCAGGTTCAAGCCGGCGCGTGTGGCCGCGAGATGTCCCTGCCGCAGGCCAGGCGCGCTCAGCCACTTGGGTTATCATCTTGAGCAACTGGAATGGTGAAGCAGAACCGCGCGCCGCTGCTACTGCTTGCCAACCATATGAGCCCTTGATGCTGCTCGACAATCGTACGGCATATGGACAAGCCGATTCCGAGCCCGTCCGGCTTGTTGCTCTTGAAGGGGGAGAAAAGGTGCTCGTGGGCTTCAGCGGGCACACCGGGTCCATTATCGGCTACGCAGACTGTTGCCATGTTGCCGACCCTGCGCGCTTCGAGAACGATTTTCCCATCGGACCTGCCTTCGATAGCCTCGCAGGCATTCCTAATGAGATTAAGCAGCACCTGTTCTACCTGCATCTTGTCGGCAAAAATCCGGTCGGCATGGGCTTCGATCTGATATTCCAGTGGAGGCGATCTCGGCAGCAAATGCACAAGGTCCTCGACAAGACGGGTCAGCGACGTGGCCTTTCCTTCGACAAGCTTTCGCTGCACCATGTGCCTCACGCTCTTTAGCGTGTCGCTTGCGCGGGCGATGGCGGCTTCAGCCGCTTGTAAAGCCGCGTG